>JAGAYZ010000068.1 GCA_017940245.1 Muribaculaceae bacterium | reverse complement strand
TTACTTGAGAAAATAGTGTTATCTTTGCCATATCAAAGGAGGTTGAAGTGATTTGGTCGTCACTACGAAAGTAGTATTTTTCTACTTTCTTTTCAACTTCCTTTGTCTTTTTCTGAAAATTTTATTTAGGACAATATTGCCTTTTTTAACTGAAAACTCAGTCTGAAAAAACTCAGTAAAAAAAGTGGCATAAAATTTGCTTGTGATAATAAAAAGTAGTAATTTTGTCGGTTGAGATGAAACGAACACTAATCATAGGACTACTTTGCATGACGCTGGCCGCACCAGTTGTCAGCACTGCTGTAGATGCTAAAGCCGATCGCATTGAGCAGTCGCATGTTGCTGACGCAACTGCTCAAGGTGGGGTGGGGCGCATCTATCTGAGTGCCGGAAACAACGATGCCGTGTTCAACATCTATTCCATCACAGGGCAGCTCTTGCGCACAGTGCGTGTAGCCGCCGATTCCCAGGTCGCCATAGATGCACCCAAGGGGTTCTACATAGTGCGATATGGAAATCAGTGGTCGCGCAAAGTAGTGGTGAGGTGAAAACTGATGATTATTGCCGAGTTATTTCCATATGCCGACGTGCTGTACAACGTCCTAGTGGCGGTGTACGTGGTGACTATTGTGGGTACGGTAGGCGTGGTGATTGGAGAGAACCGCAATCCTGTTAAATCGCTGGCGTGGGTTACAGTGCTGCTGCTATTGCCTGCTGTGGGGTTGTTGCTGTATTTTTTCTTTGGGCGCTCGCTCAAGAGCGTTCACATGATTTCGCGCAAGGATCAGCGCCGTTTGCGCGCGCTCACCGACCCAGAGCCTGCAGAACTGGACGATTTGGGATTGTCGGACTTAAGTCGCCAGCAGATTAAACTTGTCAAGTCTCTGGCCGAAGCTCCATATTATACAGGAAACCATATCGACATTTTCACTTCGGGGCAGGAGAAATTTGACGCACTCAAGCGCGACATTGCCGCTGCCCGAAGCTACATTCATCTGCAATATTACATTTTTGAGAACGACATCATAGGTCAGCAAATGCGCGACCTGCTGGTGGCAAAGGCACACGAGGGTGTGCAGGTGCGTGTGATTTACGATCATGTGGGGTCGTTTACCATCAATGCGGCCTTTTTTCAGCGCATGCGTCGTGAAGGCGTTGATGCCCACGCATTTTTGCGGATTACTTTTACGCAACTGGCCAACCGTCTGAATTGGCGCAACCATAGGAAATTGGTGGTGATAGATGGTCAGGTGGGTTACATAGGGGGCATGAACATAGCCGACCGTTATGTGACCGGCTCGCGGCACATGATGGCATGGCGCGACACGCATCTGCGTCTGACTGGACCTGCAGTGGCAGGACTGGCGTTCACGTTTGCCGTTGACTGGAACTTCATGAAGCGCGGATTGCTCACGCTGCCTGTACCCGCCAGCGAGCCGCAAGCGGCCAAGCCGGGTTACGACACGGTGCAAGTGCTTGCCAGTGGCCCTACGGGTAAGTGGAGCAACATCTCGTTTGCCTTTCTCAAGGCTATAGCCGATGCCAAAAAGTGCATTTTCGTCCAGACTCCTTATTTCCTGCCCAGCGACGCACTGCTGAAGGCATTGCAGTCGGCCGCACTGAGTGGGGTAGACGTGCGTCTGATGATGCCCCGCAAGACCGACAGCCGCCTGCTGCGGCTGGCTGCCGGCAGTTATCTCAAAGAATGTTTGCTGGCAGGTATCAAGGTTTACTTCTATGAGCCAACGATGATGCATGCCAAGGCGGTGATTGTGGACGACGATTTTGCTACCACGGGCAGTACGAACTTTGATTTCCGCAGTTTCGAGCATAATTTTGAGTGCAATGTGCTGGTCTATAGCCGCGAGTTTAATCAGCGCATGAAAGCCGTGTTCCAGGCCGACCAGCGGCAAAGCACCCGCATCATATTGAGTCACTGGCGCCGTCGCCCGTTGCTTGTCAAGGCCGCCGAGAGTGTTGTGCGCCTGCTCAGTCCCATCCTGTAACCTGATTTTTCGACTGGCAAAAGATTCATAAACCGCAGCCGCCGTCTGGTCAGTTGTGCTGAGGCTATGCCCCTGCATTCTTCCATTCCTCCTTTTTGGTGACTTTTTTGCTGCTTGATGGCTTGCGGTTCACTTTTTTTTCGTATCTTTGCTGGTGGATTGGAAACAATCCGCCGACATTTTGATTTTTAGAAGCGACATGCTTATTTCTTGCTGATTGAGAACCTAGGAAATTCTTAACAAGTGCAATGGAGAGAGCGTTGCTGCTTCCGCGCTATAGGCGTGGACTGCATCCATTATACCCCTTTGCACTTTTGGTAATTCCTAGGACCATCAATCAGCGGAGTGTGGCATAAGCAGCCCACGCTTCGTTGTTTTGTTTATATGTCATCCTTGGGGCTGCGGGATGAAGAGTTTAATGTTCGATAGTATGAAGAAAAGAATGGTTTTATTGTTGTCGGCCATCGCTATGTGTATGCCGGCATGGAGTCAGGTTTACGGCGATGTGGACGGCGACGGCAGGGTGGACGTCAGCGACGTGAATGCCGCCATCAACATTATCCTTGAGCTCAAGACCGCCGATGACTATCTCGGTAACGCCGACCTCAACGGCGACGAGAAGGTGGATGTGAGTGATGTGAATGCCGTCATTAACGTCATTCTTGACGTGGACAATCCCGTTGAACCCGGGGTCACCACCTATACCGTCAATGGGGTCAGTTTCAAGATGGTCTATGTGGATGGCGGCACGTTCACGATGGGCGCAACGGAGGAACAGGGCAGTGACTACTACCCAGATGAGCTTCCGACACACCAAGTTACGTTGTCTAGTTATAGTATTGGTGCAACCGAGGTCACTCAGGAGTTGTGGCAGGCTGTGATGGGCGATAACCCAAGTCATTTCAATGGGGTTCAAACCGAATGGTGTCTTGATTTTGAAACTTGGGAGGAATATCCAGATGATGTTGACTATGGCACGAACCTGCAACGACCGGTAGAAAACGTGAATTGGGACATTTGTCAGGAGTTCATCACGGAGCTAAACCAGCTCACGGGCAAAAACTTCCGCTTGCCCACTGAGGCTGAGTGGGAGTATGCGGCTCGCGGGGGCAGCAAAAGTCAAGGCTATAAATATGCAGGGAGCAACACCATTGGTGATGTGGCTTGGTATATGGACAACAATCCCGGCTCCGGCACGCAGCCCGTGGGCACCAAGGCTCCCAACGAACTCGGCCTCTACGACATGAGCGGTAATGTGAATGAGTGGTGCCAGGACTGGTATGGTTCCTATCCGTCTGATTCGCAAGTCAACCCTGTTGGTCCTGCTACTGGCTCTAACCACGTTTACCGTGGTGGTAACTTATCCGACTTCGCGAAGTACTGCCGCGTGTCGAACCGCTATATGAGCGGTCCCGAAAACTGGCTCCACTTCGTCGGCATGCGCCTCGTCCTCCCGCATTAAGCTATCTTACCTTAGTGGGATAAAAATAAGCGTTGCACCCCTTGTGGATGCAACGCTTTTACGATGTCGTGAACTGGATTACTTGCGGATACCGAGTTCTTTCTTGGCGATGAGAGCACGGTAGCGGTTGATGTCCTTGCGCATCAGGTAATCGAGCAATTTGCGACGCTTACCTACGAGCATCTTCAGTGCACGCTGAGTCGTATGATCTTTCTTGTTGACCTTCAAGTGCTCGGTCAGGTGGGAAATACGGTAAGAGAATAATGCAATCTGTGCCTCGGGAGACCCAGTATCAGTATTGCTGGCACCGTAAGTTCCAAAGATCTCTTTCTTTTTCTCTGAATCTAAGTACATTACGTTTAGTGATATATATTAGTTTGCAAAATTGCGGTGCAAAGGTACAAATATTTTTTTAATTGGCAATAGCCTGGGGTGTAAAAAGTGGAATTAAAGCGAAATTGTCGTGTGAAATTGATGTCTTATTGCTACCTTTGCACCCGCAATGGCTAAAGAAATTGTTTCATCGTCTGCGCCACAGGCGCATCGTGCGCTAGACTTGGACTTGCTGCGCGTGGCAGCGGCAGTGGCAGTGGTGTGGCTGCATGTGTCGGCGCAGCACTTCATTGATGGTTACCCGTCGGCGCAGTGGACATTGAGGTTGTGCTATCAGTCGCTGGTGCGGTGGTGTGTGCCGGTGTTTCTGATGATTTCAGGCGCGTTGTTCCTGAATGCCGAGCGCAAGTTGAGTGTGAGGCGCCTTTATGGACGTAATGTGTTGCGCATTGTAGTGGCCTTTTTGGGGTGGTCGTATGTGTATTCGTTTCAAAGGATAAATGCCGACCATGGCACCCTGGCATTGTCGTTGCTGCTGACTGGTCCCAGTCATTTCTGGTACCTGAAAATGTTGCTGGGCATCTATATAGCAGTGCCCGTTTTCCGCGCGATAGCTAAAAACAGGGCTACCGAGCGGTATTTTATTATCGTGGCTATAGCGTGTGCTTTTGTTGTGCCGTTTGCCTTTACAATAGCCAAGCAGCACTGCGATGTGGCCGCGGTGAACGTCGTTAAGAAGTTCTATGATTCACTTTATATTAATGTGGTGGCAGGTTATAGTGGCTACTTCGTGCTGGGTCATTACCTGTGTGCTTATAGGCCCGGCCCCTGCACCCGCAAAATTATCTACGCGGGGGGAGCCGTAGCTCTTGCTGCGGTGGTGTGTGGCACGATATTTTATTCCCACCGCACGGGGAAAGCCGTGAACTGGTTCATCAATTATCTCACTCCGACTACACTGGCAGTTTCGGTTGCTGTGTATGTGTGGTTCGGCGCCTTGTCGTTGCGGCTAAGCGAGAAATGCCGCCGTGTACTTGTGCAGGCATCCCGTCTGAGCTTTGGCGTGTATCTGGTGCATGTGCTTTATATCCGCTGGGCAGTATCGCATGGCATTGACTCGTCGTGGCTTCATCCGGCCTATTTCATTCCGTTATACACGCTGAGCATCCTTGCCGTGTCTTATTTCACGGCGTGGGTGCTCAGTAAGATTCCTTATGTGAACAGATACCTGCTGTAGTGATGCAGGCCACAGGACGTTATGTGAGTTGACGCATGAAGTAGTCGGGAATGGGAGTCTCGAAGAATAGAGGTTCTCCAGTTACAGGATGTGTGAAGGCCAGGCGGATGGCGTGAAGGCAGTGACGGCTTCCGGGTCTTGTCTGCCGGCCGTATTTACCGTCGCCGGTGACGGGATGCCCTATGTCGGCCATGTGTACACGAATCTGGTTCTTGCGCCCAGTGTAAAGTTTCAATTCAATGAGCGTGTGTGCCTGCGCCCGTTCGAGCACCCGCCATGTGGTGACAGCGTGCTTGCCGCCATTGTTGGTGGGACTGCTGATGACCTTCATGTTAGGCGTGTCTTTGAGCCAACTTTCCACTCGCCCTTCGTCGTTATCCATCACGCCATCGACCACGGCCACATAGCGGCGGTCGGTGACGGTGCCTCGCCAGTCGCGCGTGAAAGCTTGCTGCACCTCTACGCTCTTGGCATATACCATGAGTCCCGACGTGCGGCAGTCCAGGCGATGAACCACATGTGCGGTGCAACGCTGGTGAGTGTCGGTGAAATGTCGGTCGAGGAGTGTCTTCATGTTGAGACTCCCAGCTCCCACACCCATCGACAGTACGCCAGGAGCCTTGTCTACCACTACCAGATAAGGGTCTTCGAAAACGATGTCGAAGTGTGGGGTGCGGTCGGCCATGGGACGAGGGTGACGACTGATAGTGACCACGTTTCCGGGCTGTACCCGAAACTCGTGGTGAGTCTGTGTGCGTCCGTCTACGGTGACACCTCCCTTGGTGAGGATGCTCTTGGCCTTGTTGCGACTGATGCCGTCGAGGCATTTCATCACGTAATCGAGCAGTCCCATTTCTTCGTGAGCGGTAAAAGCTAGCGACTTGTCGGTGGCACGAGGCACTTTATGGTTGTGTTGTCGG
This sequence comes from Muribaculaceae bacterium, assembly GCA_017940245.1. Lineage (GTDB taxonomy): Bacteria > Bacteroidota > Bacteroidia > Bacteroidales > Muribaculaceae > Sodaliphilus. Next base: position 56,703 of record JAGAYZ010000068.1, on the reverse strand, counting down.
TTCATAACTAGTCAAAGATGTGTCGCAAGCGACTGAAGATGCGGCTTCGAGTGCTCTCGGTGGGTTTTATGTTGCCTGAATTGGAGTCGCGCAGAGTCTCAATGGCTTTGCGCTCGTCGGCATTCAGTGCTTCGGGCACGTAGACCATGACGTTGATGAGTTCATCGCCCTTACCATACTGGTTGGGGTCGGGCAGTCCTTTTCCTCGCAGGCGCAGCACAGTGCCGGGCTGTGTGCCGGCCTTGATGGTGACTCTGGCCTGTCCGTCGACGGTGGGTACGTCTACCTTTCCACCGAAAACGGCGGTGGGGAAATCGAGCATGAGGTTGTAAATGATGTCGTTGCCGTCGCGCACGAGTTGTGCGTCGGCAATTTCTTCAATCACAATGAGTAAGTCGCCGGGAATGCCACCGCCAGGCGCGTCGTTGCCGCGTCCACTCATCTTGAGCATCATGCCTTTGGCCACGCCGGCAGGAATGTTGACCGAGACGATTTCTTCTTTGCGTTTGAGGCCTTTACCGTCACATTCGGGGCAGCGTTCCTTGATAATTTTGCCATTGCCACCACAAGTGTGGCAGTGTGTCTGCTGCTGCATCACGCCGAACATGGTGCGGCGAGTGTGCACTTCCACGCCGCTGCCGTGACATGTGGGGCAAGTTTCCTGTGCAGTTCCGTTCTTGGCACCGGTTCCGCGGCATGCCTGGCAAGACACCATGCGCGGAATTTTGAGTTTCTTTTCCACACCGTGAGCCACGTCGGCCAGTGAGACTTTCACCCGCACGCGCAGGTCGGTGCCGCGGTTTACATGCTGCTGTGAGGCTCCACCTCCAAACCCGCCAAATCCGCCGAATCCGCCAAAGTTGAATCCGCCGCCGAACACCGAGTTCAGAATGTCGTTGATGTCAAAACCGCCGAATCCGCCTGCGTCTCCGCCCATTTGGTCGCCTGCAAAACCGAACTGGTCGTAGCGTGCGCGCTTGTCGTTGTCGCTGAGCACGCTGTAGGCCTCGGCTGCTTCTTTAAAGCGTTCCTCGGCTTCTTTTTTCTCGGCATCGCTTTTGTCGTGCTGCCGGTCGGGGTGATACTTAAGTGCAAGTTTCTTGTAGGCTTTCTTGATTTCGTCGGTGGTGGCTTTCTTGTCCACTCCAAGCACCTCGTAATAGTCTCTCTTGTTTGCCATTGTAGTGAAATCTCCTATCGGTTATTATTGTCCTACGACCACTTTGGCGTGGCGCAGCACTTTGTCGTTAATCATGTAGCCTTTGAGTGTGGTGTCGACCACTTTCCCTTTCATGTCGTCGCTGGGAGCCGGGAACATGGTGATGGCTTCATGCACATCGGCATCGAAGTCCTTACCTGTGCTCTCGATGGGCTTGACATTGTTGTGCTCAAGATATTTTACAAATTTGTTGTAAATGAGGTTGATGCCCTCCTTGATGCTTTCTATGTCCTCGCTTTTGTTGAGCGAGTCGATGGCGCGCTCAAAGTCGTCGACCACCGGCAGCAGTTCCAGCATGGCCCTTTCGGCCCCATTCTTGAGCATTTCCTGTTTTTCCTTGAGGGTGCGCTTGCGATAGTTGTCGAAGTCGGCCATCAGGAAAAGGTATTCTTTCTTTTCTTGAGCAACTTGAGCCTGCAACTTCTCGATGACACTCTCGGGCGTTTCTTCCTGCTGTTCTTGCTCGGTGGCGGGGTCCTCGCCGGCTGATTGCTCTTGAGTGGGTTGTTCAGTTGCGGGCTGTGTCTGTTCCATTTCGTCGTGCAGATTATCCTGCTTTTTTTCGTTTTTCTTCTTGCTCATATCTAGTTGTGTTAATATTCTTGTGAAAAGAGTGGTGCAAAAACTGTGCCTTTAAAGAGGTAGAATAAAAGTGTCATACCTGTCAGTGAACGGCAACGCTATTTGTGCCACAATGTCACCTTTGAAAATACCAAACATGGCCGATCCCGATCCCGACATGGCCGCATATTGTGCACCGGCATCGAGCAGTTGTAGTTTGATGTTCCACAACTCGGGATGCGCGGCAAAGACACTAGGCTCGAAGTCGTTGATGAGTTGTCCGTCCCACATCTCGATGGGCCAGCGAGTGATTTCGGCAACATGAGTGGTGGGCGTGGCCGGTTGCACATGAGCATAGGCTTGAGCGGTGGGTACACTCACATCGGGCTTGACGATGACCAGTGTGTGTCCCTTCAGGCTCAAGTCGACAGGGGTGAAGACATTGCCTATGCCAGTTGCCAGCATGGGGCGGTTATAGATAAAGAAAGGACAATCGGCGCCCAGCGTGGCTGCCAGTTGTGCGAGTTTTTCCTGTGACAGCCCCAGATGGTTCATTTCGTTGAGCATGAGCAGGGTGTGTGAGGCATCGCTCGATCCGCCCCCCATGCCTGCGCCATCGGGGATGTGTTTGTAGAGGTGGATGTCGGCCGGAGGAATGTTGTAGTCGCGTTGCAGCAATCTGTAAGCCTTCATGACCAGGTTTTTCTCGGTGGGGCAATCTACCTTGCGTCCGTAGCAAGTGAGTGTGGTCTGTCCGGTGGAAGAAGGGACAATTTCCAGCGCATCGGTGAGCGGGATGGGGTAGAACAGCGTTTCGATGTTATGGTACCCGTCGGGGCGGCGCTCCACGATGTTGAGACCCAAATTGATTTTTGCGTTGGGAAACGTAATCATGAGTGAGAAGAATTTGAAAAATAGAGCCGCGAAGAGAAATCGCGGCTCTAAGATATAGAGGTGAATGTAGATTACTCGTCGTCGCGTCGATCGTTGCGCACGTCGCGTCGATCGTTGCGCACGTCGCGTCGATTGTCACGCCGTGGTCCACGATTTGCGCCGCGGTTATTGCCACCGTTTCGTCCGGCAGCGTTGCCGCCGTTGCGGTTGCCACCGCCGTTGTTGCCGCCATTGCCGCGAGGAGCACGACGCTCGTTGCGTCGCTCTTCGTAACCTTCGGGCTTGTCTTGCAGGGCGCGCATCGACAGGCGATATTTGCCGGTCTTCTTGTCAATCTCAATGAGCTTGACGGTGACCTCATCGCCCTCGTGCAGACCTGCGGCTTCCATATCGGGCAGGCGCTCCCAGCTGATCTCGCTGATGTGGAGCAGACCATCGCGTCCGGGCATGAACTCAACAAAAGCACCAAACTCAAGGATGGAGCGCACAGTGCCGGTGTAAACGGTGCCTTCCTCGGGCACTGCAATGATGGCCTTGATGCGCTCAACGGCGGCGTTGATGCTGTCGGCATTGGCTGCCGAGATTTCGATTTCGCCCTTGCCGTCGATTTCATCGATGGTGATAACGGCACCGGTTTCTTCCTGAATGCCTTGGATAACCTCACCACCCTTGCCGATGATGGCGCCGATGAATTCCTTATCCACAGTCATGGCCACGATGCGAGGCACATGCGGTTTGTAGTCTTCGCGTGGTGCGGGTATAGCCTCGTTGATGAGCTTGAGAATGTGCAGGCGGCCTTCCTTGGCCTGGCGCAGTGCTTGTTCAAGCACTTCGTAGGGCAGTCCATCGCACTTGATATCCATCTGCGTGGCTGTGATACCGTCCACAGTACCGGTCACCTTGAAGTCCATGTCGCCCAGGTGGTCTTCATCGCCCAGGATGTCGCTCAGCACGGCGTGCTTTACGTTACCCTCATCGGTAATGAGTCCCATGGCGATACCGGCTACAGGTTTGCGCAACTTGACACCGGCGTCGAGCAGTGCCATGCATCCTGCGCATACGGTAGCCATCGACGACGAACCGTTAGACTCCAGAATGTCGCTCACGACGCGACAGCTATAGGGGAAGTCTTCGGGCAACATGCGCTTGAGGGCGCGATGAGCCAGGTTTCCGTGTCCGATTTCACGACGGCTCACGCCGCGAGGAGCACGGGCCTCGCCTGTAGAGAACGAGGGGAAGTTATAGTGGAGCAAGAAACGCTCGTTTTCGTGGCGCAGCACGTCGTCGATGAGTTTCTCGTCCAGTTTTGTGCCCAGTGTGACGGTGGCCAGAGCCTGTGTCTCGCCACGTGTGAACAATGCCGAACCGTGGGGATAGGGCAGATAGTCGGGTTCGCAAGAGATGGGACGAATCTGGTCCATCTTGCGGCCATCGAGACGAATGTGCTCGTCCAGGATGCAACGACGCACAGCGTCGCGTTGCACATCGTGGAAGTAGCGGTTAATCATGGGCATCTTTTCTTCGCGCTCCTCCTCGGGGATGGTTTCTACAAACTCTTCAAGAGCCTTGTCGAACTGCTCGTTGCGCCACTGCTTGTCGGCACTGCCGGCCTTGGCCACTGCATAGCACTTAGGATAGCACTCGTTGCGCAGACGCTCTTTGATTTCCTCGTCGTCGATCTCATGGCAATACTCGCGCTTGACAACGCCGAGCTCTGTAGCGAGTTCTTTCTGAATCAGGCACATGGGCTTGATGGCCTCGTGAGCAGCCTTGAGTGCTGCAATCAGGTCATCTTCGCTCACTTCGTCCATTTCGCCCTCGACCATCATAATGTTGTCATATGTTGCACCTACCATCAGTTCCATGTCGGCTTTTTCAATCTGCTCAAAAGTAGGGTCGATAACGAATTGTCCGTCGATACGAGCCACGCGCACTTCGGCAATAGGCTCTTCAAAAGGAATGTCGCTCACGGCGATTGCTGCCGAAGCGGCTAGTCCGGCTAGGGCATCGGGAGCGTCCACGCCGTCGCTGGAGAACATGATAATGTGAACGATGGTGTTGGCGTGATAGTTCGAAGGGAACAATGGGCGCAACACACGGTCCACAAGACGTGCGGTGAGGATTTCATAGTCGCTGGCGCGTCCTTCACGCTTGGTGAATCCGCCGGGGAAGCGACCAAAAGCGGAGAATTTCTCCTTGTACTCAACAGTGAGGGGCATAAAGTCAACGCCCTCGTCGGCCTCCTTGGCCGAGACGACTGTAGCCAGCAACATGGTGTTGCCCAGTCGTAATTCAACAGCTCCATCGGCTTGCTTGGCAAGCTTTCCAGTTTCCAGAGTGATCTCGCGTCCGTCACTCAAGGCGATGGTTTTTTTAGTAGGTGTAAACATAAAAATTAAATAATTGCTTTTAAAAAACGGACAAAGGTACGGTTTTTTTGTTGTTCTGCCAACTATTTATATGTTTATTAACAATTAACGCCGTGTAAAAGGCTGATTATGGGTCGGTTTGCCCGTGCTGGTGGTGAGGCCATGTGGCTTGATGGATGCTCTTAATTTGTGTAAAAGGTGTAAAGATTAAGAGAATTGTTGTTAATGCGCAAAATGTTTTGCAATGGCAGGCCGTCGCTCTCGGATTTTTTCACTATCTTTGCAGAATAACCACATAAAATATTGAGGAAATGAATAAATTTGTGGAATTATTGCCCCAACAGGCTTCACGATATGGCGACCGTGAACAGATGCGTTATCGCGATTTGCTGACCGATGAATGGACTTCAATGTCGTGGAACAAGATGCAGGCGTGTGTGAGCAGTGCCGCGGCCGCGATGTGCAGCATGGGCGTGGAAGTGCAAGGCCGCCTGTGTGTGTTTACACAGAATTGTCCCGAAGTGCTCATAACCCATTTCGCAGCCTTTAATAATCGTGCTGTGCCCGTGTCGATTTATGCCACGAGCAGCCGTGACGAGGCCAAGTATATCGTGAACGATTCCGGTGCCACCATTTTATTTGCGGGCGACCAGCACCAGGTCGACATAGCTGTGAGTCTGCTGGATGAGTGCCCTTCGCTCAAGTATGTGGTTGCTCTGCATCCGCAGGTGAATCTATGCGATGACTCGCGAGTGATGACTTGGAGCAATTTTTTGTCGACGGGAGACAAGGCTGCGAGTACCGTCGATGCCCAGGTGCGGCAACGCGGTGCCGAAGGTGTCGATAGCGACTTGATGTATCTCATCTACACATCGGGCACGACAGGCATGCCCAAGGGCGTGATGCTCACTCACAGCAACTTTAATGCCGCCATGTGGGCCCATGGCGAACGCATCCCGGTTGATCCCGACAACGATGTGTCGCTCAGTTTCCTGCCGTTCAGCCACGTGTTTGAGTTGGGCTGGACCATGTATTGCTTTACAAAGGGTGTGCGCATCGCCATTAATTATAATCCCAAAGAGATCCAGCGTGCTGTCAAAGAGGTGCAACCCACCTGCATGTGCAGTGTGCCTCGATTTTGGGAAAAAGTCTATACGGCAGTCAACGATAATCTGGCAGGAGCGGCACCTGTGTTGCGCATGCTCGTGAAGCGTGCCATAGCAGTGGGCAAGACGCGCAACCTCAAATACGTGCGTCTAGGCAAGAAACCGCCTCTGCTCATTGAGAAGCAGTATCAATATTTCGAGAACAAGGTGTTCAAGAAGTTGCGCGGTGCCATCGGCATAGAGCGTGGCCGTTTCTTTCCTACAGCCGGTGCCATGCTCAGTGACAACATCACGGAATTCCTGCACTCGGTGGGCATCAACATCGTGATAGGCTACGGATTGACCGAGACCAACGCATCGGTGAGCTTTTTCGAGCAGGAAGGATGGACTATAGGCACTGTGGGCTATCCCATTCCCAGTGTGAATGTGAAAATAGGCGAGAATAATGAAATTCTGGTGCAAGGCCCCACGGTGATGAAAGGTTACTACAACAAACCCGAAGAGACAGCCGCGGTTCTGGATGCCGACGGATGGTTCCACACGGGCGACTGCGGCGAGCTGAACGAAGCCGGACAGCTCATTCTCACCGAACGACTGAAAGATCTGTACAAAACCAGTAATGGCAAGTATATCGCTCCGCAGATGCTTGAAACATCACTGGGGCAGGACAAATTTATCGAGCAGGTGGCCATCATAGGCGACGGGCGGAAGTATGTGTCGGCTCTCATCGTGCCCGATTTTGAAGAATTGCAGGCCTATGCGCGGAAACAGAAAATCGACTTCAACGAGGTGGAAGATCTGGTCAATAATCCCGACATCCACAAAATGATTGAGCAGCGCATAGAAGGCTATCAAAAGAATCTTGCCTCATACGAGCAAGTGAAGCGATTTGTGTTGCTGCCGCGTCCGTTCACAATGGAGGCCGGCGAATTGACCAACACACTGAAAATTCGCCGCTCGGTCATCAATAAGCGATATGCGCGTCTGATCGATGCCATGTATGCCGCAGACTTCCGTAAGAAGTCAAAATCATAAAGAGAACAATCAACTTGTCACGATAGAACAACTTATTAGGATATAAAGTGATTACACAGGATCAATTAAAAGCATTACAAGAGCGTGTAGAAGCGCTGCATCGTTATCTGGACGTGGATAACAAGCGCATTGAAGTAGAGGAAGAAGAACTGCGCACCCATGTGCCCGACTTCTGGAACGACCAGAAGGCGGCCGAGGCGCAGATGAAGAAAATCAAGATGCTCCACTTCTGGATAGACAGTTGTGAAGAAGTGAGCAAAGCTGCCGAAGAGGTGGCCACAGGTTTCGATTTTGTGAAAGAGGGGTTGATAGAAGAGGCAGATGTAGATGCCCTCTATGCCGAAGCCGTCGACAAGGTTGAAAAACTGGAATTACGCAACATGTTGCGCCGCGACGAGGACAAGATGGACGCCATCATCAAGATTAATTCGGGTGCAGGCGGAACAGAGAGTCAAGACTGGGCCCAGATGCTCATGCGCATGTACCTGCGCTGGTGTGAGCGTCACGGCTACAAAACAGCCATAGAGCACATGGTAGAAGGCGATGAAGCCGGTATCAAAAGTGTGACCATCAGTGCAGAAGGCGCTTTTGCTTATGGCTATCTCAAAAGCGAGAACGGTGTGCACCGACTGGTGCGCGTGTCGCCCTACAATGCGCAAGGCAAGCGCATGACGTCGTTTGCCTCGGTGTTTGTTACCCCGCTGGTGGATGACACCATCGAAATCGTACTGGATCCGGCTCGCATATCGTGGGACACATTCCGCAGTGGTGGCGCAGGAGGCCAGAATGTGAATAAGGTGGAGAGCGGTGTGCGAGTGCGTTACCAGTTCAAGGATCCTTATACCGGAGAGGAGGAGGAAATCTTGGTAGAAAACACCGAGACCCGAGATCAGCCCAAGAACCGAGAAAACGCACTGCGAAATCTGAAATCCATTTTGTATAACAAGGAATTGCAGCACCGTCGCGAAGAGCAACGCAAGGTGGAGGACTCCAAGAAAAAGATAGAGTGGGGTAGCCAGATACGCAGTTATGTGTTTGACGACCGCCGCGTGAAAGACCATCGCACCGGGCACCAGACCAGCGATGTGGGTGGCGTGATGGATGGCGACATCGATGCGTTTATCAAGGCCTATCTCATGGAATTCAGCGAAGAGTAGTAGTAACCATTAACCATTGTATTTCTTTTGAAACAGAAACTTACTATCGTGAAAGTGTCGGGGAAAATCGTTGAGAACCCCGAGACACTGAAATTGTTCATCAAGGAGTTGTGCGCGTTAAAAGGTAATAAGCTCGTGATTCACAGCGGCTCAAATCTGGCATCGCGTATAGCCGAGAGAATGGGTGTGAAGATCACGACTGTGGACAGTAGGCCTGTGGTCGACGACAAGACGCTCAACGTGCTGTCGATGGTATATGCCGGCTTGGTGAACAAGCAGCTGGTGGCGTTGTTGCAAGCGCGCAAAGTGAATGCGGTGGGGGTGACCGGCGCCGACTTCAATTTGATTTCCAGTGTGAAACGCGGCATGGGCGGCACAGACATGGGCTACACCGGCGAGGTGCGGCAAGTGAACGCTACTTTCATCTCGCGTCTCATCGACGAGGGAGTGACCCCGGTATTAGCTCCGCTCACTCACGATGGTAAAGGTTCACTGCTATTTAATGAGACCGACGCCATGGCTGCCGAGGTGGCAAAAGCTTTGGCACTGCGTTATGATGTTACGCTCATCTACTGCTTCGAAAAGAAAGGCGTGCTGCTGAACGTGGATGACCCCGACAGCGTGGTGGTGGAACTGAAACGCACGCGCTACAAAGCCATGCGTGAACTGGAAATCATCAAAGACTGGTTTGTCAACAAACTGGACAATGCCTTCAGCGCCATCGACCATGGTGTGAGCGAGGTCATCATTACTAATCCTGCGCAACTGTCGGACTACACGCGTGGCACCCACATCAAGTGAGGTGTGCGTTTTGGCACGATATTTGCTATAGCACGAACAACACTTGTTTAATCTGTTAATTATCCAAATCAAAGAGAATGAAAGTTGCAATTGTGGGCGCCAGTGGTGCCGTAGGTCAAGAGTTTATGCGGGTGCTAGATGAGCAGAATTTTCCCGTCGATGAGCTGGTTCTTTTTGGCTCGAAACGTAGCGCCGGGCGCATTTTCACGTTTCGTGGTGAGGACTATGTGGTGCAATTGCTGCAACATAACGATGACTTCAAGGACATAGACATCGCTTTTGTGTCGGCAGGAGCAAAGACTGCCGTTGAATTTGCCCCCACCATTACCAAGTATGGCTGCACGATGATAGACAACAGCAGCGCATTCCGCATGGATGATGAAGTGCCGCTGGTGGTTCCCGAGGTGAATGGCGAGGACGCGCTGAACGCGCCCAAGCATATTATTGCCAATCCTAATTGCACCACCATCCTGATGGTGGTGGCACTGAAACCGCTCGACGACCTGTCGCACATCAAAAACGTGCAGGTGGCCAGTTACCAGGCCGCTAGTGGCGCTGGGCTGGAGGCGATGGACGAGCTGGCATTGCAGCAAAGTGAGATCGCCCATGGCAAACTGGAAACCACAGTGAAGCATTTTCAGCACCAACTGGCCTATAATGTGATACCGCACATCGATGTGTTTTTGGATAACAACTACACGCGCGAGGAGGCCAAGATGTATCACGAGACGCGTAAAATCATGCATAGCGACATCCGAGTGAGCGCTACCTGCGTGCGTGTGCCGGTGATGCGTGCCCACAGCGAAGCCATCTGGATCGAGTGTGAGAACCCCATCACTCCCGATCAGGCTCGTGCCGCCCTTCAGTTGGCCCCCGGTGTGGTGGTGATGGACGAGCCTCGCGCCAATGTTTATCCCATGCCCAAGGATTGCACCAGTAAAGACCCCGTGTATGTGGGCCGCATCCGTGAAGACTTGAGCAGCGACTATGGCCTCACCTTCTGGGTCGTGGGTGACCAAATCAAGAAAGGTGCCGCACTGAATGCGGTGCAGATTGGCCAATACTTGCTGGCCCATAAGAAATAAACAGCCTGATGAACGATTGAAGTTTGTGAGGCAAACGAAGCAAAAATTAAGCAGCGCTACCATATAACTTTGCAATGGAGCGCTGCTTAATTTTTTTGTCCTGGGCAGACAAGAATCGGCTATTTGCTTTGTTCTTTCTCTCTCATGTACTTTTGAATGGCTTCCAGTCCCTCGCGATCGACAGCTGCCGCGCCCGACTGTCCGCTGGGCGAAACAGAAATGGTGGGGGTGTCGCTGTCGTTGCGCTTGAAAGTGCCGGTGAATCCTTCGAGCTTGATGGTGTTGGCGTCATAGAGTTTCATTTCGGCAAACTCATCGCCATCTTCGTCATAGACACAAACCAGTTTGTCGCCTACCAACTTGCCGTGATAGTCACGCTCCACGCCGCTCTCGTTGGTGTGTCGTCCCTTTACAGTACCTGAAGCAGGGTCGAAGTTGACGGTGAGCCGGTGTGTGCAGGTCCCTCCCAGTCCGTCGCCGTAGGTGTTGGTGAAGAAACCATTAAAGTTCGACTTGTCGACGGGTGTGGCGTGAACGACGGCCTTTTGGGGTTGTGCGGTTGTTGCCTTTTTTGTGGCGGTCGCAGCGTGCTTTTCCACGGCTGTTGCCTTGCTTGGAGCGGCTACGGCCTGCTTGGTGGCAGTGGCCTTTGTGGTTGCCTTTGTGACATTGCTGTTGGTGGCTTTTATTTCACTTTTCTTGAAAGTGGCCCCTGTTGTCTTAGATTCTGCTTTGGCTTCGGTTTTAGCTTTGGCTTCTGCTTTCACTTCGGTTTTGGTCTTTTTTTCGGCCTTTACTTCGGTCTTGGTGGTTCCGGCAGTAGTCTTGCGGAACTTTTTACCGGTAGTCTGTGCATTCATTGAGCCGAAACCCAGCACAAATGCAGCAATGAGCAGTAATGTGATTTTTTTCATTTGTAGTCTGAATTTATAAGGTTTGTAATTAATTAATCGAAGTTTAGACTTGTCTAAAACACAAAAGTAATTGAATTCTTCCTAAAATCCACGCTTTTTACCATCAATTAACATTTAGGATCAATCAGAGGTCGTGGCCTGTGTAGAGCTGGTAGTACTTTCCGTGTAGGGCCAGGAGCTGGTCGTGGGTACCGCTCTCGATGATGCGTCCGCGCTCGAGCACGATGATGCAGTCGGCATTGCGCACGGTGCTGAGGCGGTGAGCGATGACGAATGTGGTGCGGCCTTTCATGAGCGAGTCCATGCCTTGCTGCACGAGTCGCTCGGTGTGTGTGTCGATGCTGGATGTGGCTTCATCGAGGATGAGTATGGGCGGGTCGGCCACTGCCGCACGTGCGATAGCCAGCAACTGGCGTTCGCCCTGGCTCAGGTTGCCTCCGTCGCCCGAAAGGATGGTGCGGTAGCCGTCGCTCAGGCGTCGAATGAAGCCGTCGGCATTGACCAGCTTGGCGGCCTCGATGCAATCCTGGTCGGTGGCGTCGAGCCGGCCGTAGCGGATGTTGTCGAGCACAGAGCCTGTGAACAAGTGTGTCTCTTGCAGCACCATGCCCAGCGAGCGGCGCAGGTGTGGCTTGCTGATGCTGGTCACGTTGATGCCGTCGATGGTGATAGTGCCGTCTTGGATGTCGTAGAAGCGGTTGATGAGGTTGGTGATGGTTGTTTTGCCGGCACCCGTTCCACCCACGAAGGCGATTTTTTGGTCGGGCATGGCATTGATCATGATGTCGAAGAGCACTTGCTTGTCGGGGGTGTAGCCGAAGTCCACCATGTTGAGCTGCACACCGCCGTCCACTTTCACAAAGCGGGGCCGAGGTTGGTCGGGCACGCGCCATGCCCAAAGCCCTGTGCGCAGCGGCATAGGCACCAGGGTGCCATCGGGAGCTTCCATGGCGTTGACCAGCGTCACATGGCCGCTGTCGGCTTCGGGCTGCTGGTCCAAGATGCGGAACACGCGCTCGGCTCCCACACTGGCGTTGAGCACGCTGTTGATTTGCTGGCTCACGTTGGCGATGGGTCGGGCGAAACTATTGTTCAGTGTGAGGAAGGCCACCAGCGTACCCAGGCTCAATTCCACTTGTCCGCTCAAGATGAGCGTGGCCCCCACCACCCCGATGAGCACGTAACTCAAGTGGCCCAGGTTGCCGTTGACGGGCATGACGATGTTGGCGATACGGTTGGCCTCGTAGGTGCTTTGTCGCAGTTGTTCGTTGATGGTTTCAAATTGCTTGATGGCCTGCTCCTCGTGGCAGAACACTTTCACCACTTTTTGCCCCGTCATCATTTCCTCGATGAATCCATTCACGTCGGCCAGCCGTTGCTGTTGTTGCTTGAAGTGCCGCCGTGAGCGTTTCCCCAGCCAGGTGGTGGTGAAGGCCATGACCACCGCCATGACGATAGATACCAGTGTGAGCGGCACGCTCAGTGCAACCATGCTGATGAGCGTGATGGTGATGGTGATGAGCGAATTGAGCGCCTGCGGCAGACTCTGATTGATCATTTGTCGAAGTGTGTCAACATCGTTGGTGTAGGTTGACATCACCTCGCCGTGTGAGTGGGAGTCGAAATAGGAGATGGGCAGCGACTGCATGTGGCGGAACATGTCGGTTCGCAGGCGCAGCATGGTACCTTGTGTGACGTTGATCATGAGCACGCTGTGCAAGTAGGAGCACACCACGCCCAGCAGCAGGATGAGTGCCAGTTTCATGAGCACGTCAGCCAGCGGCCCGTAGTCGGGCATAGCCGCTTGTGTCAGCGGCACAATGTAGTCATCGATGAGCGTGCGTGTGAACAGGGTGGAGGCCAGGGTTGTCACCGAGGTGATGACGATGCACAGAGCCACAACCAGGAAAGAGAACTTGTAGTTCTTCATCACTATGCGCATCAGGCGCAAAAGAATGTCTCGCCGGTTGCCTGTGGGCTCGCCGGCAGACTGATTGCGGCCACCGATGGGGCGGTTGGGATTGAAACTGGGTGCTCTCATCGTGCGTCCTCCTTTCTGCCGTTAGGCTCATCGAAGTCTCCACCATCTTCGTCCTGGATGGCGCAGATTTCTTGGTATATTTTGTTGTTTTTGAGCAAATTTTCGTGCGTGCCCCATCCGTTCACTCGTCCGCCGTCCAGCACCAGGATGCGGTCGCAGTCCTTGAGGCTGGAGATGCGCTGGGCGATGATGATGCGCGTCATGGCAGGCACGTCGCGTCGCAGTGCCTCGCGGATGCGTGCGTCGGTGGCGTTGTCGCAGGCGCTGGTGCTGTCGTCCAGGATGAGCACCAGGGGTTGCTTGAGCAGGGCTCGCGCGATGCACAGGCGCTGGCGTTGTCCGCCGCTTACGTTGGTGCCACCCTGCTCGATGTGTGTGTTGTAGCCGTCGGGCATCTGCTGAATGAACTCGTCGGCGCAGGCTATGCGGCAAGCCTGCTGGCACTGTTGCAGTGTGGCATCGGGGTTTCCCCATCGCAGGTTGTCGAGGATGGAGCCGGAGAAAAGCACATTTTTCTGCAGCACCACCGAGACGCAGTTGCGCAGGGTGGTGAGATCTAGCGTGCGCACGTCTTTTCCGCCCACGGCCACGCTGCCGCGTGTGGTGTCGTAGAGACGGCTGATGAGGTTGATCAGGCTGGATTTTCCGCTGCCTGTTCCACCAATCACACCTATGGTCTCACCAGATTGTATGTGCAGGTCGATGTCGTGCAGGGCATATTCGCCACTGCCGCCTTTGTAGGCGAAACTCACATGATTGAAGTCGATGCGTCCATCTGGAATTTCAGCGTCGGGTTGCTCGGGATTGACAATGTCGGGCACCTCGTTGATGACCTCCACCACGCGCTTGCCGCTAGCAGCACTCATAGTGATTTGCACGAAAATCATGCTCAACATCATGAGCGACATGAGGATGCTCATCACATAGGTGAACAAGGAGGTGATTTGACCGGTGGTGAGTTGCCCGTCGACGACAAATTGTGCGCCAAACCAGCTGATGGCAATGATGCAACCATAGACCACCATATTCATTACCGGGTGATTGACAGCCATGAGCCGCTCGGCCTTCACATAGAGGTTATACAGGCCGCGAGCCGCGAGCTCAAATTTCTGGTTCTCGTAATCTTCCCGCACGAAAGCCTTGACTACGCGGATGGCACTCACGTTTTCCTGCACAGCCGAGTTGAGGACGTCATACTGCTTGAACACCCGTGTGAAAGTTGCCGACACCCGCTTGATGATGACGGTGAGAATCACCGCCAGAATCACGGTGGCGGTAACGAAAATCAGACTCATGCGCGGGCTGATGACAAAACACATCACGATGCTGAAAATCAGAGAGAATGGGGCGCGGATGCTAGTGCGCAAAATCATCTGGAAGGCATTCTGCAAGTTGGTCACGTCGGTGGTCATGCGTGTCACCAGGCCGCTGGTGCTGTACTTGTCGATGTCGCTGAAAGCAAAACGCTGGATGTTGCGGTACATGGCCTTGCGCAAGTTGGCGGCAAAACCTGTCGATGCTTTAGCCACAAATCGGCCTCCTAAAATGCCCATGGCAAGGCTCACGAAGGCCATGAGCAGCATCAACCCTCCATAGCGGTAGACGTTGGGCAAGTGGCGGGCATTGATGCCGTCGTCGATGAGCCACGAGGTGACATAGGGGATGAGCACATCCATCACCACCTCCAGCATGATGAAGATGGGGGTGAGGATGGCAGCAGTGCGGTACTGCCCGATGTGCCTCAATAAAGTTTTAATCATAGTGTGGCGGTTACTGCTATTTATTTCGGTTAAAGAACAACCCGTTAACGCGTTGTAACTGCAAATTTAGTAATAATTCCGCTGATGTGAAGTGTGTGGGGCAAATAAATGTAGTGCGGAGACGTGATTAATGATTCTTTTTGTAACTTTTCACTGCCCACAAAGCCATTATGCCGGTGAGAGCCGCTAACGCAGCGACTTGATGAGCGATGTCGTGCAATGTGCCCCCCTTGATGAAAACGGTGCGCACGGCATCGATGAAATAGTGCATGGGGTTGGCGTAGGTGGTGAGGTAGGCCCACGAGGGCATGGAGCGGGTGGGGGTGAACAAGCCACTGAGCAACATGAGAATCACCACGAAAAACCACATCACGAAGATGGCCTGCTGCATCGTGTCGCTGTAGTTGGAGATGATGAGTCCGAACGAACTGAAAAAAAGAGCCAGCAGCATGGCCATCAGGTAGATGAGCAACAAGTTGCCCTGGCTGGTGATTCCATATACAGCCCAGGCCAGCAACAGGCACACCGTGACAATGAACAGGGCTATAACCCAATAAGGGATGAGCTTTGCCAGAATGAAAGCCCATTTAGATACTGGAGTGACATTGATTTGCTCGATTGTGCCCGTTTCTTTCTCGCCCACAATGTTGAGGGCAGGCAAGAAACCGCACATGAGCATCATCACGATGGCCAGTAGTGCCGGTATCATGTAGAGTTTATAGTTCTGGTGCTTGTTGTAGAGGTTGAGTGTGTTCACCTGTGCTTGAATGGATGCCAGTTGAGGGAAGGCGTGCGCGGTCACAATCTGCGACAAATATGACGTTCCCATGGCTCCTTTGGTGCCATTGACAGCGTTGGCGGCGATGAGCACTTGTGGCGTTTTTCCCAAGGTCAGGTCGCGGCTGTAATGCGATGGGATGACGAGCGCCACATCGGCTTTGCTGTGCTCGATGTCGTTCAAGGCTTCTTGGTAGCTTGCTGGTTGTCCGTGGAAGACAAAATAGTTGCTGGATTCAATGCGGTGGACTAGCTGTTGCGATAGCGTCGACCGGTCGTTGTCGACTACATCCACTACGATGTTGCGCACTTCCATATTCATCACCCACGGCAGCACGCACATCACCATGATGGGGAAAGCAATGATGAGGCGAGGCAGGAACGCATTGCGGCGTATCTGTAATATTTCTTTTTGTAACAGGTATTTAATCATGACAAAACGGCATGTTATAATGGTTTTTTCGCTAGTCTTCCAGTCGCTTGTTGAACTTGGCCAAAGCCAGAGTGAGCAGGGCGGCAGTCATCAGGGTGAGGATGGTCACTTCGCGCACCACTTGGCCGATGCCCACGCCCATAATCATGAGTTTGCGCATGGCCTCGATGTAATATCGTGGGGGCACTATGGCCGAAATCCATTGTAGCACCGTGGGCATCGATTCCACTGGGAACAACATTCCCGAAAGCATCACGATGGGCATGAGCAACACCATGGCCGAGAGTAGCAGTGCCACCAGTTGCGTCTTGGCCACGCTGGAGATGAGCAGCCCCAGCGACAATGCCAACAGAATGTAGATGAGTGAGACGGCAATAATCCAGAAAAGCGATCCCTGGATGGGTACGCCCAGCACAAACCGGGCCATGAGCAAAATGGTGATGAGGATGGCGAAAGCCAGTGCCAGATATGGTATGGCCTTGGCGATGATAATCATGAGCGGCTTGATGGGTGAGACCAGGAGCACCTCCATGGTGCCTTTTTCTTTTTCTCGCACGATGGAAATGCTTGTCATCATGGCGCAAACAAGCATGAGCAACATGCCCATGATGGCAGGCACAAAGTTATAGGAACTCTTCATCTGCGGGTTATAGAGCATCTTTAAGTTGATTGGCTCAACAGCTTTGTTCACAGTATTTTGTCTGAATACGTCATCGTGGGCTATGGTTTGTGTTGCGTAGGAAATCCATTGCTGGGCCATGTTGGGATCGGAGCCATCTACAATGAATTGCAGGCCACCACGTCGCGCGGCAAAATCGTGTGCAAACACCAGTGCCATGTCGGCTTTTTGCGGGCGGATGAGGCGTTCGGCCATCTCGGGTGTGGGCACTGCGGCCGTAATGGTGAAATATTCGCTGGCAGCCAGGCGGTCGATTACTCGTTGTGTGAGGTGGTCGGAGGAAGCGGTCACAACCACCATGCGCACGTTGCGCACATCGGTGGTGATGGCAAACCCAAACAGCAGCATCATCACAACGGGCATGCCGAAGAGGATGAGCATCGTGCGGCGGTCGCGCAAGATGTGCTTGGCTTCTTTGATGACGAAACTAATAAATTCTTTCATGACAATGCTGGTTTTAGTCGCTGGAACGCGTTGCTTGTCGTGCCAGCAGGGTGAACACATGGTCCATGTCGGGCATATCGTAACGGCGTTTCAGTTCAAGTGGTGTGCCGATGGCACTGATTTTTCCATCGACCATGATGGAGATGCGGTCGCAGTATTCGGCTTCGTCCATGTAGTGGGTGGTGACAAACACCGTAATGCCGCGCCCGGCGGCGTCGTAGATGAGTTCCCAAAATTGTCGACGTGTGGCAGGATCGACGCCGCCAGTGGGCTCGTCGAGGAATACAATCTTAGGCTCGTGGAAGATGCTCACCGAGAATGCCAGTTTCTGTTTCCATCCCAGTGGCAGTGCACCCACCAAGTCGTTGCGATGGTCGGTGAACTGCAGTCGTTCCAGCAATTGGTCGGTCTTGGTGGCGATTTCACTGTCGCTCATGCCGTAGATGCCTCCAAAGAGGCGGATGTTTTCGGCTACAGTGAGGTCGGCATAGAGCGAGAATCGCTGGCTCATGTAACCAATGTGTCGCTTGATTTGCTCGTGTTGTGTGCTGATGTCGAATCCGGCCACAGTGCCTGTTCCGCTTGTGGGCTGGTTCAGCCCGGTGAGCATGTGCATGGCGGTGGTCTTCCCGGCTCCATTGGCACCCAAGAAACCGAATATCTCGCCGCGCTTCACAGTAAATGAGATGTCGTCGACGGCATGAAACGAACCGAAGGCTTTAACCAGATGTTGCACCTCGATAACGTTATCGGCAGGCAGCGCGGTTGTGGTGGCATCGTTGGTGCGGTTGATGCCGGGCGGGTTGAACACATGCGCGAAGCGGCTCAGAATATCGTCGGGAGTGCCTATCCCTTGTATTTGCCCCTCGTTGAGGAACGCCACCCGCTCGCAGCGGCGCACTTCGTCGAGATAGGGTGTGGCCGCCACGATGGTGATGTCGTGCTGCTTGAGCGTGCCAAGCATGTCCCACAACTCTTTTCGGCTCACGGGGTCTACGCCGGTGGTGGGCTCGTCCAGGACGAGCACACTAGGCTGGTGGACCAGGGCGCACGACAGTGCCAGTTTCTGCTTCATGCCCCCCGACAGTGCTCCGGCTTTGCGGTTGCTGAACCGTTCGATCTGAGAATAAATGGCCTTGATGGTATCGTAGCCGGCATCGACCGTGGTGCCGAAGAGGGTAGCGAAGAATTCCAGGTTTTCGCGCACGGTGAGATCTTCATAAAGCGAAAACTTGCCAGGCATGTAACCCACGCGTCGGCGTATGTCGTTTATCTGTGTGACCACGTCAAAACCATCTACGCTGGCTTGCCCGGCATCGGGCAAGAGCAACGTGCACAACAGGCGGAACATGGTGGTCTTTCCGGCGCCATCGGGACCGATGAGGCCGAACACCTCGCCGCGGTCGACGCTGAACGACACGTCGTTGAGT
The DNA here is from genome assembly GCA_017940245.1 of Muribaculaceae bacterium. Classification (GTDB taxonomy): domain Bacteria; phylum Bacteroidota; class Bacteroidia; order Bacteroidales; family Muribaculaceae; genus Sodaliphilus. The sequence goes on along the minus strand of JAGAYZ010000068.1, from coordinate 37,998 downwards.
GCCTTGACGTTGCCATAGGCTTTGGATATGTGGCTCACTTCAATGCTGGTCATGGCGCATCAAAATTTTACCTTTCCGTACATTCCCATCTTGATGTCGCTGTTGCCGTCAACGGTGATTTTCACGGCATAGACGAGGTCGGCGCGCTCATCATCGGTGACGATGGTTTTGGGGGTAAACTCCGAACGCGGTGAAATCCAGGTGACCACACCCTTGTAGGTGTTGCCCTTTTGGTTACCATAGTCGGTGGTCACTTTCACTGCCTGTCCCACCTTGATGTGCTCGAGTTGAGCCGAGGTTACATAGGCGCGCATGGTCACTTTTCGGGTGTCGGCCACCTTGAATAGTGGTTTCCCCACGGTGACAAATTCACCCTGTTCCACATACTTTTCAAGGACGCTTCCAGTGATGGGACTTTTGATGGAAGTGTTGGCAATTTGGTCGTCAAGTTGTGCCTGTTGGGCATCGATGCCTGCACTCTGGGCATTGATGCCCTCGATTTGTGCGTCGATGCCTGCACTCTGCTGTGCCAGGCTGGCGTTGTTGCTTCTGATTTGGTCTTGTGTGGCGGCCAGTTGTTTTTCCAGCACGCTGATTTGGTAGGAAATGTCGTCTACTTGTTTCTTGGGCACAGCGCCGTCGCGCAGCAGTTCGGTGTAGCGTTGTTTCTCACGGCGGGCATTAGCGATTTGTTGCCTGATGCTGGCAACTTGCTTCTCCAAGTCGAGTTGCTTGCTGCTTGTGGCATTGCGGTTGGCACCCAGTTGTCGCCGGTTGGCATTGAGTTGTGCCTTGGTGCTTTCGAGTTGCTCTTTTTTGAGCTTAAGTTGGGTGTCGTCGATGTGCCCCACAATGGCGCTTGCTGCGAGTTCCTGTCCTTCTTGAATCTCGAAAATGATGAGTTCGCCCGAGGCCTTTGCCGAAACGGTTACTTCGGTCACTTCGAAGGTGCCTGTGGCGTCGTATTCTTTTTCATCGTTGCTGCAAGCCATGAGCATGAGTGCTGCGCTTGCCAGGAAAGTTATCTTTTTCATCTTGTTCAGTTGTTGGTTGCAAATTTCAGGTCGTAAATTTCTTTCAACATTTCAGTTTCGTGAATGGACTGCTGCACGCGAGCGGCATTCTCGTTGTTGATTTCCTTGATGAGGTCGTTCACGTCGATGATGCCATGAGCCAGTTTCGACTCGGCCGAGTGGCGCACTTTGCTGCGCAGGTCTATGATGTCGCTGTCGGTGTCCATCATTTTGCGGTAACGCAGCACATTCTCGCCGTGCTGGATTTGGTCCAGGTTGTTATTGAGCAGGAACACATCACGGCTGTTTTCCACTTGCTGGCGTTGCAGCTTGAGTTTTTCCAGGTCGTTATTTCGGGTGTAGAGCGGTGTGATGTTCCAGGTGAGTCGGGCGCCGATCATACCATTCAAGCTCCATTTGTGGTGCATCATGTCGTTGAACATGTTATAACCCGGATAACCATAGAAACCTTGCGCAAAAAGACTCAGTTTTGGTCTGATGGCGGCATCCAGCGTTTTCTTTTGCGCTTCGTTGAGGCGCAGTTGCGCGTCGATGAGTTGCAGTTCGGGTCGGTTATTCAGGTTGTTGCCGGTTTCGACCACTGGCGGTTTTTGTACGTCGGTTATTTCGATGCCGCACAGGGTGCTCAGCATGCGTCGCAATGCTTGTTGTTGTGCTGCGAGAGCGGTAGCTTGCTGCACGGCGTTGAGTCGCTCGGCCTTCACCGAGTTGTAGTCGCTTTCGGCGGCAGTTCCGCGTTTGAACATCGATGCGAGTTTCTTTTCGTTATTTTCCAGCAGTTGCTGCAGGTCATTATTCAGTTTTTGCTGCTCGTTGACAAGTAGCAAGGCGAAGTAGAGTTCATTCACGCGCATTCTCACCGTGTAAAGATTCACTTCGTTTTGTGCTTCTTGCACTCGTCCCTGCTCGCGTGCCAGGGCGGCTTGGCTGGTGATGGAACCGCCGTCGTAGATGGTCTGATTCACATCGATGCCCACACGGTACTGGTCTTTCTTGAGTCCTTTCATGTCCAGGCCCATCTGGTTCATCAATCCTTTCATCTCGGTAGGCCAAGCGGTTACATCGCTCTGCAATGTGGCCTGCGCTGTGGCCGACACTTGCGGGAGCCAGCCTTTTTTGATGTTGGCCACGGTGTAACCGGTGGTGCGCGCGATGAGGTCGCGTTGCTGAATGAGCGGATAATTGTTCTGGGCCGCTTGCTGGCATTGCTCCAGGGTGGTTTGCGCCACAGCAGTGAGGCATGCCACATTTAATAATAAGATGCTGATGAATTTTTTGTTCACGATGGTTGATCTTTTAGTTTCCGCTTGCAAAATTACAGCCAAAATGTGTGACGGGTGTTATCTGTATTGATGAAGTGATGTTCTTTTTGTGGGATTTATGATCAATGATGTGATTTATTTGCCGTTTTTTGCTACCTTTGCGGTTGATTAATGCTTGTAGACATGAAAAAAAGACCCGAAAAATTCAACTATAAGATGATCCAAGATGTGGCGTCGCACACCATCAAGGACAAGGAAGCCTTGTACTTGTGCCAGGACTTTGCCATTGTGCACGGCCGCGGAGGCAACGCGCTGTTCCGGCATATTTTGGGTCGGCAGGTGCCATTGCTCATCGATGATTACCGCATGGGCATCGTGTTGAAAGGTGATGTGCATAGCAGCATTAACCTCATCGACCGTCATGTGACCACCGGCTCGATATTGTTTTTGACGCCAGGAAGCATTGTGCAGCCCATCTCGGTCGAAGGTGAGTTGCTGGTGATGGGGGTGGCGGTTTTTGGCGACATGCCTTTCACTTCGGGGCGCGTGCCGCAGATTCTGAATGGAGGGTTGCGCGACTTTGTGCTGAAAGTGGACAATGGGTCGATTGTCTGGTTGCGACAACTCGTCGAGCAAATGTGGCAGCTGGTGCATCGGCCGCAATGGAGCCGCGAAACGTTTATGAGCTTGTTGTCGGCCTTGGTGTGGTTTTATGACGATTGCTACAGCAAGCATGCCAGCCATGTCGTGGCTCCGTCGCACTCGGCCGAGTTGTTCACTCGTTTCATCGCACTGGTGAACGCGCACTGCCGCCGCGAGCATCAGTTGGCATTTTATGCCGACCGTCTGTGCCTCACGCAGCGTCACCTGGGTGTGGTTATCAAGCAGGTGAGCGGTGTCACTGCCAAGGAATGGATCGACCGCGCGCTCATCGCCGAGGCCAAGGTGATGCTGCAGCACACCGACAAGACGGTGGTGCAGATTGCCGATGCGCTCAACTTTGCCAATCCCAGTTTCTTCTCGAAATTCTTCAAACGACTCACGTCGCTCACGCCGCTGGAATATCGCATGCGCTGAACCGGGGCGTGCCGCTGATGGGGCTAAAATTTGGATATTGTTATCATTTGTATTACTTTTGCACAACCATTAAACGATTTTTTAATGTCGTTGTCCAACTGAATAAAACGTAAAAAACGATGAACCGAGTAATATTGTTTGCGTTGGCTTGTGTGCTGGCTGTGCAGGGGTGGGCTCAAGCCACAGCCGACACGCGGGTGACCATTTTCGACAGCAATGTGCGGTCGCTCAAGGTGGCTCCGGCCAGCAACATGTATTTGCCGCCCGTGCTGGTGCTGGGCAGCGACGACTATCTGGAGGTGAACTTCGACTACATCGACTATGATGTGCACTACCTGCGCTACAGTCTGCAGCACTGCGACGCGCTGTGGCAGCCATCGCAGTTGCAGGAGAGCGAGTATGTCGAGGGATTCAACTATGCCGACGTGACCGACTACCTGCAGAGCGAGTCCACCTTCACACATTATTATAATTACTCGTTTTCATTGCCCAACCCCGACATGCAGTTTACGCGCAGTGGCAACTATGTGTTGCGCGTCTATGAGCAGGACGACCCCGACAAGGTGCTCTTCCAGACACGCTTCATGGTGTGCGAGCCGCGGGTGACGGTGCTCACCGACGTGAACAGCCGCACCGACGAGACCTACAACGACGCCCACCAGCAGCTGTCGATCAACTTGCAGTACAAGCCCGGCGTCATAGCCGACCCTTATGGCGAGCTGACCACCGTCGTGTTTCAGAACACACGCACCGACAATGCCGTGGTCTTGCGTCGCCCGTTGAGTGCCGGCATCGGCACGGTGACCTATGAGCACCAGCCCGAGCTCATCTTCAATGCCGGCAACGAGTACCGTCGTTTCGAGACAGTAAACATCCACTCGCTCAATATGGGTGTGGCTGCCATCGACTATGTGCAGCCCTTCTACCATGCCACGCTCTATACCGACGAGCCTCGCCACAGCATGCAGTATCTCTACGACCAGACGCAACGCGGCCACTTCACCATACGCAATGCCGAGGGCAACGACAGCCGCATCGATGCCGACTATGTGGTGACTCATTTCTCGCTCAACACGGCCGGCCCTGTGGAGGGAGGCCACATCTTCCTCGAGGGCGAGTTTACTCACGGCCTGCCGGCATCGACCACGGTGATGAAATATGATCCTGCCAGCGGATGCTATGTCAACGACATGTTGCTCAAGCAGGGAGCCTACAACTACCAGTATCTGTGGGTGCCCGACGGTAGCAGGGTGGGGCAGACGGCTCCTATCGACGGCGACAAGTTTCAGACCGTGAACCAGTACATGGTGCTGGTTTATCACCGCCCCAGTGGGGGGCGCTACGACCAGCTCGTGGGCTACGGGCTGGCGCGTTCCATCAATTGAATCAATAGCGTAACAAATATAACATGAAAAAGACACTTCTACTGCTCTCGCTGTGTCTGCTGCTTGCGGCATGCAGCAGTGATGAGCCCGACACGCCCGCAACGCCTGCGCGTCGCACGGTGCTGGTGTATATGGTGGCCACCAACAGTCTGGGCGCCAATGAGCGCGACCAGCAAGACCTTGACGAAATGGATCGGGCCGTGACGGCCGGCGGGCTGAATGGTTGCCGCTGGCTGGTTTATCGCGTGGCTCCCGGTGAACAGAACCCCACGCTGTTTGAAATCAAAAAAAACAAGCATGGCACGGCTGTGCATGAGGTGCTGGAGGTATATCCGTCGACACAGTGTGCCTCGGTCACGGCCGAGCGCATGAGCGAAGTCATTGCCGACGCGCGCCGCTACGCTCCGGCGCAGGACTATGGCCTGGTGCTCTGGTCTCACGCCACCGGATGGGCACCGTCGCTCACCACCAAGGCGGCCGCCCCGCGTCGTGTGTTCGGCGAGGACAATGGTGCCACCATGCCGCTGCACGTGTTGGCCGGTGCCATCCCGCAGGGCGTGTTCTCGTGGATTTATGCCGACGTGTGCTATATGGGTGCCGTGGAGGTGGCCTACCAGTTGCGTGACCGTTGTCGCTACTTCGTGGGCTATCCCACCGAGATCCCGGCCCGTGGCATGCCCTACGATGTCACCTTGCCGATGCTTTGTGCTCAGCAGGCCCAGCTGGCCGAGGCTTGTCGGGCTACCTTTGACCACTATAACGCCCAGTCGGGCAACGACCGCACGTTCACTGCAGCGGTGGTCGACTGCGCGCAGCTCGATGCGCTGGCCGCGTTGTGCCGCCGCATCCATGCCGACGACACCGAGCGACCGTCGCTGGCCGGCATGCAGTGCTACAACCTGAATGGTTATCATTTCCTCTACGATTTTGTGCAGTACACACAGGCGTGCGCCACAACCGAGCAGGCGGCCGAACTGCAGGCATTATATAATAAAGTAGTGCTCTACAAGGTGGCAACGCGCACTGTGTTCAACCGCATCCTCATCGACACCGACCGCTTCTCAGGGCTGTCGACCTACGTGCCAGGCACGTCGCCAGACGTGAACGAGGACTACTACGTCACCCTCGACTGGGCCAAGGCGATAGCCACCCCAGTGCAGTAGACTGTGAACTGAGGGCTGTGAGCTTTCCGAGGTTTCCGGGAACTCTGAGGTCTCCGAGAGGCTAAAACCACCGCATCGCGCCACGTCGCAAGATGTGGTGGTTCAGTTTTGGCGGATTTGCAATCCGCCAGGATTTAATGGGGAATTTGTAATCTCCGCGCTGGCGCGGCGGTAGCCCTCACGGGCAGGCGGATTACAAATCCGCTGGTTACCCTGCGCCTGGATTGCAAATCCAGGCGAACAGAACTTCGGAAACTTCGAAAACTTCGGAAACTTCGGGAACTCCTGAGGTCTCCGAGTCCTCCGAGAACTCCGAGAAGCTAAACTGGCTTCTAACGTAGTCGTGAAGCCTTAAAATTTCATTTTATTTCAAAATTAGTTCAATTTATTTCAATCCATTTCACGCTTAACTGACGTTTTTTGTGGGTATAAAGTGAATAAAATTTCTATTACTGCTGATTTATATAGCTGAATTTCAGTAGTTTACTGGTAAAATTAATACTAGAAATAGTAATTTAAACATATATTATTTTAAAAAATCAACGAAAAATGATATATTTAAATGATTGTTTTTTAAAATAATGTTGTAACTTTGCGGCCGTAAAGTAACATTGAATAGCGTAATAAATAACTACCTGAAAAACTATAATAATGTGCTACTCTTGTAGTAAATTATTGAAAATCAGCTCTTTACGCAGAATCGGGGGGGTATAGAAATCCATTAAATCACCGATTGGTGTCACTGGTGGCCGCCTTTGCAATCTGCATGATTTCCTGCCTGCTAAGTGCATGCAGCAGCAAGGGCGAAGAGCCGGACGAACCCAAATTTGGGTCCGCCCCGGTAGTTGTCTCTTTGCAGCTCGACACCGCCATGGTGGCCTTTAAGACCATCGACGACGAGTCGCGCGCCGGCTCCACGGCCACCGACCTGCGCTGCCAGGTGCGTGCCTATGCCGAGAGCGCGACCGGTACTCTGGCCGCCACTCCTGCGGCACAAGCCACAGTGGTTTTCACCGCCGCCGGTCGGCAAGGCGAGTGCCGCATGACGCTGCCGTCGGGCCGTTACCGCATCCTGGCGTGGGCCGACCACGTGGATGCCGGCACCACGGCCGACAAATACTACAACACCACCAATTTTTCCGACATCACCCTGCTGGGCACCTACCAGGGTGGCAACGACCGCCGCAACGCCTATGCCGGCAGTGCGGCCGTCAACTTCAGTGTGCCCGCGGGCGACACCACCACGGTGATTCGCGAGACGCTGGCGCTGCGTAGCGTGATGGGCAAAATCAAGTTTGTGGCCACCGACTACAACAAGTGGCTCGCTAAGCCGCAGTCCCTGCGCATCCTGGTGGCCTATCCCGGCTTCCTGCCCAACCACTACAGCGTGTTGCGCGGCGTACCTTTCGACGCCACCACCGGTATCTCGTTCCTGTCCACCATGAGCGAACTCAGCACTGAGGGCGACGGCAGCGCCACTCTGGCTACCGACCTGGTCATGGTCAACGGCGACGAGGGCAGTGTGCAGGTGGCGCTGGGACTCTACGACGACGACGGCAAGCAGGTGAGCCGCACCGGCACGCTCACCGTGCCCCTGCGGCGCGGCGGCATCACCACCATCACCGGCCACTTTCTCACCAAGACCGCCAGCGGGGGCGGCATCGGCATCGATCCCGACTTCGACGGTGACATCAACATTTTCTTTTGACAATATTTATAAATAAGGTATAGCAATATGAAACAAACAAAAATTTTCTGCATGATGGCTCTGGCGGCAATGACCCTGCTCGCCACCTCCTGCGCCCAAGACGAGCCCGGAACGCTCGGCGGCGACAAGGTGATGGTAGAGTTCACCGCCCAGTTGCCCGGCTACATCGACTCGCGTGCCATAGGCGACGGCAAGAAGGCCAATGAACTCTTCTTCTGGGTCTATGACGAGAACAACGTGGAGTTGCCCGATTTGCGTCAGCACAACATTGCGTTCAACAACAACGGCACGGCCACCGTGCAGGTGCCCCTCACACCGGGTCACAAGTACAGTTTTGCCTTCTGGGCGCAACACAAAGGCTGCAAAGTGTATGACACCAGCAACTCAGATGTGATCAAAATTGACTATTTTGGCGACGACGAGAATCCCGTGATTTGCAACGACGATGATCGTGATGCCTTCTATGCTAAGGCCGAAGGCATTGAGGTTTCGGCCGATGGCGACATGGTGCAACGCAAAATCACGCTGCGTCGTCCCTTCACTCAACTTAACTTTGGCATTACTCACGACGAACTGAGCGACGCGTTCCAGGCCATGAAGGATGCAGGTGTCGATCTCACCGGAGCCAAAACTCGCGTGTGGGTGAGTAAGGCATATATGCAGTTTGGACTGTTGCAAAGTGGACCGGTGAAAACGTCGACCGACTGGACCGATGTCTATTTTGAACTCAACATGAACGACATTCCCAACAGAAAGATTACCGAAGTGTGGTGGGATGACCCAGTTGACCCCGACAATAGCCAGTATCGCGAATTTGTGTGGTTGGCGTTTAATTATTTCCTCACCAAAATGGATGGCGAGCAGATAGAGACATCCATAGAAATAGAACTGGCCGATGGCACCACGATAGGCCCGTTGGAATTTGGTGAGGACAAGGGAATCATGGTATATGGAAATAAGCGCACCAATATACTGCTCGACTACCTGCTGACCGATGTCACGTTCAGTGTAGTCATCGACCAGAACTTCGAGGATTACCTCAATGTGATTGTAGAAAACAAGCGCAACATGTCACCCTTGAAGCCCACGGCAGCGCGATATACGCGAGTTCCCCAAGTGGTGAGTTGGCCGGGTGTTCAATTGATAGCTAAATAACATCGAGGAGGAATGAACAAGATGAAAAAGATACAACTATGGCTTGCCGCGGCAAGCATGATGATGGTGGCTGCAGCATGCAGCAGCGAGGCCAACGAGCCGGCGCAGCCCACACAGGAACAGGCCAGCGTGGAGTTCACCGTAAACCTTGATGGCATCGAGAGTCGCGCCAACGGCGACGGCACCACAGCCGACCAACTCATCTTTGCCGTCTTCGACAGCGAGGGCAACGAGCTGGCAGCGTTGCGGCAGAACGATGTGGCCATCACAGGACGTGAGGCCACAGTGAAGACTTCGGTGGCTCGTGGACAGAACTACACCTTCGTGTTCTGGGCACAGAAGAAAGTGGGAGAGAACCTCACCGACAACGGCTTCTACAACACCACCAACCTCAAGGATGTGGTGGTGAACTATAACGGTGAGGCCAACGATGAGCGTCGCGACGCCTTCTGTGCCGTAGTGGCCGACTATGCCACGCAGCCCATCACCGGCCCGATTGAAAAAGAAGTGACCCTGCGTCGCCCCTTTGCGCAAATTGACTTTGTGTGCGACCTTGATGAGTGGAAAAAGCTGCACAGCTCCAATTATAAGCTTATCGGCAGCGACCTCAACGTTACTGCCGGAGCGTTCACACATCTCAACTTGCTCACCGGCGAGGCCAGCCAGCCCACTACCGAGGCGTTCACGCTGCAGCTGCCTCAGTACTGGAAGAAGCACAACAAAGACACCTACGACTTCTGCGGTTTTATAACGAGCAAAGTGGGCACCGACCAGTATCAGGATTTGTTTGCCACCGAAAGCGGTGACAACTTCTGGTTGTCGATGAACTATGTGCTGGCATCGCCCGATGTCACTGTGCTCGACCACGCCCAGATGAATATTTACACCTTCGGCCTGCTGGAGAAGCCTGTGAAAGTTCCAGTTGATAAATTGCCCATACAGCGCAATCACCGCACGGTGGTGCATGTGTCCAACATCACCACGCTGGTGGAAGTAGCTTTTGAGATAGACCCCAGCACCGGCGGCGACATCAACTATTGATGGGCTGTGAACTGTGGGCTGTGAACTCACGCAGATCTCGCAGATTGTGCAGATTCTTTTATCAGGTTTCTTTCCTGATGCGAATTCGCCGCCTTGCTCAACTTGTAGTTCGTGGCTATAACAGTAGCTAAAAAAGAAACAATTAACATTTTCACAATAATCATTAAATCTATTTATTTATGAAGAAATTCATTTATTTGGGTGCTGTGGCAGCAATGCTGCTGGGTACCGCGTCTTGCTCCAGCGACATGGAGCCGCAACTGGCCGACGGCACAGTGCAATTTAAGGTTGAACTTCCCGGTGGTTTTGAGAGCCGTGCCATCAGCGATGGCACCACAGCCACCAAGCTCGATGTGGCTTGCTACGATGCCGATGGCAACAAGCTGGCCGTGGAGCCTACGGTGAAGACCGACTTCGAGAACCGTGTAGCCACAGTGACCTACAAGCTCGTGAAAGGTCAGAAGTACAACTTCGCTTTCTTCGCCCATGCTGATGGCGCTCCTTACACCTTCACTCCTGGCGAGAACATGGATGGATGTGAATTTGAAGTTAACTACACAGGAGGTTGCAACGACGAGAAGCGCGATGCATTCTATGCAACGGTCAAGGACTATGAGGTGACTGCCACTACTACCGATGTGACGCTGTATCGTCCGTTCGCTCAGCTCAACTTTGGTGCCGATGATCTGGAAGCAGCCGCTGCTGCCGGCATCACGCCCAGCCAGAGCATGGTGACCGTAAAGAAAGCCGCTACCACTTTCGGTCTCTTCACCGAAGAAGCTACTGGCGAGGCCGATGTTGAGTACGCTCTCGCAGCGCTTCCCAATGATCCAGCTACGCTCACCGTAGAAGGTAAGGACTACGCTTGGATGGAGATGTGCTACTTCCTGGTGCCCGACAACGAGGCCAACGTTGACGTGGAAATGACCGTCAAGACCAACAAGGCCGACGTTGTTGTTCCCGTTGCCAGCGTTCCCATGAAGAAGAACCACCGCACCAACATCGTTGGCTCACTCTTCACCCAAGAAAGCAACTTCCGCATCATCATCGACCAGAACTTCGACAACTACGATTACGACATCGTTAATGGCAAGCTGATGCTCAAAGCCGGCATGACTACCGACGAGATTAACGCACTGATTGCAATGGGCTTCGGTTCTTATGCACTTGCCGAAGATCTTGTTATTGATAAGCCTATCGTTGTTCCTGCAGAATGCACTGCAACACTTGACTTGAATGGCCATAATATCAGCAATACCACTGATATTTGGAATGAATCAAAAGGGAACTATGCATTAATCTCGGTGCTTGGTGGAAATCTCACTATTAATGGTGATGGTCAGGTTGCTGCTAAGGCGAATGATTGCTTTGCCGTAGATGTGTGGAAAAATGGAAACTTGGTCGTTAATGGTGGAGATTATAATGGAAATCTTACAGCATTGTATGTGGCTCAAGGAACTGCCAAAGTGAATGGTGGCTCATATAACATTCAGCAACTTGACAATGCTGATGAGGGCTATAATTTTGAACTTAATCTTCTCGATGAAAATAGAAGAAATGGTACCGCTTCAATCGAAGTGGCTGGTGGCAAATTCTATAAGTTTGATCCAGAGAATAATAAGGCTGAAGGTGCTGGCACTAACTTTGTGGCTCCTGGTTATGAGTCAGTTCAAGATGGCGACTGGTACAAAGTTCAACCCATCACCCCGGTAGAGGTGAGCACTGAAAGTGAACTGACAGCTGCGCTCAAAGCAACTGGCAAGAAAAACATCGCAGTCAAGCTGATGAATGATATGGAACTCCATTATGGTGCTCGTACTAATTATGGCGATGCTAATACCCAAAGCGTCACTATTGATGGAAATGGACACACGCTGAATTTGCGCGGCACTGATACTGACTGGAGTAGCTTTGGAGCCTGGAATGGTAATCTGATTCTAAAGAATATGACAGTATATAAAACCGAAGGAGGAAATGGTGCTTGGAATAATCATGCCATCAATTTGTCAAACAGAAATGGCAATGGCTCAAATGATCTTACTTCAGGCAAGATATATCTACAAAATGTAACCTTCAATAATTCTGTCGCTATTCAAAATGACGCTGTTGTTGAGAACTGCACATTCAATGAGCCGGGTGCATTCTATACATTCATGGTTAATGCCAACGTTAAGAATACAACGATTAAGGATTGTAAATTCATTGCTACTAAAGGTGGACGCGGCATCAAAGTGATAGATCAATATGTAGATGAAGCAAACCGTGTACAATGCAATATTAACATTAGTGGTTGCACTTTTGAAACTGCAAAGAAAGGTGCCATCCTTGTCACCAATACAGCAGGTGCTAAAATCACTGCCAGCAATCTCGATATTAGCAAAGTTGCTGCCGATAATGTGAATGCCGTTTGGAATGATGAAGATCGTGCTGATTACTATGACTTGGTGAAAGTTACTGGTTGCACTAAGAAGCAAGAGTAATCTGACTACAGATTGAATAATAGATTAACTGATTGATTTTTTAATAACTGTCTCATGGCTGGTGGACGGATGCCAGCCATGAGATAAAATCTCAAAAATAACAGTGAAAAGTATGAAGAAATTAATGTTTTTGGGTGCTGTGGCAGCAATGCTGCTGGGCACCGCATCTTGCTCCAGCGACATGGAGCCCGAGATGACAGGCGATGGAAACGTGCAGTTCACCATCGAACTTCCCGGCGCTATCGAGAGCCGTACTATCAGCGACGGTCTCACCGCCACCAAGTTGCAAGTGGCCGTATACAAAGAAGACGGCACGCTGCTGCAGAACGTGAGTCTGCTGGGCGACAAGGCCGTGACCATGACCGACAGAAAAGCTACCGTGAATTTCAAGCTTGTTAAGGGCATGAAGTATAGCTTCGCTTTCTGGGCACAGAACCCTGACGAGGATGCCTATACCTTCGATGCTACTACCGGTAAAGTTACTGTAGATTACAGCAAGGCTGTGGCCAATGCCGACGACGGCGACGCCTTCAGCAACCGCGAGATGAATCTTGAGATCACTGGTCCTATCAACAAGACTATCACTCTTACCCGTCCATTTGCTCAGCTCAACTATGGTGACGTTGTGGCCGACTACGAGGCTGCTGTTGAGGCCGGCATCGACATCAAGCAGACCGTTGTCACCGTGAAGCAAGTGGCTAATCAGTATGATATCCTGAATCAAACCACCACTGGCACGAACGCCGACATCACTTGGGCTGCCGCCAACTCGGTGATGAGCGAAGACCTGAAAGTGGAAGAAGACACCTACAAGTGGCTCTCGATGTGCTACTTCCTGGTTCCTAATGATGAGGCTACCGTTACCACCGAGCTGTCGATGCTCAACACAGCCGGCGCTGAGTTCAACAAACTCACAGTGGAAAGCGTTCCTGTGAAGAAGAACCACCGCACCAACATCCTGGGCAACCTGTTCACCGAAGACGTGAACTTCAACGTGATCATCGACCAGCGCTTCGACCAGCCCGACAATAACATCGAATATCCTGAGGTGACAAATGTAGTGACCATGAATGGCCAAAAGTATGAATCCATTGAAGCTGCTTACAATTCAGCACTTGAAGCTGGCCTTACCGACATTGTTATGACTCTTGCAAAAGGTACATATACAATGGATAATAACTTTGCATTTGAGAACCAAAACAAGGTGATTAATGTTACTGTTCAGGCTGCAAATGGTGTGAGTCCTGCCGACATTACCATCAATGGCCGTTTTGCCATGAGCGCAAGTTCGGCACAGAAAGTTGCAACTGGTAGTTCAATGACGATTAAGGGGCTTACGCTGACCAAGACAACAAACACAAACACAAAGGGTGATGCAACTCACTATTATCGTTCAGGCTCTGAGGTTGCATCTATTTATATTTTTGGAGGAGTAAAGCTTATTGTTGAAGATTGTGTTTTTAACATTGCGGATTCAAATGGAAAAGCAACAGGTATTGTGACCTGGGGCGATCAAGCCACTACTGCTGTAGTGAAAAATTGTACATTTAATTGCGAAGGTAATGCAAAACCACTTCAGATTGGCAATGGTTCGTCTAACACAATCGAAGGCTGCACATTTAATCAACCAAAGAAATATGCTGTTCAAGTAAACCATTATACTGCAGCAAATCCTGCAAGTCAATTGATTTTTAAGAATAACATTGTCAATGCTAATCCAAGTAAAGTCAATTATGGACTTGCTTTAGATTCACGTCAAGAGGCTTATTACAACTTGAACATTACAGTTGAGAACAATGTGATGAATGATGCTGTTGATGGATCATATTTGTATGCTCATTCTGATGCTCCTGCCATTTGGGAAACTGTGACGGTTAATAACAGCCGCGACGAGTGGGGCATCTATAAACCATAATCATGCAACTGGTTTTTTAAAAGAATAATTTTTTTCTAGAGGGTGCCGGGGGCACTGGCACCCTCTTTATTAAATTGAGGCATAATGCCCCTGTGATGGCAGTTGCCCTGGAGGGCAAGCGGATTGCAAATCCGCCATTAGCCGGCTGCCGGATTACAAATCCAGCCGAACAAGAAAAGAATCGGAACAAGAACAAGAAAAGAAATCAAGTTCTGCAAGTTGATTGAAGTGTTGGTAAAACGAGGAAATGCGTCGAGGGCGCTTGATGCCTCGGAAGAGGCATTATGTGTTAAAGACCATGCAAGAACCCTGACGGGGTTCGCAGCTTGGTCACAAGCGGGCAGAGACAGAGTGCCTCGAAGAGGAACTTTAACACGAGCCAACATGGCTACTTGCCGAACTTGAATAAAAAATCTGCAAAATCTGCGAGATCTGCGTGAGCTTACAGCCCACAGCGAATAAAAAACGACGAGACAAAAAGATGAAAAAACATTACTTGACATTGATCGTTATGCTCGCGCTGGCCACCGTGGCCAGTGCCCAAACACCACCCAGCAAACAGTTGCGCGATATCATCTCGACAGGCAAGCTGGATGACTTCTTTACGGTGTCTAATACCCTGGTGGGTGTTTACGTCCCGCCACGCTACAAAAACGTGGTGTTTGCCAAAGACAAGAACAACAATACCAGTGTGAGCCGCTCCACACCTAGCGACGAACAGGTGGCGGCCGATGTGGTCTATGACAAAGTGGGCGAGTTCAGCCAGAGCAACTGGGTAAAGATATACTTCCCCGAGGGCTACGACGCGTCGGCCTACGAGGGCAAGGAGATAAAGGCCGGCACACTGACCGGCCAGTTCCACATCGCCAACACACCTGCCGGTCCCGTGGGCCTGTTTGTGGATGTGGATGTTGAAGTGAATGGAAGCAAGGTGGCCTATCCGCAGATTGGGCCGGATAACACCTACCACTATAATACCTACTGCACGTGCAACTTCGTGCACCAGCCCGAATGGTTCTTTGTGAAACCCAAAAACCTGGAGTTGGCCAACATCCGCTGGGCTGTATATGCCGGCGATGGAAAGTTTATCGTGCCCAAGAGCGAGGCTGGCGTGAACTCGGCCAATCTGCCGGGCAGTTTCACGGTGGACATGATCATGTGGGAAGAGCAGACCGATGGCAACACCGTGACGGCCGACGACGTTTTCAAGCCCCATTACCTGTATGAATTTCCGGCTCTGATAGAGTTCAGCACGGGCAACAACGTGAGTCTGAACATCGATCCCGGTTTTGACGGTGACATCAACTATGCGCCCCGGCGTGCTGAGGCTGATGGATATGACTATGGCAATGAGGGCACACTGCCCGAAGGCTATCACGCCTATGTGTTTCCGCTGCGCCTGACGTCGGAGGTGATCACCGGTGTGGAGCAGGTGCGCACGGGAGCCGCAGTGCAGAGCGTGCGCTACGTGGATGTGCAGGGCCATGTGGCTGCCGAGCCACGACCGGGCGTGAACATCTGTGTGACCACCTACAGCGATGGCACCGTGCTCACGGAGAAGTTGTTGTTTTAGTTACCGGCTTAGAGCCACGAGCTAAAAGTGGCACGATGTGGCGGTTTTAGCTTCTCGGAATTCTCGGAGACCTCTGAAAAGCCCACATCCCATAGCTTAAGGCCTAAAGCATAGGACATTGAATTATGGAGGATAAAGATAAAATAGTGACACCACGCGACTACACACTGCAGGAACTGCGGCTGGAGTTGCGGCGCCGCACGCGGCGGGCGGCAATGGTGGCCGGCATGGCGGGCTTCGCCTTGGGCCTGCTGGTGGGGTGGCTGCTGTGATAGCTGATAGCAATTAGCCGCTAGCCGTTAGCAATTAGCCGCTAGCTATGAGCAACAAGTGGCGCAAGGCGGCGGTTTTTGCTTCTTGGAGACCTCAGAGACCTCGGAGATCTTAGAGACCTCGGTGTTCTCCACTGCCCATGGCCTAAGCCCAACTGCCATGGCTCGAAAGAAATGAAAAAAACGATATATAAAACGAAATGAAAACGAGATTAAAGACAATTGCAATGATGGCGGTGCTGGCCTGCGTGGCACTGCCGCAAGCCGGTGCCGAAGAGACGGCCGCCGATGGCTACAATTTCAGCCGGGAATGGAAAAGTGAAGAGGTTCCCATCACTGTCGAACTTCCTGAAGGCGAACAATGGTCCTATAACCGTGAGGGTTTCGGACACGACAATCAATTCTTCATTCATGATCAGAAACAGAAAAAGATTCATATTTACGGCCAGAATGGATTTGTAGCCGATTTTGCGGTCGATGGCGGACAGGGGTGTAACTTCACCAGAGACGAAGCAGGCAATTTCTTGTTGCGTCTGCCTAATCATATACGTCCGTATTCTTACACACAGAACGAGATTCGCATCGTCAAGGCCGACGGTTCGACATATAAGGATTTCAAGTTGCCGAAGACTCGACCGCAAGCTCGTGGCGACTTCTGGGGCTTTGCCGAGGGTGACGTATTCTCGGCCGAAGGCGGTAAACTGGTCTTTGTTGCCGCCAATGTGGAGTTCCTCTATGTGGTAGAATTCAAGTCGGGTGAACTGACCGAGGGCTACCAGGTGGCGATGCCTTTCATGATGGGGCCTGCAGCCGACAAGCCTTTTTCGGGGGAAGACTATGTGAGTTCATGGACCGATGTGAACGGCCAGAAGCACTTTCTGATTGTGCAACGCACCGAGAATCCTGTGGACGTGGTGCTGAACGGACACGAAGTGGCTACGGCCACAACCATCAACACCCATGCATATCCCGGTTTCGGTACCAGCAACGGAGTGAACTGCTTTGCGATGAACGGAAAGAATTATATCCTGTTCACTACCCGGCCTAACTGGAACGATGGATTTGTGGTTGCCGAACTGGGAACAAATGCCGACGGCAGCCTGGATGGAACGGTGAATGTGGTGGCCACCCACACGGCCGACTACGAAACGGCTATCCCGGTAACGGCAAGTCCGCAGTGCAACTGGCTGAGAGCTGAGCCGAAGGACGAGAAGAGCGTGTATGTGTATCAATATTTCCCTGGCTACTACATGGCTCGCTACATCTTCAGCGTGGCAGGCACGCCGCTGGAGTGGATTGTGAACGAGGGCACCGTGGGGGAGACCTATACCGTGGCCGACGACCTAGTGGGCGTGTATGTGGCCGAAAAGGACCCGACGCGGGTATATGCCAAGGACCTGGGCAAATATCGCGACAAGGCCATCCGCTATGAGCACCAGCACGACTACGTGGAGCGCTGCGGGCTGCAGACCGAGGAGTGGGATCAGAGCAACTGGGTGCTGCTGGGCTTCGAGACCGAGGCTGTGGCACGGAAGTTTGTGGGCAAGCTCATTAAGGGCGGCACCCTGACGGGCACGCTCACCGACCAGCTCAACCCCACGATGACGGTGACGGCCTATGAGGTGCCCACCGAGGAGCAGGCCTATGCCGAGAACCACTACGTGACGTGCAACTTCATGACTCCCAACGTGCAGACGGTGGCCGACGGCGAGTTCTTCTTCATGACGCCCAAGCCGCAGGAATATTGCAAGGTGCACTGGGCCACGTTTGAGGGCCACGACGTGAACCACTTCACGGTGGAGAAGACCGTAGACGGCCAAACGATGGGCAACGAGCACGGGCTGGCCGGTGGCTTCCCGGTCGACTGGTCGCTCTATCCCGGCAATCCCGCCGAAGATTTCATTGCCGGCAACACCTACGACTTCCACGTCATCGTGCGCTGGGTGTCGAATGGTGGGTCGACGAGCGCCGCACCGCGCCGAGCCGAGGGCGTGCCCAGTGAGGGCCGCTACATGGTGTTTCCGCTGGAGGGCGGCGACGGACTGGTGACGGCGGTGACGGCTCCGCGTGCCGAGGTGCACCCAGTGGGTGTGACCTATGTGAACGTGATGGGCATGATGAGCAGCAAACCATTCCCTGGATTGAATATTGAGGTTACTCATTATAGTGACGGAACAACTTCGTCAGAGAAGAGAATGATCAAGTAATTGTATTTTTAATCTAATAGCTCAAAACGAGTCGTTGTGTTGTGAAACACGGCGGCTTTTTTTGTTTCTAGATGCTCTAGAAGTCCTAGATATTCTGGATGTCCAGAAATCCCAGATGCTTTAGGAAGGCTCCAAAGCTCACTGCCCGCAGCCCGATTTTGTGGGGTGGAAATTTTTGTGTAATTTCGTGGGCTGAAAAATAACGAGAAATGAAAAAATAGAATGGATTATTTGTTTCTGGTAATAGGGTTGGGTCTGCTGCTGGTGGCAGCCGACCTGCTGGTAGATTCGTCGGTTGCCATTGCGCAACGGGTCAAGATTTCTAATTTTATCATCGGGTTGACCATCGTGGGTATGGGCACGTCGGCCCCCGAACTGTTTGTGTCTATCTCGTCGGCGCTGAGCAACCACGGCGACATCGCCATGGGCAACGTGATAGGCAGTAACATCTGCAACATCTTTTTGATACTGGGTGTGACGGCCACGATATTGCCATTTGCCATCGAGCGCGAAATCAGTCGGCGCGACATCCCGTTTGGCATTGCGGCCGCATTGCTGCTGCTGTTGCTGGCCAACGACACACTCATTCCGGGCCTGGGCGAGAACCGGCTCTCGCGCGTGGACGGCATCTTCATGCTGGTGCTGTTTGTGGCCTATATGTGTTATGTGGTGATACTCAAAGGCAAGAACCCGCAGGCCGCCATGGCCGAGGCCGACGAACAGACGCAGTCGAAACTGGCCGGCAAGCACCCGGCGTTGCTATGGTGCGTGGCACTTGCCTCGCTGGCCGGACTCATCTATGGTGGCAATCTGTTTCTTGATGCAGCCAAGAACCTGGCTCGGTCGTGGGGCATGAGCGAGGCGGTGATATCGATCACCATCGTGGCCGTGGGCACGTCGTTGCCCGAACTGATCACTGCCGTCACCGCCGCGCTGAAGAAAAACCCCGAACTGGCGCTGGGCAACGTGATAGGCAGCAATGTGTTCAACATCCTGATGATACTGGGCTTGTCGAGCACTATCAAGCCGTTCACATTGCAGAGCGTCAACATGGTGGACTACCTGGTGATGCTGGCTTGCGCGGTGATGACCTACCTGGTGGTGTTCACCTTCGGGAAACACCGGTTCGACCGCGTGGAGGGTGTGATATTCTTGCTATGCTACGTGGGCTACACAGTCTATCTGCTGATGCGATAAAAAAAACGGGAGGTGAAAGCCTCCCGTTCTTATTCAATAGCCAAAATGTGAAATCACTGGCGGCCCGAGACGGCCACGTCGCGGCACGTGCGTCCAATGAGACCTTGCAGCACCTTGCCGGGACCCAGTTCCATGGCCTCGGTCATGCCATCGTTGACCATGTTGGCCACGATGTGGCTCCAGCGCACCGGAGCGGTGAGCTGCTTGACCAGATTCTCCTTGATTTCGGCCGGATCGGTGTGGGGCAGAGCGTCCACATCCTGGTAGATGGGGCAGATGGGAGCCGAGAAGTCGGCCTCGTCGATAGCCTTGGCCAGCTCGGCGCGTGCCGGCTCCATCAGTGGCGAGTGGAAAGCTCCACCCACCTTGAGCGGCAGGGCACGCTTGGCACCGGCTTCCTTAAATTTTTCGCAAGCTGCGGCAATAGCCTCGTTGCTGCCCGAAATCACCACTTGGCCCGGGCTATTGTAGTTGGCGGGCACGCACACGCCGTCGATGCTGGCGCAGATTTCCTCCACCTTAGCATCGTCGAGGCCGATGATGGCCGCCATGGTCGATGGTGCTGCTTCGCACGCCTTCTGCATGGCCATAGCGCGAGTCTCGACCAACTTGAGTCCCTGCTCGAAGGGGAGCACGCCAGCAGCCACCAGTGCCGAGAACTCGCCCAGCGAGTGTCCGGCCACCATGTCGGGCTTGAACTCGTCGCCCATGGTCAGTGCCAGGATTACCGAGTGCAAGAACACGGCGGGCTGGGTGACCTTGGTCTGACGCAGGTCTTCTTCGGTGCCGTCGAACATGAGGTCGGTGATGCGAAATCCCAGCACCTCGTTGGCTTTCTCAAAAAGTTCCTTGGCCTTGGGGTTGCTCTCGTAGAGGTCTTTGCCCATTCCTACGAACTGAGCACCCTGTCCAGGAAATACAAATGCTTTCATCTTCAGTCAGTTTTATAAAATTACGGATTTTTTTCGTTAATTACGGATGCAAAATTAGTCCTATTTCCTGACATGATAAAATCGGCATGTGTAAATTTTCTAAAATCTAGGCCGATAATCATTAAAAAGGTGGGAAAATCAGTAACTTTGCACATCATTGATTTGTGGAACGGATGAAAAACGGTTGGATTTTGATGTTGCTGTTCACTGTGGTGCTGGCAATGCCGTGTTGCCGGCAAACACCCCGCGTTGGTGTGGCATGTCCGCACTCGCGCGTGTACTTGCGCACTGAGGCTACGCAAGGACGGCGCTCGGCTCAGTGGGAGTTTTCCTACCAAGGTAACGGCCGTTATGTGCTCTACGATAAGGAGGTGAATGGCTGTTTTTGGCCGATGGTTGTTGTTTTGTGGGAATTTTTTATTACTTTTGCAAATAACTCTCAAAATTGGTAAAATAATGAAGAAGATACTCTTGCTTGCAGTGTTTGCGCTGAGTGTTTTTGGAGCCAGTTCGGCATCGAAAACAGTCCAGGAGCCGGTAGTGGATGTGGGCGACTTGCTGGCGGTGATAGATTTTTGTCCGCAGATGCCTGTGGAAACGGCCGAAGGCGAAGCCGATGCTTTCATGGCCAATGCAGTGAAGGTGATGGAGAAGAAAGGCTTCAAGCGCGGCTTGACGGGCGACGGCTATGGTGGCCCGTGCGTGATTATCGACGGGTTCTACAAGGGTGGGGTGCCCGACACCACTCGCTACTGCTTTGTGCCTGGTGCATTGAAAGATGAGGCTTGTGTCGTAGAAATTGCTGCTTGCAACGATGGCGAAGATGGCGATTATGAGGTGTTTGTGACCGTAGAACTCTTTACCGAGCAAGCCGCCAGGGCTTTTATGAGACAATTTGACCGTCATGGCTTCAAGTGCGCAGAGCGGGATTCCGACGGGAATTCGGCTTCCTACGGCAACGGCAAATATGTGATTGACTATAGTCATGAGACCGGCTATGCCGATGATTGCCATTACTTCACGATCCAGACCGTGGCACGCAAGCAACGCATAACGAATTTTTAGGATTACGAATTATTTATAATCTCTCAAGATAACTATGGAAATGATGATTTTGTCGCTTTTGGGCAACTTGGGCACCACCGAGTTGATCATTATCGTATTTGTGGTGTTGCTGCTGTTTGGCGGCAAGAAGATACCCGAGTTGATGAAAGGACTGGGCAAGGGTGTGCGCTCGTTTAAGCAAGGAATGAACGACATCGAAGAAGAAATCAAGCGTCCAGTAGACGAAGAGGCGAAGGGAAAGACCGAAAAAACAGAATAAACGTTGGCTGGGCAGTTGCAGGAAATGTCGTTTTGGGATCACCTGGATGCCCTGCGCGGTGTTCTGGTGAAAATGGCTGTGGTGCTCGTCGTCGTGGCCGTGGCTTTGTTTGCCCTCATGCCCCGCATTTTCGATGGTGTGATTCTGGCACCATGTCGTGGCGACTTCGTTCTGTATCGTCTCTTTGCTTCGTTGACAGCCGCTATACCCGGAGTGCCGACGTTTAGTACCGAAGGTTTTCATGTAGACTTAATCAACATCCAACTGGCCTCGCAATTCTTCATTCACATGTCCACGTCGTTCTATCTGGCGCTTGTGCTCTCATTCCCGGTACTGGTGTATCTGCTGTGGACCTTTGTTGCTCCGGCGCTATACCCCAGTGAGAAGCGAGGTGTGAAGGTCGCCTTCTGCATGGGCAATGTGATGTTTTACTTGGGCATGGCTGTGGGCTACTTTGTGGTGTTTCCTGTTACCTTGCGTTTTCTGGCCGACTACCACGTGAGCGCGATGGTTCCCAACCAGATTTCGCTCGACAGTTACATAGACACGTTCATGATGCTGCTGCTGGTGATGGGCGTGATATTCGAATTACCGCTACTGTCGTGGCTGCTGGGCAACGTGGGGTTGTTGCACCGCGAGTTCTTCGCGCGTTACCGTAGACATGCGGTGGTGGGGTTGCTCGTTTTGGCCGCATTCATCACCCCCACGGGCGACCCGTTCACACTCACTATCGTGTTTCTGCCCATTTACGTTTTGTATGAATTTAGTGCACTGCTCGTGAAGCCACAACCGGCCATCGAGGAGTGAATTGTTTAACCCAATTAAATTTTTAACCAAATGAAGAAATTATTTTTGATGATTGCGCTGGTGATGGGCATCAGCCTGATGTCGTGCCAAGGAAATGCAACTGCCGACGCGACCAAGACCGGCGATTCGACTGCCGCAGAAGAGCAAGTGGTGGAGAAAAAAGTTGACATCAACGAACTGCTGGCCAAAGCAAAAGCTGAAGGAGCCAACTGGAGCGTAGATGAGTGGAAGGCTGCATTGAAAGAGGTGTTAATTGCCTCAAAACCCATGCTTGATTTCATGAAAGATTTCAAGGAAAAACTCGAAAAAGATCCTACTGCTGCAGCCGCTTTAATGGAAGACGAGCAGAAGACCAAAGAACTCGAATCCTATGAAAAATTAATGGAGGAATTTACAGAAGCCGCTAACGCAACCGACAACGGCAAGAAAGTCTTTAATGATGAGGAATGGGCCAAGCAGACACTGAAGGAGCTTGGTTATCCCGAGGATGTGTTGAAATAATCGTATTGAAAATGATGATTGAAGGGTGTGCCAAGTGTGGTGCTTGGCACACTCTTTATGATGTGAATGTTTATGGCCATAACGATAAGACCAGCCCTCGAGGGTGAATCTCCAGTAGTAGCGCGTTTTATCATGGAGGCAATGAACGAGGAATGTTGCCGGTGGTTTGCCGGCCCTCGTCACACACTGGATGATTTTTGGGTGATGATGACCCGCTTGGTGAGCAGAACCGATTCGCAATATTCCTACCTGAACACGCTGGTGGCCGACGATGCCGGCGCAGTGGTGGGCGCGTGTGTGAGTTACGACGGTGGTCGCCTGCGGGAACTGAGGCGGGCATTTGTTCAAGAAGCGCAAGCAGCGTTTGGGATAGATTATAGCAATATCGACGACGAGACGCAAGCCGGTGAACTCTATTGCGACTCACTGTGTGTGCAGGCCGCTTATCGTTGTCGTGGCATCGCGTCGCAACTGCTGGAAGCCGTTAAACGTCGCGCATGCACGATGGGACTATGCCGGGTGGGTCTACTGGTAGACATGGGCAATCCCGAAGCAGAGCGACTCTATGGCCGGCTTGGATTTCGTGTCGTGGATGTGGCAGAATGGGGTGGACATGCCATGCGTCACATGGTGTGTGACGTGTGAAAACCTCAAGCCTTACTTGAAGTTGGAAACATTGAATTTACAGTTTATAAATTGATATATAGAAAATTTCTAATCAGAATGTTATGAATCCAATTATTTTAGTTTTGCCGATATTGTCGCTGCTGATGTTTGACTTGGGGTTGACGCTGCGGCTAGAAGATTTTACGATGTTGGCAAGGCGGCCCCGTGCCGTGCTGGTGGGGTTGACAGGGCAACTCGTTGTGCTGCCAGCCGTGGCTTTCGCTTTAGCAGTGGCGATGAATCTGCCGGCATTGTATTTTGTGGGCGTGGTGCTCATTGCCTGTTGTCCGGGCGGCAGTTCGTCCAATGTCTTTTCCAAGTTGGCCGGTGGCGATGTTGCCCTGTCGGTGACGTTGACAGCACTGAGCAGCGTAATCACGTTGTTCACCATCCCCCTCATCCTGGGCATGGCAGTATCGTGGAGCGGAGCCGAACTGGAAGGCGGCATCCATCTGCCTGTGGGCAACTTGCTGGTTCAGAACTTAGTACTCATGGCTCTGCCTATTGTGCTGGGTGTGATAATGAAGCGATTCTGGCCAAATGCCGCCCGGCGCACCGATGCCGTGTTGTCGCGCATTGCTTTCCCGGCGCTGATGTTGCTGGCAGGCATTTTCTTTATACAGCATTATTCCGAGATAATTGCCAATATTAAGCAACTCGGTTTCTGCATCATGGCTCTGATTTTGTTGGCCATAGTTGTTGCGGCCGGCTTGTCGCGACTGTCGCGGTTGAGTGGCGCTGTGCGTCGCACCATCGTCATTGAAGTGGGCATGCAAAATGCGGCACAAGCCATAGCGGTAGCTTCCAGCCCATTTATTTTCAACAATGATGTCATAGCCATTCCGGCAATTATCTATGCGTTGCTCATGAACGTGGTGTTGCTCATATATGTCGCTTTCTTGCGTAGACAATGATTTGCGCATCACCCAAGGAAGTCTTTTTCTTAAAAATATCTTGTCATATCCCATTTTTTTGTAATTTTGTAATTCTAAACGCGCGCAAAGAGTGTGATGGCCGAGGAAAAGAAACGCAATAGGGGACTAAAAGTGGCAGGCTGGGTGATGGGCATCCTGCTGTTGCTTATTGTGCTGATTCCTTTTGCGCTATATATTCCCTGGGTGCAAAACATAGTCAAGGACTATGCTTGTGAATGGGCCAGCGAGAAGACCGGCTTGGACATCAATGTGGGGCGCATCCTGATTAAGTTTCCCCTCGACGTGAGTGTTGATGACGTGCTGGTGCTCGACCAGAACCGCGATACCATGCTCATGGCCGAGAATCTCACGGCAGGCGTAGCCATGAAACCACTGCTGGATGGAGAAGTGCAGGTCGATGAAGCCGAACTGAAAAAGGCGCGATACAACCTGGTGACCGAAGACTCGTCGATGGTATTGCGCACCCGTGTCGATGAGTGCAAAGTTAAAGGTATAGACTTCGACTGGAAGCACAATGAAGTGAATGTGGCCGATGGGCATCTGCGCGGTGGCAAGGTGGACCTCACCTATCTGCCGCATAAAGTGAAACAAGAAGCCGACACTACCCAAAGCGACCCGTGGCATATTCGCGCCTTGAAACTCACACTTGACGATGTGGACTACTCCATGCAGATGTTGCCAACAATCGACAAAATGGAGGCGCACGTTGGGCATGCAGTGCTCAAAAATGGAGTTGTGGATACGGGTGCAAAGACGGTAGACGCCCGAACACTCGAAGTGGACAGTGCCGATGTAAACTATATCTATCCGCCCGACAAATGGGCAAAAGAATATGCTCATGTCCATCCCGTTCCACCCGACACACTCCCCAAACTGGCCAGTGACAGTATTCCATGGACCGTGAAAGCCGACACCATGCGCCTGACCAATAGTCATGCCCGTTATGCATTGCGTGACAAGAAGGGCGGAGCAAAAGGACTGGACACAGACTGCATAGAGGTGAGTGACCTCAACCTTGAGGTGGACGACTTTTATAACCGTGGAACCAATGTGGTGGTGCCTGTCAAACACGTGAGCGTGAAAGAACGCAGTGGGCTGGAGGTCAAGGATGCCCACGGCACGATAAAGGTCGACGACCTGGGTGTTGACCTCGACAGCCTTAGGGTGAAAACCATGATGAGCGACATTGCCCTCGACGGACACGTGGATATGGCCATGCTGGAAAACAAGCCCGGTGGTAACATGCGCATCAAGACCGATTCGAAAATAGCACTGCAGGAGGTGACAAAAGCCATGCCTGAGTATGCCGGAGTGCTAAAAGATATACCGCAGGTGTCGCCTATCTCCGTAAAGGGCGATGTTGCAGGAAACACTAATCATCTCGACATCAAGACCCTCACGGCCAACATGCCACGCTATGCCCACGCCACTGTGAGCGGCACCGTATATAACCCCATGGATGCCGACAAGATAGCCGGAGAATTGGACGTGGACGCACGTTTTGATAACATCAATTTTGTGAAACCCACCCTGCTGGACAAAGCGATGCAGAAGCAGGTCAATTTCCCGCCTATGGCCGTGAAAGGCAAAGCCAAGTTGCGTGGAGGCACCATCAGTGCCGACGCCACCATGAAAGTGGCCGGAGGCGAGCTGGTGGGGCGTGGTTCGTTCAATAGCCGCCAGCAGAAATATGACGTGGATGCCACATTTAATAACTTTCCGGTCAAGGCTGTGCTGCCACTGTCTAAGACAGACAAACTCACTGCACACATCAAGGCAAAAGGAGAGGGGTTTGATTTCTTGAAACCCTCGACCAATGTCAATGCCACAGTTGATTTAGCCGGCGTGAATTATAACAATGCCTTCTATCGCAATCTACAAGCTGATGTGCATCTCAATGGTGGTGATCTGGCAGCTCGTGTGACATCGAATAATGCCAATTGTGATGTTGATGTGGACGTGAAAGGCACCATAAGTGGTGAACACTATGTGCTGGATGCCAATGGCACTGTGCGCAACGTGGATTTGCAAGCGCTGGGCATGTATAAAGGCGAATGTGCCGGCGGTGCCACTTTCACAGCTCGCGCCGATCTGAATACCCGCACTCGAGAATATGATGCCGATGTGGATTTGAAGAACGTCAACTGGAAGTTAGACGGCAAATCGATTGTGGCCGAAAGTGCCAATGCCACGCTGTATTCGTGCGACTCGCTCACCGAGGTCACTTTCGACAACGAAGACAACCACTTGACCTTCACGTCGCCTGAAGGAGCGGAAACACTTGTCGACAAGTTTACGAAGGCTAGCAACATTGTCTTGTCGCAAATCGACAAGCGTGCGGTGGATATAGACACACTCAAGCAGGCCTTGCCCAAATTTGACCTGAATGTGAAAATGGGTCCTGATGGAATTGTGCAGCGCTTGCTGGAAACTCAAGAAGTGGACTTCCGCGAAGTCTCGTGCCAGGTGCGTAACGATTCCAACGTTTTCGTTGACGGAATGGTACGGTCGTTGAGTGTGGGCTCGACCAGCATCGACACGCTCAAGTTCAATGCGACAGAACACAACAAATATCTTGCGTTCAACGCACACATGGGCAACCGTCCAGGCACATGGGACGACTTTGCGCAAGTGAGTGTCGAAGGAGGCATACGTGGCTCTACTATCGATTTCCTGGTCAAGCAACAGAACATTAAAAAAGAAGTCGGTTATCGGCTTGGCTGCAATGCCAAACTGACTGATAAATCGGTAAATATGCGTTTCTTCCCGCATGAGCCGGTGATAGGTTACAGAGAGTGGACTGTGAATGACAGCAACTATGTCAACTATGATTATACCGACCATATGCTTGATGCCAATCTGCGTCTTGAAAGCGACTCCAGTGTGGTGGCGCTTCACACGAAACGTAACCCCGAAGAGGGCAATGAGGATATTTTGCTCGACATAGACAACTTGCGCATTGAAGAGTGGACGCAACTGGTGCCCTCACTGGATCCGATGACCGGGCGTATGGATGCCAACTTAGACCTGAAATACGATGGCAAGAATGCTGAGGGAACGGGCGACATTCACCTCAAGGACTTTACCTACAATGGTTTCCGTGAGGGAGATCTGGCATTAAAGGCCAATTACTCCATTGATCCATCAACTGCCAGCACCAAGGTGAATGCCGACCTGCTCATGGATGGCGCTCGCGTGGCCATTGCCAGCGGCGTGCTTAACGACAGCACCTCAACCAGCCCCTTGAATGTGGCGCTCACGCTAGACCGTTTCCCGCTGCGCAAGGTGTCGCCATTTATTCCTGGCAACATGGTTTGGCTACGCGGATATGCCAACGGGCAACTGCAGTTGAGCGGAAAGACCGACGCTCCCATGCTCAACGGATACCTTGTGGGTGATTCGGCCATTGTTGCCATTCCCAAGTATGGAGCATCGCTTACCCTGTGTGACGACCACATTCCGGTGAGCAACAATGTCATCAGGTTCAGCAATTACAAGTTGCATGGGCACAATGGCAATGCCGCGGCCATGAACGGAGTGGTGGATATGCGCGATATCTCCAGGCCGGCCATCGACTTGCGCATCAAGGGGCAGAATGTCCAAGTGATCAACAGCGAGCAGAAGCCATATAGTGAAATATTTGGTAAAGGTTTTGTGGATGTGGATGCCACAGTGCGCAGTGAGAACAATAACATGAATGTGCGTGCCGATGTGACCATGTTGCCAACTAGCAATATCACATATGTGATGAAAGACGAGGTGAACCCTCTCAACACCACCAATCGTGTGGATGAAAACATGGTCACCTTCATCAATGTAAATGACTCCATTGGCGGTTCTCCGATTCTTATGACAGCTGCCGAGAGCTATGCTACCACCATTCAAGCCAACATAGATGTCGAGCAAGGTTCAAAAATCAATGTCTTTCTGAATGAAGATGGCAAAGATCGCGCCACTATCGATGGTAGCGGCCGCTTGAAATATACTCTTGATTTTGCCGGCAAGGACAACTTGAGCGGCACCTACACTATTGAGAATGGAAACGTGCGTTACACACCACCGCTGATTGCGCAGAAAAACTTCGACATCGCCAGCGGCAGCACCATCACATGGACCGGCGATATGCTCAATCCGCAACTTAACCTTACCGGAACTCAGCACAGCAAGACCAGTGTGAGCAATGAGGACTCAGGATCCCGCCTGGTGGACTTCCTGATTACGGCCAACGTGGGAGGTACGCTGTCTAACATAGATTTGAGTTTCGACATGAGCAGTGATAATGACATGGCTGTGCAGAACGAATTACAATCCATGAGTGCCGACCAGCGCAGCCAGGCCGCCATCAACATGCTACTGTATGGTTCGTATACAGGGAAAAACAGTGTGGGAGCCATGAGCGGTTTCAACGCCAATACAGCCCTGTTCTCATTCTTGCAGTCTCAGCTCAACAACTGGGCGCAAAAGGCCATTAAAGGCGTAGACTTGTCATTTGGCATCAACCAGTATCAAGGGGCTAAGAGTGGCGGCACCGAGACCAGTTACAGTTATCGCTTGTCGAAAAACCTGTTTAACGACAGGTTCAAGATTGTGCTGGGTGGAGAATATAGTACCGATGCTTCTACCGAGCAGAACTTCGGTCATAATCTGATTAGTGACATTTCTGTGGAATATAACTTGAATGACCAGGGTAGCCGTTACCTGCGCTTGTTCCGTCGCACCGGTTACGAGAGTGTGCTCGAAGGGCAGGTGACCAAGACCGGGGTCGGTTTTGTGATGAAACACAAGGTGGGGTCGCTTAATGAGTTGTTCCGCAAGTCATTCAACAAGCAGGTGACAGCCCCTGCCGATACTGTGGCCACATTCAAGGACGATGATCCGTTTGGACACATGCTGGCGCCCGATACCCTTAACACCCAGAAGCAATGAAAACAAATCAACGAAATATAGGCTCAGGCGTAAGCCCGACACGATTGCGTCGGGAGTGCCGATGGCATGTGGCGTGCGCCATGCTGCTGGTTTTGCTGCTGGTGACCAGCTGCTCTACCACTGCAAAGCTGGGACCCAACGAGATGCTCTACACTGGTGTGAAAAATCTTAATTACCACCAGCATCAAGAGAAAATAGACGAGGGTGTGAAAGACCAAATCTTTGAAGTCATCAATGTCAAGCCCAACAATCCACTATATTCGCCTTATTACCGCACGCCGTTTCCCGTGGGTTTGTGGGTATACAATCACATGGATCCAAATGCCAAGGGATTCAAGGGATGGATCTATAAGCACCTCGTGTCTCGCCCTGTGACCATACAGCGAGTGAATCCCAAGACCCGTACCGAAATGATCAACACCTTGCTGCGCAATAACGGCTATTTCACATCAAGTGCCAGCTACACGCTCAATCAAGGTAAAAATCCTAAAAAGGCGAGCATCACCTATGATGTGAATGTGTCCAAACCCTATCGCATAGGCTCGGTGAAATACCTCAATCAAGAGGGAGAATTGAAATTCATGATCGACTCGGTGGCAAAAGCCAGTCATTACTTACGCACCGGTAGCAGGTATTGCCTTGACTCCCTCAATGCTGTGCGCATCGATATTACCAACTATGTGCGCAACCATGGCTATTATTATTTTAAGCCAGAATATTTGCAGTATCTGGCCGACAGTGTGACCGAGAAAGGCGTCATCAATATGCAACTGGTCATGGCTCCCGATGTGCCCAATCAGGCCGAGCGTAAGTATCTTACCGGAAAGATTACTGCCACTGTTTTGCCTCATGGCAGCGGTGGTGAGCCCGACACTACAGAGACCAAACGAATGACCATCGTCAGATATGAGCCGGTGCGTTTGCGCAACAGTGTGCTCACGTCAAATGTGCTGGCCCGGCCCGGTCGTCCATTTCGTGTGGGCAGCCTCGACCGCACACAGTTGGCCCTCTCGCGGTTGGGCATATTCAGTAACATCGACATGCACGTCACACCTCGTGACACGGTCATGCCCGACGGAACGGGTGTGCTCGACCTGGATGTCTATTGCATGGTGGATAAACCCTGGGAGGTGAAACTGGAGTTGCAGGGTACGAGCAAGAGTAATAGTTACATAGGTCCGGCCATGCAATTGGGACTGGGACATAAAAACTTGTTTGGTGGCGGAGAGCGCTTGAACATCAACCTGAACGCCTCCTATGAGTGGCAGACCGGAAAAGGCAGCAGCATCAAAAACAGTGATTTCAATTCCTATGAAGTGGGAGCAGAGGTGGCGCTGGCGGTGCCTCGATTGCTTGCTCCACGATTTGTAGACCGCAGCCGTCGCTATCAGAACTGGACCAAGTTTGACATCAAGGCCGATCTTATGAATCGTCCGCACTTTTTCAAGATGCTGCAACTGGGCGGTGGCATGACGTGGGAATGGCATTCCAACAAACATTCTCTTCATGAATTCACTCCGTTCCGCCTCACTTATAACAAACTCATCAGTTATACCGATTCGTTTAACGTCATCATGAGTGAGAATCCGGTTCTCTCCATGAGTTTCATGGATGTGTTTATTCCTAAAATGGAGTATTCCTATACCTATGACAATGACTTCGGGCGCAATCACATCACCTGGCGTTCCACTATCTCCGAAGCTGGGCATATATTTGCCGGTTTGTGGAAACTTTTTGGTCGTGGCAATAGACGAGAGATGATGGGAACCCCATTTTCTCAATTCCTTAGAGCTGAAACTCAACTGGTGTGGACACGACATTTGACCGATCGTAGTTCGCTGGTGGGGCGTGTTTATGTTGGGGCGGCGGTTTCTACGCGTGATTCGCTTGAAGTGCCATATCGTGAGCAATTCTATGTGGGAGGCGCCAACTCATTGCGTGCCTTTACCGTGCGTTCGATCGGACCCGGTAGTTATCATCCTGCTCATCGCTCTGCCTACGACTATTTCGATCAGACCGGTACGTTCAAGTTTGAGACCAACTGGGAATACCGCTTTCCCATCATAGGCTATTTTAACGGTGCGGTGTTTGTTGATGCCGGCAATATCTGGTTACTCAAGATGAGTGACGAAGACAAGGAATGGAGGCCCGATGGTAAGCTTCGGATGAAAAATTTCTTTAAGCAACTGGCGTTAGGAACCGGTGTGGGAATCCGTTTCGACATGAGCATGCTGGTCGTGCGTGCCGACCTGGGTATCGGTCTGCATGCGCCCTATGATACCGGAAAAAGTGGATATTTTAATATTCCCCGTTTCAAGGATGCCATCGCTTTCCATTTGGCCATAGGCTACCCCTTCTAAATTCAGGCCTAGATATCATTAGTTTTCGGAAAAAACTATTTCTGGAGGCTTTTGTAGATTAAAGTGTTGATGTGGCTTCGTGCGCTGATGCGCGTGAAATTGGGGTTGTTGCGCGTGGGACTCACGCGGTTGCTCAAGAAGATGTAGAACATGTCGTTTTTAGGATCGACCCAGAAACATGTGCCTGTGAAACCTGTGTGCCCATAAACTTCTGGTGTCGCCTCGGGGCAGGTGTTGGATGCCTCAGGATTGCCCACGACTGGCTTGTCAAATCCCAATCCACGGTGACTGTTGGCACTCTTCTGGGTGGTGAACGTTTCTACTGTCGAGGGCTTGAAGAAGCGCACGCCACCATAGGTGCCTCCATTGAGCCACATTTGCAGCAGTTTAGCTAGATCGTTGGCATTGGAAAAGAGCCCGGCATTACCCTGTACGCCACCCGAGAAAGCAGCTAGTTCATCGTGCACATAGCCGTGAATGTGCTGCCGGCGCAGATAGGTGTCCACCTCGGTATAAGCAATCTGATCGCGCGGGAATCGGCTCAGCGGGCGGTAAAGAGTGTGATGTGCTCCCAACGGGGCGAATATGTAACTGTTGACAAAATAGTTGAGCGGTGCCCGGGTGATGCGCTGCACGGCATCGGCCAGAAGGCAGAAGTTGAGACAACTGTATAGGTATTTTCTCTTGCCCAGCTTGGCGTGATATATGCGCTGCATGATGGAGTCGTAGGTAACACGTCCTCCCCATAAGCCGTCGGCGATGGCAACGTTGAAGCGGTCGGTTTTTGTGGTCGAGAGGATATCGGTGCGCAAGCGAGCGTCTTTGTGCCCCCAGGCGCCATTCATGATTTTAATAGGATGATTGTCGTCGGCACCGCTGGCCACAAGGGGGCCTGTATAGGTGGCAGGATCCATCATCATGTTCCACATGTTGAGTGATGCCGGCATTCCTGTTTCGTGGTAGAGCAGGTCGCGGAAAGTGAGGTCTTCTTTGTCCCCGTCGCGCAAGTCGGTGATGACGCGGCTCACTGGCTCATCAAGTTTGAATTTGCCATCATCATACAATTTCATGACTGCAGCAATGGTGCCCGTGGCTTTTGATACAGAAGCCAGCCCGAAGATCGTGTTGTCGTCTACGGCCACACCACTGCCGAAGTCGGTCTCGCCGTAAGAACGCTTGCACACGATTTTCCCGTGTCGTCCCACCACCACCTGACAACCCGGAAATGCCTTGGCTCTTACGCCCAGTCTGGCCACAGAGTCTATCTGGTGGAGCAGGTAGTCGTTCATGCCCACTTCACTAGGAATCGTGTAGCCCAGGCGGCAGGCGTCGTAATGGTAACCATGGCCGGCCTTATAGGTTTTTTTGCCACACTTGAGAGAGACCGGCAAATTGCCCTGAGCCGCATTGCCGCCAAAGATGGTCTGGACGGCATAATCCTCGGCCAAGTCGCCGTTTTGATAGGTGAGAACCACTGCTTTCACGTGGCTGCTGGTGATGGTGCTGGCGCAGCGCGAAATGTCGTAAGGCTTGCTCATGATGGTCACTACCACGTTGTTGCATTGCTTGACAATGGTTTGCATCGCAGCGCGGCTGGCTTCATCATCGCTGCACAGAGCCAATAGGACTACGTTGTAACGTCCTTCTTTTACTTTTTGGGCCAGTGCTGTGGCCGACTCGCCTGTTTTCAGACTATATGATGTGACTGCAGCATAGTCGTTGGCTCGGTCGTGGAACATGGCTTTAGTGCCCTTCTCAGCACCGATGGTGATGACGGCGATGTGCCGGCTTTGCAAGTTGCGAATAGGTAGGAAGTCATTGTGATTTTTGATGACGGTTACAGATCCTCCCATGAGTTGGCGCATCAAGGCTTGCGACTGACCTCCGGTGAGTGCTGTTTTCAAGCCGGTTTCCATGATGTTTTGCCGGCTGGTAAGGCCCAGCGCATACTTGTAGCGCAACATTTTTCTGCAACGCTCGTCAATATCGTCCTGGCTGAGCCGGCCTGCTTTGATGGCATCGAGCACGGCATTCACCTCGTCGTCGGCATTTGCCGGCATAAGCAACACGTCGTTACCTGCCAGCAAGGCATTCACGCATGGCGACCCGCTCATGTTTTTCTTGGCACCTTCCATGCCCAGTGCATCTGTGAAGACGAGTCCGGTGAATCCCAATTTGTTTTTGAGCAGGTCGGTAACGCAGTGGCGCGACATGGTGGTGGGACGGCCGCTGTTGTCGATGGCCGGCACATTCAGGTGGGCCATCAGTATGCCCGACAGGCCTGCATCTATGTAGTTGCGGAAGGGTATCAATTCACAAGTGTTGATTTCTTTTATGGATTTGTCGATTAGTGGCAATGTCTTGTGTGAGTCTTCAACCGATGAGCCATGTCCGGGGAAATGCTTGCCCACCGAGAGCACACCGCCGTCTTCCAGGCCACGGGCATAGGCTATGGCGTGTCGCGACACCAGTTCGGGGCTCTCGCCGAATGAACGAGTGCCGATGACGGGGTTGCTAGGATTGTCGTTCACATCAAGCACAGGCGCGAAGTTGACGTGGAAACCTGCGCGGCGCAACTCGCGTGCCACTTCCCGACCGTACTGATACAAGATGCGGTCGTCGTCGATGGCTCCAAGCATCAAGTTGCGCGGAAAGCGCGGTGTGCCTTCCACGCGCATGGCAAGACCCCACTCGCCGTCTATGGTCATCATGAGGGGCACAGAGGCCAGCGATTGCGCATAATTGGTGATAGTGGCCATGTCGTGGATGGTGCACTCGTTGTAGATGAGGCCTCCCACGCCGTTTTCGGCCACATATCGTTTGACCAGAGCGCGCGTGGGCTCGTCGTCTTTAGGATCTACACCCATGATGATGAGTTGCGCTACACGCTGAGCGGGTGTCATGGTGGCGATTTGAGCCTCCACCCATGCGTCCATGGCTGCGGGGTCTACGTGATTGAAAATAGCCGGTTGTGCCTTTTTGTCGCGAGCCGATGCCATGAGTGTGAGCAATGCCATGAGCAAAGCCATTATATTCTTTTTCATGCGTTCTTCTTTAATTTTCAATGTTACAGGCTGCAAAAATAATAAAATCAGCTCATTTTCGCAACCCCTCGACATGAACTCTGAAGTGATTTAGAGACTTTGAGTCATTTTTTGTACGTAGTGTAATTGGAATTTTGTACTTTTGTGACTGTAAAAATCATTCAAAGCCATGCAGGATCAATTTACACGCACGCAGATGTTGCTGGGACAGGCCGCAATGGACCGTCTGGCGGTGTGTCGTGTCGCTGTTTTCGGGGTAGGAGGAGTAGGCGGATATGCGGTCGAAGTGCTTGCCCGAAGTGGAGTGGGGGCCATTGACATCTTTGACAATGACCGCATCTGCCCGAGTAACATCAACCGGCAGATTATAGCTCTCACAACCAATGTGGGCCGATATAAAGTGGACGTGGCCCAGGAGCGCATACAGGCCATTAATCCGAGTTGTAAGGTGGTTAAGCACTGCATGTTTTATGTGGTGGCAAATGCCGATGAGGTGGATTTGAGCGTCTATGACTATGTGGTGGATTGCATTGATACTGTGAGTGCAAAGATGGAGCTCATACGCCGATGCAAGCGGCAGAATGTTCCTATCATTTGCAGCATGGGTGCAGCCAACAAACTCGATGCCACAGCCTTCCGTGTGGCCGATATCACCAAGACCATCATGGACCCTCTGGCCAAGGTGATTCGCAAGCGATTGCGCCGTGAGGGCATCAACCATTTCAAGTGTGTGTATAGTCCGGAAGTGCCACGCATCCCGCTTGCCGGCGATAGTGGGCCAGTCGAAACCGGCGATAACGAGCACCGTCCTGTTCCGGCCAGTAACGCTTGGGTGCCGGCGGCTGCTGGGCTCATCATAGGGGGAGAAGTGGTTAAGGATCTTATCGACGGTTGCCCCGGTCAAGCAATGCCCAGTCGCAACAATTAGCGCTAACACATATAGCACAAGATGCAACGCTCTTCTAGAATGGGTGAACGTTGCATCTTGTGTGGTGATGAATTGCCGCAGAGGTTACTTCTTCTGCATGCGACATTCGTCAGTACTATCAATCATCTTGCCTGTTTCCGACAATTTCTTCACGTAGTCGAGGATGTGCACTCCATATTTTACGTCGTCTACATAGAGGCGGGTGGCATTCTTGAGGGGTACCATGTAGTCACCTCCGTTGGCCAGATAGTCGATGGTGACCATGCGATAGGTTTTCTTGGGATTCACTTTTTTGCCTTTCACCTTTGCCGAGGTGATTTCCCCCTTGTCGTTATAAGTCACTTGCAATTCCTTGCTCACGGCATCTCCGCCGCGACTTGCCATCACCTTGAGAGCGTCAAGCAGGTCCTGGCCGTTAATTTCCAGCACCATGAAGCGGTTGTCAAAGGGGAACATTGAATTAATTAGTCCTTCGGTTACGGTCCCTTGAGGCATGTCGGTGCGGATGCCACCCTTGTTCATGATGGCAAACTGCACGTCTTTCACGCCCGATAGAGCGGGGATGATTTTCATAGCCGCATCCGAAACCCAGTTTTGCAACGCGTTACCGCTGTTTTTCATCAGACGAACCGACGTTCCCACTACGTTGTTCATCAGCGAGTCAACACCATGCTTGTAGTGGTTGAGCCATGCTTCCATGGCAGGGTAGGAGCGAGCGGCTTCGTCCCATTTGTCGTTGACAGGAATCTGGTTGTAGACCACTTTGCCGGTTTCCAGGTCCAGGTCATAAGTAGCTACAAATTTACCCGATTTCCCGTTCTGTCCCACAACGATGGGGCGACCGTCGGCATTGGCCACGGTAGCGTATTCAGTGCCAGGTTTGACAACCGTGTGAGAATGTCCGCCAATGACCATGTCAATGTAGTGGCTCGACTTGATGATATCCACATCGTTAGGCTCACTAGGGTCGTAGGAGTTGTAACCGATGTGAGAAATCATAATGGCGTAATCCACTTTAATCACTTCCTTGAGGAATCGAGCCGTGGCATCGGCCGCATCCAGTGAACGTACGTAGCGCATTCCGGCATAATTGGCCGCAGAAATCAATCCTTCGGGCGTCACATTGATGCCGAAGAAAGCCACACGTTTGTCGCCATAAGCCTTAAT
The DNA here is from genome assembly GCA_017940245.1 of Muribaculaceae bacterium. Taxonomy (GTDB): domain Bacteria; phylum Bacteroidota; class Bacteroidia; order Bacteroidales; family Muribaculaceae; genus Sodaliphilus. Next base: position 939 of record JAGAYZ010000068.1, on the reverse strand, counting down.
GATGTATGGCTCAAACAGCCCCTCCATAGCGGTGCCGCTGAAGTCGTAGTTGACACTCAGTTTTTTTGCTTTCACATTGCGGTAGTAGTGTGCCACGCTGTCGAGACCATTGTCAAACTCATGGTTGCCTATCACAATCATGTCGTAGCCCAGGGAATCCATCAGTGCGTATTCCACTTCACCGCCATAGAGCGAGAAATATACGGTACCCTGCACTGCGTCTCCAGCATGCACCAGAAGCGTGTTTTTGTTGTCACGGCGCAACTGGTCATAAATGGCGCGTCGGCGCATCACTCCGCCTTGACCATCGCTGGCCGGTTCAATCTGTGAGTGAGTGTCGTTGGCCGCGATGATGACCACATGCTCGGCCTGCGCAGCGGTAATCGACATGGCTGCGACCACCAAGGCTAGCATCATTTTGTTCATTTTTTTCATCATAATAAAATATCCTGTTATTTATACTGATTTGCAAAGTTACTCCTTCCTGCCCAATCAAGCAAAAAAGAAATCAAATTTTCTGTTATTTCAAGCGCAGAATTCACCTCCTGTAGGATTATGGTCCCTTTATTTTAGTGTGTGGCAACCCGTATGGTAATTCTAAAGGGCGACATCTTCCACCAGCAGGTCAGATGCAAGGGCCACAACCGTGGCAGGTGCACAGGGGGCAGGAAATAATGATACGGTCTTTTGTTGTTATTTGATTGAAATCAATGCAGTTTAGGTGCTGTAATACTTCTTACCGGAACTTTCAATGAACTTTCAATCGCAAGAAAAATTAATTTTTTCTTTTCAAAATTTGGTCAGTTCAATAATTTGATGTAATTTTGCACTCGCAATTAAGGAAAACCCAAATTGCATGCGACTGCGAAAGTAGCTCAGTTGGTAGAGCGCGACCTTGCCAAGGTCGAGGTCGCGGGTCCGAGTCCCGTCTTTCGCTCA
>JAGAYZ010000067.1 GCA_017940245.1 Muribaculaceae bacterium | reverse complement strand
TGGAAGGAACGGATGCCGTGACTGATGATATCCGGCTTGCCTTTGAACTCACTTACAATCGGAGTCTGTCAGATGATTTCATGAAGATTAAGACTGCCGGAATGATTAAGGATACGTTCCTTGACACTACGTTTGAGAATTTAACTGGTTTGATGAATGGATGAGCTCTCACCACAGCAGCGGCACAACAACATGGCGGCCATCCACGGCAAGGACACGAAGCCGGAGATGGTGGTACGTCGCTGGCTATGGGGGCGTGGATTCCGTTATCGGCTTAATCATCCACGACTGCCGGGGAAGCCAGATATTGTGATGCGGAAGTACAGAACTTGCATCTTTGTAAATGGCTGCTTTTGGCATGGGCATGAAGGCTGTCGCTATTACACTATACCGAAAACCAATACAGAGTTTTGGGTCAACAAAGTAAAGCGGAACAAGGAACGGGATTTGAAAGTTCAACATGAACTTGCCGCAATGGGCTGGCATTCTATCACCATTTGGGAATGTGAGTTGAAACCAGTCAAAAGAGAAGATACATTGGAATCGCTGGCATATACACTCAATAAGATTTTTCTGCAAGACAGGACTGTCAAGCAGTATGAGATACTAGAGGAAGAACCTATGATGGCGGCAGAAGATATAGCCGACTATAATAAAAAGAATATAAATGACGTTTGAATAGTTAATATGACCATACAAGAAATAGCAACCCGTAAGGAAGACTAGACATTTGACTGCAAAAGCATTCAGATAAACTTGAAGGTTTTGGCTGTGCCCGTTGTGGCATTTGCCAATGCGGATGAGGGGGGTGATTGCCATTGGGGTGTGGGATAAGACTCGGACGATTGAGGGGGTTTACCAACATACGGACAAACTCAATGAGTTGTTGCGTGTGCCGTTTGACTGCTGCAACCCATCTCCCGGTTACTTGTCCACATAACGCTTGTGACTCAAACCAACGCCATTTTTACCACCTCCCCCCAAAAAGAAAAGCACCCTGTAAATCAACAATCTACAAGGTGCTTGCGGTACCCAGAGCCGGGGTCGAACCGGCACGGGTGTTACCCCATTGGTGTTTGAGACCAACGCGTCTACCGATTCCGCCATCTGGGCTCATAGCGGGTGCAAAGGTAGCACTTTTTGGTTAATCGGCAATAATTGAGCGAGAATATTAACAATTTTTTTCGGTGTAGGGGCGTGTGGGGTGGCTGTTCGGCGTTTCCACTTCACTCAACTCATCGCACTCTTTGGTACAACTTTTATTCTTGGTTTTGAACAGGAAGACAGAATTATTTGGTGAACGGTGTTGCCACTTCTTCTGCCGCTGAATGGCAGTGGCAAATATTTCTTAATTATTAATTCTTAATTATTAATTAATTCGTAATTTTGCGCCATGGACCAGAGCAGACGATGGAAAAAATTTGTGCACGACGTGGGCATCTATGGCGTGGGCAATGTGGGGGCCAAGGTGATCACCTTCCTCATGGTGCCGCTGTACACGCATTTTATCCCCGACACGGCGGCTTTTGGATACTTCGACATCTGCTTGACGGCCGCATTCCTGCTGAGCCCTCTCATCACGCTGGACCTGCGCGACGGCTTGTTCCGATACTTGCTAGATGCCGACAGCGACCGGGCTCGCAGCACGATTATCACCGCCTCGTGCCGGGTGCTGGCTCGCACGCTGGCATTGTCGCTGGCCATCATGCTGGCTGTGGCGTTTTTTGTCTCCATTGAGCACTCGTGGCTCACGCTGGCACTGCTCTTGAGTGTGGCTGTGCTTGAGGTTTATGGGCAGACGGTGCGTGGCTTGGGGCGTAACCATGTGTTTGTGGGCATGGGGCTTGCCACGGCTCTTCTCATTGCCTTGCTGAGCATTGTGCTCGTGGCTTGGATGGACATGGGCATCGCCGGGGTTTTCATTGCCAACATTGCGGCTCGCGTGCTCCCCATCGCCGTTGTGGAACTGCGACTGCGGCTAGTGTCCCGCCACTTCGACGCAGGCGTTGCCTGGAAGCCGCAAGCCCGCGAATTGCTGCGCTTCTCGCTGCCGTTGCTGCCGGCCATCGTCATTTGGTGGGTGCTGTCGTTTGGCGACCGCTGGTTCGTACTCTGGGCTGCAGGAGCCGAGGCCAACGGCATCTATGCCGTGGCGGCGCGGTTCACCGGTGCCATCTACACGTTCACCGTCATTGTGCAGCAAGCCTGGCAAGAGACAGCCATTCTGCAATTTCGCAGTGCTGACCGCGACCGCTTTTTCTCGCAAATATTCACCCTGTTCATCTATGCCGTGTGCGGTGTTGTCATCGTGTATGTGGTGGTGTTGAAGTTCAACTACGGCTGGCTTGTGGAAGCCCACTACGCATCGAGCCTGCAATACATCTTCCCCATGGCCATAGCTGCCGGCATTTTTTCCCTTGCCAATTTCCTGGAAATGGGCTACCAGTGCGCTCGTGAGACACGGCGCGCCTTGCCTGCCAGCATAGCCACAGGCATGGTCAACGTGGTGTTCAATCTCTTGCTGGCTCCCCTGTGGGGCACCTGGGGTGTGGTGACGGCCTCGCTGGTGTCGTTCACTTTTTTTGCCATCTATCGTTATGCCGACACCCGGCGTTATTTCACTCTCACTCCATCATGGCGCACCCTGGTGCCCGTGGCGATGGTGGCCCTGGTGGGCGCATGCCTTTACACCACCATGCCATGGTGGTGTTTTGCCGGCGTTGCTTGCATTTCACTAGCAGCCATCGTTCTCTCGCTGCCGCAGTCGTGGCGCACACTCTTGCGTCACTCCACTTCCGGGTCGGAATCGGGTTCTTCTGGTTCTCCTATTGAATAAGGGTGCTCTATGGCAGCGGCGGCACACTCGGTGGCCAGCTGCTGCGACGCATCATCCATGCCCAGCCCTCCCAAGTACTGCTCTATCACTTCCAGTGTGGGATTACTGCCCGGCGAGGTATAGGATGGATTAGCATTGGGAATCATCCACCAGCTTCCCAAATCCACCCTTGCCCCCACAGGCGACTGATTGAGCAAGACACCTGCCGCCGCACAAGCGGCGACAAAGGGACCCACACCCTCCTGCAGATGAATGTCGCCTAACGATGTGGAATCGTTCCACACTCCAGCACACAACTGGTTGTAGGTGAACCGGCTCAAGTCGGAATGTCGTGCAATCTGCACTGCAGTTCCGCTGGGAATCAACACATCCACCAGTCCGCTGCGCATCACCGAGTCGGCCAGCGCAGCGTTGAGTCGCCACATCTCGTCGCTACTCTTAATTGTGGGATAAAACTCCTCGGAATGAACCACATCCGAGTCGGAATAGGCATGGGTGAGCAACCAGCCAATCTTCCCTTCGTAATTCATATCATGGCGCAACCAACTGGTGAGTGCCGTGAGCGACGAGTCTACGGTAGCCCAATAGGGCGACGTTGAAACCTGCTGAAACACAATCACATCCCAGTCGTCGGCCATTACACTCTGCCGCAGTGTGGCTGGGGCACGGCGCGACCAGCGGCCGGGGAAGGGCTTCCATTCATAAAAACGATTGAAGTACTTACCCACCGAGTCGGCGTCCACATCGGCCGCCCAATCGACAATGTTGCCCGAAGGTCGCATTTCCAGCCGCAATGTGAGGTCTACATCGGGTGCCAGCGACTGTGCCACATAGGGCAGATAACTGAGCTCATCGCAGGAGAACGAGTTGCCCACAGCCAGCACCTTGAGTGTGCGCCGCACAGGTGCTTTTGCCAGTGTGTCCCAGCGCTCCACCTTAAAGGCCGTGAATGGGTTCTTCACCGCGGTGCTTTCATCTCCTATGCGACCATTCTTCATGAAATATCCGCTACACACTAGGGTTTTCGCTCCGTCGGGCACTTTGAGGCAGCATTCTTGCCGGCCTTCAACAGCGCGCAAATTCGGTCCTCGAGTCAGCGCGTGGCTCGATGTCCACTCACTGGCACTATCACCGTCAAACACCACCCACGACTTCATGTTGACCGCTATCGTGTTATCATGGTCGATGGTTATGCGCAGGCTGTCGCCGGGCCGCACGGCACACACCATCATGCGTGAGTTGCCCAGCGTCATCAGATTTGTAGCGGTAGAAATCATTTGATTCTGGATGGTATCCATCGGCATTACCGGAACCCACCCTCGCTCGATGGTATCGACAGGGACGGTGTCAATTTTGAGAATTATATTGATGATGGTGTTCACATCACAAACATCAATAATGCCATCTTCATTCATATCGGCATTGCCAATGTAGGAGTCGGCTGATTTATTCTTTAGAATAATATTAATAACTGCATTAACATCTGCGACATCAACTATGTCGTTTCCAGTGAGGTCGCCTCGCGTCACGCTCCACGAAGGCAATATCGCCATCGCGCAAAGGCCGAGCCATAATATGGTGAGAAATGGTTTTTTCATCGCAACATCTTTTTAATCATATTGTTTAGCGATGCAAAGATAGTATTTTTCGTCCAGTAATAAAATATTTGCTATAACAAATCGTTATGTAATTATATATACTGGGACAATGAAAACGAAGCTATTCCTCACACTAGCGCTGTGCTTGGTCATGATGTCGTGCACTTCGGTCAAGGATAATAACCTGGCCTACTTCAAGAATCTTCCCGAGCAAGCCACCGGCACACTCCCCACCACACCGGGCAACAACATCCGCATTCAGCCCGATGATGAATTGTGCATCACCATCTCATCGATGATACCCGAGGCCACCGCCATGTTCAACGCGCCACTCAACAATATGGCTCCGCGCGGCGATGTGAACACGAGTGCCACTGCGCGCCTGGCCACCCATGTGGTGAGCAAGCAGGGCGACATCAGCCTGCCGGTGCTGGGCAACATTCACGTGCAAGGCATGACCACGGCCGAAGCCGAGCGTGCCATTGCCACACGCGTGGCACAAAGCGTGAAAGACCCCTATGTGCAGGTGCAGCTGCTAGGCTTCTACGTGAATGTGATGGGCGAAGTGAAATTGCCTCAGCGCCTCACGGTGACCCGTGAACGTTTCACCGTGCTCGATGCCCTGGCCGCTTGCGGCGACCTCACCGAGTGGGGCGAGCGCGGCGGCATCATCGTCATTCGCGAGCATAATGGTACCAACACCTACTACCGCCTCAATCTGGCCGACAGCCAACTCATGGCATCGCCGGCATTCTATCTACAGCAGAACGATGTTGTATATGTGGAACCTAACCGCATCAAGATTGACAACTCCAAGTATAACCAGAACAACGCTTTCAAACTCTCGGTAATTTCTACCATCGTGAGTGCCACCAGCGTTGTAGCCTCGTTGGTGATTGCCCTGGCTATCAAATAAATTGAGCATGATCAGGCTCGACAAAATATGCATCTGGACGCTCATCGTGTGCTTTGCCGGCATGATTTGGAGCGGCTCGCTGGTGAAACCCATCGATGAGATGGCCTGTTACACTCTGCTGGCCGTGGGGCTGATGGATTGCATTGTCAACCATCGCTGGCGTGCCTACCTGCCACTACTGCTGGTCATCGCCATCATGGCGGGCTACGTGGTCTATTCCACTTTCAAGGGGTTCAACACGTTGCCCTACATCGTCATGGATGCTATCATCGAGCTGAAACCCTTTGTCCCATTCATGGTGATTTTGGTAATCAAGCCTCAACTGAATCTAACCGAGCGACGTGTGCTCAAGGGCATCGCCATCGTCAATATCATCACGGTGCTGGTGCTCTATGCCATGCCCGCTTTTCGCAAATTCACCTTGCAGTTGCACCTCATGTTTTTGGGTACCACCTGTTTCATCAGCATGCTGGTGTATTTGTATTCCTCCATCGACGAGCAAGGGCACGTGTCGCCAGCCGACATGGTCGCTGTGCTGGTCATGCTCGTTGTGGGGCTGGGATGCGCCCGCGCCAAGTATTACGGCGAAGCCGTGCTGGCCATTTTTTTCTTGTTGCTCTACCGCCCGGGCATGTCTCGCGGGGTGAAACCCGGTCACTGGTTGCTCTCGCTCATGGTGCTGGTGGCCGTGGGCATGGTGAGCTGGAATAAGTTTTCTTATTATTTTCTCACCGGCAATGGCGACACCATCGACCCTACCGTGGCCGAGACATTTGCCCGCCCGGTACTTTACGCCACCAGCGGCCTGATATTGCTTGACCACTTTCCCCTGGGATCGGGGCTGGCATCGTTTGCCAGTTATGCATCATCGGCCCACTATTCATCGCTCTACTACGAATACGGGATTAACAACATCTACGGCCTGTCGGAGTCTTACCCCGACTTCATCTGCGATGCCTTCTACCCGTCGCTGGCACAATTCGGAGTGGTGGGTGTGGTGCTCTTCATCACATTTCTTGTGTGGGCATTCCGTCCCGCCACCCGCCTGCTTCGCCTTGACCCGCAACGTCACCGCTACCATTACGTAATCGCTGCACTGGCAATGTGCTTCATCCTCATTGAGAGCGTTGCCAGCACCATGCCCATGCAGACGTGGGGCCTGCTGGCTATGGCCATCATGGGCCTTGTGGCGGCACAAGCTCCTGCCACCCGAGCCGTTCAACCTTCTTCTGTTCAACTTAATCACCTCATCACATATCGCACATGAATTATAACGACAATACCCCTTCAACACTCGACCTGCGTCGCCACTGGCGCGCCATGCGTCGCGGATGGCCGCTGTACGTGCTCGCACTGGCAGTGATGCTGGGCCTGGCCACCTACTACGCCTGCAACAAGCAAGACCAGTACAAAATTTCGGGCTTGGTGCTGATTGAAGACGAAAAGGAAAGCACCGCCGGTCTGAAAGCCATGGGCGGCATGACGCAAATGATGCGCTCGTTTTCACTGGGCGGGTTCTCGTCGAATGCCGACAACGAGTATGCCGTGCTCAACTCCAACGACGTGCGCCTGCGCGCCATCAAGGCACTGAGTCTGAACCGTGTCTATGTAAAAAAGACCGGATGGCGCTCCAAGGAGTTGCTCTACCACAACAGTCCCATCCGCATCGATGCCCCCGACAGCGTGTTCGACACCATGCCCGAGGGCTTCAGAATAAACGTGAGCCTGCACGATGGCAAGGCCGACATCACCGTGAAGTCGCACCGGTGGTTTGCACCCACATTCTGGTCGACAAAGGGAGCTGCGTTGCCTTGCACCATCAACACTCCCAGCGGCCCCATGCAGATGCTCAAAACGGCACATTACAAGCCCACGGAGCAAATCGACATGTTTGTGAACGTGCTCAGCAACCAGGCCATGTCGCAGGAATTGTTCCGCATGACCGACATTCACATCCCCGACAAGAAAAGCGATGCCATCCGCATCACCATCAAGGACAACCGCGAGCGCGGAATAGACATCGTCAACGCCATCATCGCCGCCTATAACGAGAAACGTATCGGCAGGCGCAACGAGCGCGCACAGGCCGAGGTGGATTTCGTCAACAACCGCATTGCCGCCCTGCAAGGCGACCTCTCGGAAGCCGAGGGCAAAGTGGCGCAGTTCAAAAAGAAACACAACATCAACAACCCCGCGCTGGAAGCACAGGGATGGTTCCGCACCTCTACCGAGGCGCAAGCGCAAGCCAGCGAAGCACAGGCCGAAATCACTACCTATGAAATGCTCCTGGCCACACTCAGTGGTAGCCAGCACGACGCCATGTTGCCCACCGTGATCAACGACCCCAACATCATGGAGTACAACGAACTCATGGCCAAGCGGCGCGCGCTGGCGCAGTCGGCCACACCGGGCAATGCCGCGCTGGAAGCCCTCGACCAGCAAATCAAGCCACTGCGTGAGAGCATCATGCAACGGGCTCAGAAAAATGCCGAGGCGGCACGCATCCGCCTGCGGGCCATCTATTCGCAAGCCGGCAAGGCTCAGGGAAAATTCTCGTCGCTGCCAGGCATTGAGAACGACTACTACGACCTGCTGCGCGACCGCGAGCTAAAAAATGACCTCTATGTGTTCCTGCTTGAGAAGAAAGAGAGCGCATTGCTCAAACTCAATGCCAACTCATCACCGGCTTTCGTGCTCGACCAGGCCTATAGCAAGATGAAGCCCGACAGCACCAAGGCCCTCATCGTCTTTGCCATCGCGCTGCTGCTGGCATTGCTCGGCCCCACCGCCCTGCTATTGTGGCGCATGTACCGCCGCGACCGGGTGGAGGCGCCATGCGACCTCACTCGGCCCCTCGAGCAGCAAGCCATACACATCACCACGGCCGACACCACTCCCCTGGCAGCCAAGTTGATCCAACTGCCCGCCGGCACCACTGTGCATGTTTTACATTGCGACGATGATGACGACCGGTTGCTGATGCTCTCGACCGCACTCAACGCTCAAGGGGTGCATGCCAAACTACAGCACACGACCCACTTCAAAGAATATGCCGACGCCGTCCACGACTCCGTCGCACAGCAGCGATGGCTCGTGTTGCCCGATGTGGAACATGCCGCCTCTTGCCTGCAACTGGCTCCCGAAAGCGAGCCTGTGCTGGTGCTGGTGCGTCCGTCCTGCATCCGGCGCAAGGATCTTTTCGCCGCACTGGAGCATGTAGCTCCACAGCGATGCATCATCGCTTTCACGCAAGAATAATAGCATTCCCCACTTTTTGAATCAACACTATATAGAGTATGAAAGCCCTCATTGTCAACAAGTTTTGGTATCCGCGCGGTGGCGATTGCGTGGTGGCCATGAGCACCGCCGATCTGCTGCGCCGCATGGGACATGAGGTAGCCATTTTTTCAATGCGGCACCCCGACAATGTGGCATGCACAGGCGACGACCGCTTCGTGCCACAGGTGCATTTCGATGGCTCCTTCACACAGAAATTGCGCGCTGTGCGGCGTTCAATGGGCGACAGCGATGTGAAACGCGCCTTCTCGCAGTTGCTCAGAGATTTCCAACCACAAGTGGTGCACCTGCACAACATCCATTCCTATCTATCGCCAGTGGTGGCCAAACTGGCACACGAGCATGGATGCCGTGTGGTGTGGACACTGCACGACTACAAGCTGCTATGCCCCGCCTACTCGTGCCTGCGCCAAGGCCAGCCCTGCGACCAGTGCAATGAGCATCCCATGGACGTGGTGGTGAACCGGTGCATGAAGGGGTCGCTGCTTGCCAGTATTGCCGGTCTGATTGAAGCCACCAAATGGAACAGCACGTTGCTCTCGCAATATGTAGACGTGTTTATTTGTCCCAGCCGATTCATGGCCCTCAAGATGAAACAAGCCGGATTTCCGGCAGAAAAACTGGCCGTCATCACCAATTTCATTCCCGATGAGCGGTGCGACACGGCACCCGTGTCACTGGGACGCGCGCAATATGCCTGCTATGTGGGTCGCCTGTCGGCCGAGAAGGGCGTCGACACCCTGCTCCAGGCGGCCGCTTCACTACCGTTCACCCTCAAGGTGGCAGGCGACGGGCCTCTACTCGCGCCACTGCGCGAGCAGTATGCTTCTAGCAAAAATATTGAATTTCTTGGCCGGCAAGACGCACACGCGGTGACTGCCCTGCTGCGACAGGCACAATTCTCGGTCACGCCCAGCCAGTGGTGGGAAAACAATCCGCTCAGCATCATCGAGTCGCTGAGTGCCGGCACGCCCGTGGTGGGCACCGACATGGGTGGCATTCCCGAGCTCATCGACAACAGCAACGGCATCATCGTGCCCGCCGGCCATGTCCAGGCCCTCGCAAGCGCCATGCAACATGCCGCCGACACCGCATGGGACCGCGCCGCCATCGCTCGCGAGGCCCACCACCGTTTCCATCCGCAGACCCACTACCGCGCCCTGCTCAACCTGTATCAGAGCCATCTGTAGCGGGCAAGCCGCGTCACTCTAGAGTGAACTTGAAACGCTTACCCTTGGAATTGGTAAACGTGCCGGAGTAGTAGTCGCCCCGACACTCATACTGGCCATCGAAAGTGCCTGAGTGAACGCCAGCCTTGGTGTATTCATAGAGCACCATGTCCATGCTCCCCTGGGCATTGATGGCCACCATCTTTTTAAGCACCAGTTTGTAATGAGTTTTGGGATAGGCCGTGTAATAGTAATAGCCCACCTCAGTGTCGTCTTCGGCACCCGAAATGTCGAGGAACATTTTCACGGCGTAAGGGCCTATCTTGCCACTCAACTGCTGATAGTTGTGAGTCACAGTGTCGGTCGTTTCCACCGCATTTTTCACTTCGGCTGTGTTTTGTGCCAGCATTGGCAGACACGCCGCCGCCAGCACCACAAAAATCCACGTCTTTTTCATCTTTCCAATAATGATTGATGTTATATTGTGGCAAAGATACTGCAAAACAATAAAACTGCACTGTGTTTTCGGGCAAAAAATTTTGAGGTTTCGTTTGTTCACTGTAAATTTGCACAGGTAAACTCACTTTTTGTCGTTATGTCCAGTGATTAATAACGGCAACACATAACCATCTTTTTATAGCTCTTATGACCAAGCAAATTCACATCGATGAGGAGGCAGCCAGATGTCTGCTATGCGTGGACGCTCCCTGTAGCCAGGCGTGCCAAACGGGCGACCCCGCCCGAGCAATTCGTGCCGTGCGTTTCGACAACGCCAAGACGGCACGGCAGTGGGTGGCCGCATGCAGTGATGCCGACCTTGATGCAGCCGAGCAGGCTTGTATCCACTACGACCGCCCCATCCGCATCGGCGAAATCATCAAGCATCTGCCAGAACAAACCGGAGTTCAGGCACCGCTGCCCAGCCTTGAAATAGATTTTTGCGGTATCAAGTGCGAAAATCCATTCTTCCTCGCATCGAGCGCGGTGTGCACCAACTACGACATGGTGGCCAGGGCATTCGACATGGGATGGGCCGGCGTCATGTATAAGACCATCTGTCTGCAGGAAATCAACGAAGTATCGCCGCGTTTCGATGCCATGAGCGATCATGCCGCAGGCGATTTCTACGGCTTCCGCAACATGGAACAGCTATCGGAGAATCCTGTAGATGTGGATTTCGACATCTTGAAACGCCTTAAACAGAACTACCCGTCGAAGGTGGTAGTCGCGTCAATCATGGGACAGACCGAAGAGGAATGGGTCGAGCTGGCTAAGATGGCGCAAGCCAGCGGTGTGGATGCCGTGGAACTGAATTTCTCATGCCCGCAGATGCGACTCACGGGCATGGGCAGCGACGTGGGCCAGAACCCGGAATTGGTGATGTTCTACACCTCCTATGTGAAGCGCATCGTGAACATTCCCGTCATTGCCAAAATGACACCTAACATCACGCGCATCAACGATCCGGCCATGGCATCCTATTATGCCGGAGTCGATGCCATTTCGGCCATCAACACAATCAAAAGCGTGACGATGAACGACCGCGCCGCGGTGAGCGACAGGAAGACGGTGTCGGGCTACTCGGGGCGCGCAGTGAAACCCATTGCACTGCGATTCATCCTCGACATGGCTAAAAATACCATTATGAAGAATGTGCAATTCAGCGGCATCGGCGGCATCGAGACGTGGCGCGACGCGCTGGAATTCATTCAACTTGGTTGCAACAACGTGCAGGTGTGCACGGCCGTGATGCAATATGGCTACCGCATCATCGACGACCTGAAGATGGGATTGCAAGGCTATATGGCCGAGCGAGGCATTCATTCGCTTGCGCAACTCGTAGGCGAACAGATTCCGCACTTCGTCACACCTAGCGAGTTGGATCGCACTACTGTGGTCTATCCCATGATCGACCGCAACATGTGCATCGGTTGCGGCCGCTGCTACACATCGTGCATGGATGGCGGGCACCAAGCCATCAGTTTCGATACCGAGCAGCGCAGGCCCAGCATCAACGGCCGCAAGTGTGTGGGATGTCACCTGTGCCTTCTGGTGTGCCCCACCGGTGCCATCAAGCAGGCTAAACGCATCGAGAAGAAATAGCTTGACAAAAATAGTGGAAAAAAATAGTGCCGCGCAATCGTTTGCGCGGCCTTTTCGTTTAAATTTCTTTTTTATCGAATCAACAGATTGCATTTTGTTTCTAAATTTGGAAGATTTAACGACTTAACCTTATGACAAAGAAATACTATCTCACGTTGTGGGCAGTGCTACTGCCCCTACTTTCTGTGGCCCAGGGGTGGCCGGCAAACTATGGCGGCGTGATGCTGCAAGGTTTTTACTGGGACAGTTACTCCGACACCAAGTGGAGCACGCTCACCGCTCAGGCCGATGAACTGGGCGACTTGTTCGACCTGATATGGATTCCCAACTCGGGCCGCGTGGATGCCAGCGGCACCTCGCAACAGATGGGCTACAGCCCCATGTACTGGCTCAACCACAACACGTGCTTCGGCACCGAGGCACAGTTGCGTTCGATGATAGAAGCCTATCGTGCTCATGGCACAGGCATCCTCATGGACCTGGTCATCAACCACAAAAACGGGAAAACCGGCTGGGTGGATTTTGCCAACGAAACCGTGACCGGACAGGTGACAGGCAAGACCTACAGCGTGCAGTGGGACAACGAAACGTTTGCCCAAATCTGCTCCACCGATGAGTGCAACAACAAGGGTTACACGACCACTGGCGCGGCCGACACCGGCGACGACTACGACGGGGCACGCGACCTGGACCACACTTCGGTGACCACACAGCAAAACGTGCGCACCTACATGGACTTCTTGCAGAACGAACTCGGCTACAGCGGCTATCGCATTGACATGACCAAGGGCTACAGCCCCGGTTACACGGGCAAGTATAACAACTGGACGCACCCCTACTTCAGCGTGGGCGAATACTGGGACGGCAACGCCGACGTGTTGCGCACCTGGCTCGAGGGTACGCGTTGGGGAGGCCAGATTCAGAGTGCCACCTTTGACTATGCCTTTAAATATCGCATCAACGATGCTTTCAACGGCTCATCGTTCAACGCCAGCGCACTGAACGACAAGGGACTGTGTGCCGACGTGTGGTATAACCGCTGGGCGGTGACCTTCGTGGACAATCACGACACCGGGCAAGTAGGCAACCACTCGCGCATGAGCAACGATGCCAACGTGCCCGCCGCCAACGCTCTGATTCTGGCGTTGCCGGGCACACCCTGCGTGTTCTTGCCGCACTACAAGGCGCACAAGACCGCCATCGGCAACATGATTCACGCACGTCGGGCCGCACGCATCACCAACCAGAGCCCCATCACCGTGCAAGAGGAAAGCAACGGCGGCTACATCATCGAGGTGCAGGGGCAAGACGGCAAGGTGTATCTGCAACTGGGCGGAGCCACTGGCAACGGCACTCCTTCGGGATTCCAGCTGGTGCAGAGCGGCACCAACTACAAGTATTTTGTATCTTCGGGACTGAACTGGAAAAACAGCGTCAAGCGCGGCGGCGGTGTGCCACAGAGCATCACCCCCACCGCAGTGCCGCAAGACGGCAAGGTCACCATCTTCGTCAAGGCCGACGACCAGTCGAGCACCCACCTCTATGCCTGGGACACCAGCGACCAGCCCATCGGCGAGAAGTGGCCCGGAACACCCATCCGCACACTGCCCTTCACATATGTGGCCGGCGCCAAGTGGTATTACAAAACATTCGACCAAGCCACAGTGAACGTAATCTTTAATAATGGCGCCGGCGGCGAGACCAATCAGACGGCCGACATCAAAAACATCACCACCAGTTCATTCTTCACCTACAGCGGCACCGACTACACGGCCTACAAGGATGTGACCGAAGCCGTGCGACCCTACATCGGCTACAGCATCCCCGCCGAAGCCACTCCCATCGAGGGGCACATGTATTGTTATCTCGAGACCAACGAGTGGGCCACGCCCAGCATCTACATGTGGGACAACGACGGCAAGCAGTGGACCGGTGCCTGGACCGGGAAAAAGCTGACCTTGGCCGGAACCTCGTCGGTAACAGGCAATAAGATATGGCTGTGGGACGGTGGCGAAATCACCACGGCCGGCACGCCTCACTACCTGGTGTTCAACGACAGCAAGAGCGGCGGCGCGCAGACCGAAGACATGGACTTTGTCAATGGCGGTTACTACACACTCTACGGCTTGCTCGGTGCTCTAGAAAAGGAACCCGAACCGGAGCCCGACGAGGTGTATATCATGGGCGAGGTGAACCAGGTGGGCGGCTGGTATGCCAATAAGGGCGAGCTCATGACTCTTGCCGACGACGGACACACCTATACCGCCACCATCACCACTCGTGGGCTGAACAGCGGTTACAGTTATTTCAGCTTCACTAAGAAGTTGGCCACTACGGCCACCGACTGGGACGAAATCGCCGAATATCGATTTGGAGCTGAAGCCGACGACGACTTTCTGGTGAGCGCCGACCGCCTGGGCACGCCACTGCCTCTGGGTGCCGACGGCACAAGCACTGCATTCAAGATTGGATCCGGACAGTGGAACCTCACCCTCGACCTAGCGGCACGCACACTGGTTGTGACCGATGTCAATGCCACCATCAAGGGCGATGTGGACGGCGACGGCAAGGTGGACGTGGCCGACGTGAACGCCACCATCAACATCATCCTCAAGACAAAAAACACCAGCAACTATCCCGGTCAACCCGATGTCAACGGCGATGGCAAGGTGGATGTGGCCGACGTGAACGAAATCATCAACATCATCCTGAAGGTAGAGTGACTGGGAGCTATAGACGATGAGCACTTGTAACTTGTAGCCCATAACTAAAAATAGTAACGATGAAAAAGACGGCATTAATATTTACCATCGCCCTGTTGCCGCTGCTGGCACAGGCACAAGGCTGGCCCGCAGGCTATGGCGGCGTAATGATTCAGGGCTTCTTTTGGGACAGTTACTTGGAGAACCCCGACTTCGGCCCTAACGGCACTCAAGCCGAGCGCGACGCTGGGCACATCAGCATTGTGCCGCACACCAATCCCTGGGGCAGCAACATCCGCCACACCTGGGCCACAATGTACGATGCCGGATGGGGCGCCGGAACCGATGATTGGGAAGTGCCCCTCACCTCGTGGGTGAATCTAGAATTGGTCAAGGACAAAGTGGCTCCCTTCATCGACCTGCTGTGGCTGCCGCAAAGCGGTGCCACCATTGCTCCGCCCACCATCGTGTTCAACGGCTCTACTCAGACACGCGGCATGCGCGGCGGTGCCCAGTGGAACTTCAACCCCGGCGACGTGATAGCCAATCCCGATGCCAACGGATTCGTTCCCTACCTGTGGTTTGATCACGGCCGCGGTGAAAACTACACCTATTATATAAACGGAGTAGCACAGCCCTACACATCGATGACTTACTTCGGCACCGAAGCCGAGCTCAAATCGATGATTGCCGCCTACAAGGCCATGGGCACCTACGCCATCGAAGACGTGGTGATCAATCACAAGGGATTTGCCGGCGACTTCTGGTTCCAGGAGAACTACCGCGACCCTGAAACCGGATCTATGACCAATACCAACTGGACCAAGGACGACCTGGTGGGACTTGTGTATCGCAACGGAGGATGGACCAACTGGTATATGCCGCTCGACGGCTCCAGCCAGGAAAAACAAATCACCGGTGGAGGCACGGGTAAAGACGACGGCAACTACGGCGGATGGGCCAACGAAGTGGCTCACACCAGCCAAAACGCACAACGCAACACTATCAACTATCTCAAGTATCTGAAAGACGAACTGGGCTATGCCGGATTCCGCTACGATTATGCCGCCGGACTGGCTCCGGGCCGTTTCGCACAATATAACATGGCCACAACACCCACGTTCAGCGTGGGCGAGTTCTGGACCGGTGACCCGGCTTCGACTTGGATCAAAAACACGGCCGTGGATGGCATGATTCGCAGTGCGGCATTCGACTTCCAGTTGATGTACATCATCAAGAACTGTTTCAATAGCGGCTATTTCCAGGATTTGAAGGATGCCGGCATGCTCAACGACAACCTGCTCAAACGCTATGCCGTGAACTTTATCGCCAATCACGACACCAATAAGAATCTACCCACCGACACGTCAAATCCCAACTACGCCAATCGCACCAACAGCAACATCGTCGAGGCCAATGCCTACCTGCTGGCCATGCCGGGCACGCCATGCCTGTTCTGGCCCCACTTCATGCACCCCGACTGGCACGACGACATCTGCCGCATGATTCTGGCACGACGGGCCGCCGGAGTGACCAATCAGGCCAACATCGAGAGTGCTTCCAACGTGGGCAGCAATGGCGTGTGGTGGATCATTGACGGCACCAAGGGCAAACTCTTGCTGCAACTGGGCAGTGATGCCGTGAACCAGGGCTACGACTCCGGCACTTTTACCGAAGTGTTCAAGAGCAGCGTGTGCCGCCTGTGCGTGAGCAACGATGTGGCTTCGACAGTGGATTTCAATAACATCTACAACAACGTCAAGCCCAACCTCATCAATGGTTACCCCGTGCTCGACAAACCCAGCGGCAGTTACAACTCGTCGGTTACCGTGAACGTGCGTCCGTCGAGCGAAGGCTGCACCCTGGTTTATTCCACCAACGGCAGCGACCCCACGGCAGCGAGCAAGCGAATCACAGCTACCGAAGGCATTAACCTCACCTTCGATGAGAGCACCAACCTGCGCGTGGGCGTACTGCTCGACGGTGAAGTGGCTGACGGCAGCATCGTTAGCAACAACTATGTTATAGGCAGCGACCAGGCCACCGGCGACCAAATCAAGGTGTATGTTTACGACCCCACAGGTGCTACGCCCTACATCTATGCCTGGAACGGCGACAACCAGGATGAGCAGTACACAGGCAGTTTTCCCGGTTGGCCCATGAACTATACCAAGCAGATAGGTGGCATCACTTGGCGCGAAGCCACTATCCCGGCATCACAGTTCAATATGATTTTGAGTGAAAATGGCGGGTCCCAGACCCACAACATCAATAATGTGAATCATGAGGTGTTCTATACGTTCCGCAACGGAATTGCCACCGATGTCACTTCCACCTACGTCAACGCACTGCACGACCCGTTTGTGTCAATCGACAAGGCTAGCGGTCGCTATAGCGGCAACCTCACCGTGACGCTCACCACCAGCGTGGAGGGCGCCACCATTGTCTATACCACCGGCACCGCCAGCAGCCCCGCTGTCGCTCCCACAGCATCGAGCACACAGACCACAGGCGGCACCATCTCATTCGACACCGACGGCACCCACCAGTTGCGTGCCGCCATCCTCAAAGACGGCAATGTAATCAATGAGGTGGCCCGCACCTACTTCGTGAGCGGCGCCACCGGCAACCGCATCAACATCTATGTCAAGAACATGAGCACCAGCGAGGTCCCGCATATCTATGCTTGGGACAACAATGATAATCCGCTCACAGGCACTTGGGCCAATAAGGGTACCACTCTCAGCGAGACTGCGACCAACTGCGGCCAGACGTGGTATAAATACACGTTCAACCGTTCATCGGTGAACCTGCTGTTCATGCTCACCGGCAGTAAAGACCAAACCAACAATATCTCTATAACTTCGGCCGGCGATTACTATTATTACTACTATCCCGGAGCGCACAATACAGGCCATAATGGCTATATTGATGTGACCGCCGACAGCCGTCACACGACCACGGCCACGGCCATCACCCTGAGTTTTACCAACGACAGCAAGAACGGTAATAACTATCTTTATACTTGGAGCCCGCAAGAATATTTTGGTTCATATCCCGGCATTCTGTTCAGCAGTATGCCCATGAAGGATAACACCTGGTTCTATGTGACCTTTATCAATAGCGGCACGCTCAACTTCAAGTTGTGCAAAGGTGATAATACTGCATGGGATACTAATGACATGAGCACAAGCACAAGCATGGCCTATTATTATCCGAAAGACAACAACGACTGGGATAATTACTGGCCATCGAGCGCAAATGCCATTAATGCCAATTTGGAAAATCCCATTCAGGAACCGGATTCTCCCGTGACGGGAAACACGCTGCCGTCGTGCGCAACCCATGTGCCCGATGCGCAATACGTCTACTTTGAGAACACCACCTCGATGGCTTCGCCCTGCATCTGGGCATGGAACGACAGCCACAACTTCTCCGGTTTCTCATGGCCTGGCGACCAGCTTGCCGAGTTGGTGGGCACTTCGCCCGATGGCAACGCCATTTATCGCTGGGTGAGCCACGAGACCGGCCAATCGCCCACGTCGCTGATATTCAGCGATGGCGGAGCCAATGCCACCAGCCAAATGACGTTTGTCAACGGCGGCTATTACACTCCCGACGGCCTGGTCGGCACAGTGAACAGCAATGTCACCTCGCTGGCGGGACTCATCAAGAGTGGCGACACCAGCCGGGAGTTCATCATCAGCAACGACCTCACACTGGTTCATGCCGCCGACGACCAGAACGTCTGGGTCAAGGACCTGGACGGCGATGCCATCGCTCCCAGCGCCATTAAGAGTACACAACAATACTATCCTGGCACGACCGAGTTCAACCGTCAGCGCAATGGTGACTTCGACCAGAGCAACTGGGCGCAACTCATCTTGCCTGAAGGTATCAGTGCCAACGAGTTGAACACCCTGCTGCTGGGGCAGACCGTGATTGGTCGTCTGTCCGATGCCGTCAACCCCACCATCCAACTCTCGGTGATGCCCATCTTTGGCAAAAAACTGTCGCCATACGTGCCCAACACCTACATCCCCTCGAACTTTGTGAAGCAACCCACCTACTTCTTCGTCACACCCAAGCCCCAGGAGTATGCCAACGTCGTCTGGGCCGTGTATGTGCGTCCCGATGGCGAGAACAGGCACGTCTTCGCAGTGCCCGAGAAGCAACAGCGTGGCACCACGGTCGTGAATGCTCAAGACTTGTCGGGTGCACTCTATGTGACAATAGACAATGCCATTTGCCAGAAACCCGCATCGTTCTCCGTCGGTGAACTGTATGAACTTACCGGCATCATCAAGAAGACGAGCAACGGCAATGGCAACAGCGCTCCACGACACATTACCCCCAAAGACGGTGAACCCAGCGGCAACTTAGCACTGAGTCTGGTAAACTGGAATTACGAAGGCACTCTCGTCGTCACTGCCGTGGATGATCTCACACAGACCACTTCTCGGCAGGTAGCCAGCGTCAAATATGTGAACATGGCAGGCCTACAGAGCGACCGCCCGTTCCAGGGTGTAAACATCCGCGTCACCCGCTACACCGACGGTTCCACTGCCACCACCAAGGTGATACACTAAACATGTAATTTTCATTTAGACTAAACAAAAAGCAATATTTATGAGAAATTTATTAAAAATGAACGTCTTGCGATGCCTGCTGATGCTAGTCGGCCTCGCAAGCACATGGGCCTCTGCCTCTACTTTGTTTGTCAAGGGAACAGCGACCCCCTACTACAAAATTGACAGCGGCACCTACTCACAGATGACCTCCAGCACCACTGCTGGAGGTGTAACCTGGTATTATGCCGATGTCACCAGTGGAACAACTGTAACTTTTGCCACCAACGCCAGTGGCAGCAATGCTTCAAAGGCCATTCCATTCTCCAGTTCCAGCAATAGTTATTTCTATTATAGCAGTGGTACGGGAGTAAACCTAACTTACCAAAAGGATTACACCTACTGCAATTACATGACCGCCGGTAGCTGGTGGACCAACGATAACGCCGTGTTTAACTGCCACATGCACGGAATTACGTCATGGCCAGGACAAGCCGAAACAGCCATTGCCGGCGGCTCGTCGAGCACAACTATCTATGTCTATACCGCGCAAAGTACACCCACAGGACTCAATTTCGTGAGAGTTAGTCCCAGCAATCGTAATACCGTATGGAATCAAACCAGCGACATCACATCGGTCAAGAGTGGAAGACTTTACACAATCACATCTGCCAATAACGATGGCAATGGAGTAGCAACGAGCGACACTTATGTAGTCACCACTTGGCCCACGAAGCCAGCGGCGACAACCTATAGTTTTACGGTAAATGTGTATGATGCCACCGGTACTCCTTCGGTGAATGGTACAGCACTCACCGCCACCACCTCGGGCACCAACTGCACCTGGTACACCTACACATTCAGCGGCACCACACTGCCCTCTTCGGTAGCCATTGCCAGCAATGGCGGGTCAACCACAGCAACCCTCACCAGCCCTGCCGATGGTCAGACCTACTATTACGCTTTCAACGGATATTCTATCGAGGCTGTGAGCAGTGATTACGACCCCAACCGCCGCAACCTGATTTACTGGCCCGCCAGCTCCAATTATCAGTCGGGAAAGACTCAGGCCACGCTCACCACAACCGACGGCATCAACTACAGCATTGCCGGTGTCACGCTGAACGAAGCATCGTTCTTCATTTTTGCCACCAGCATGCCCGACACTTGGAACAACGCCAATTTCTACACCAGCAACAACGGTGACCAGGAGTTTACGGGCACCACAGCTTCGGGCACTGCCGTACATGACGGAAACAATGCCTACAAACTGACCAATGCCGGCGTGTGGTCGTTCACCTACAATATCATCACCAATCAGTGGACAGCAACCCGCACTGGCGACCTGGCAGCCAACACGTTCACTCTGCACGTGATTGACTATAATGGAGAGCAACCTTACCTGTATGCCTGGAGTGGTAGCGATACCAAGCTGAACGGCGACTTCCCCGGTGCTAAGATGACCGAGACCGAAACCTCGGCAGCCGGCGAAACATGGTATGTGCAGACGTTCAACTCCGCCACAGCCACCATCAACGCCATCGTGAGCCTAGGTGGCAGCAGCAGCCAGACCAGCAACATCACTAATATTGCCCCTGGTGACTATTACATTGTTTATAACAGTACCGACCACTCTTATACCGCATCCACCACTTGTCCCGAGGGAAAGGTACAGAAACAGAAGAACGCCTTCACCGTTTATGTCCATGCCGATGCTGCGCCCTATATCTATGCATGGAATAACAATAACCAGTATATCGGCTATGAGTGGACGGGTACCCAGGGTGAAGCCGTGACACTAGCCGACGGCA
This sequence comes from Muribaculaceae bacterium, assembly GCA_017940245.1. Lineage (GTDB taxonomy): Bacteria > Bacteroidota > Bacteroidia > Bacteroidales > Muribaculaceae > Sodaliphilus. The sequence continues at coordinate 22,854 of JAGAYZ010000067.1, read as the reverse complement.
ACACATGGTACAAGATGATCTATGAAACCTACGACAACAACATCAATCTGCTGTTCCACGATGGTAACGGATCACAAACCGGCGACATCACTCAATCAGAGCCTGTGGCCTATTACTACTACAATGGCACCACGGGCTACACGAAGACCACGATGGCACCCACGGGCGAGATGTATGTCATCGGCAAGGCCGGTGGTAACCCCTGGGCAGCCAACACCGGATTGAAGATGACCTCTACCGACAATGTGACTTTCACGCTCAAGAATGTGCAGATCATTGCCGGTGCCACCTTCGCTTTCGCCGCCAAACTGGCCAATACCGAAGATGACTGGACCACCCTGCAGCAGTACCGCTTCAACTCCTATGCCAGCGACGGTTCATGGCTGGTGACCAGTGCCATGACCAACAAGGACAACCCCACTCCGCTGGGAATTCAAGTGTGGGCCGATGCCGACAAGACGTTCCGCATGAACGAGACGGCTTTCTACGACATCACCGTGGACCTGAGCACAATGACCGCGACTATCACACGCGCATCCGACGCGCTCTATATGTACTATGGCAGCCACTGGGCTCCTAATGCCGGTGTGCCCATGTTCACCACCGATGGTGAGACCTACACGCTCTCGAATGTGAAACTCGACGACGAAGGCACCTTCCAGTTCACCAAGCAGCTGGGCAGCAATGCCACAACGTGGCCAGCCGATCAATACCGACTGGGATCCAATGCCGAAGGCGACTGGTGGACCATCACCAGCGGCGAAATAGGCATCGTGCTGGAAAATGCCCTAAAGGCCGGCAGCCATAAAGACTTCAAGATGGAAAACGGCACGGCAGGCACCTATCGTGTGGTGGTAAATCCCACAGCCGGCACCCTGGCACTCTATCCCATGGCACAAGTGCTGGATGGCATGACCATCATTCACTTGGAGAAAACCAGCAATGTCACCGACCCTGTGCTGTGGGCCTACGACAAGGAAACACTGGCCAATGGCGGAGGACGCATTCATGAAGATCGACCCGCACGCGATGTGATTTACAACACGCGCGTCAAACTCACGCCTAAGGTGCTGGACGAAGTAACCACTGCCGATGGCCGCAAGTGGTGGACATGGGAAGTGGACAATGCCATTGCCGACTTCTGGTTCACGCGCGAGCCCTACCATTACGATGGACACAACGAGACCAATGCCGACATGACCGACATCCAGTGGCGCAAGGCCGGTGAACTCTTCCTCACATGGCCCTCCAGCGGCACTGCTCTCGACGAATACACCCGCGACTATTATGCCGCAGCCGCGCAAGAGGCTGCCGACTGCGCTGTGATGATCGAGGGGCACATGTATGCCTATTTCACCAACACTCCCGGCTGGGACAACGTGTTCTGCCACGCATGGAACACCGACGAGCAGGGCAACAACCACGACCTGCTCACGCCGCCCACCTCGCCCGACGGACTCAACACGCCGCGTTATCCTGGTGCATTGTGCGAGCTGGTGGGATATGACAAGGACGGTTACGAAGTGTGGCGCATCGACCTGACCGCGGCTGGCGTGACCACCTATCCTAATGGTGGCATCCTGTTCAACAACGGCATCGACAAGCCCGGCGACACCAAGTGGGACTATTTCACCGGCACCGAAACCGATGCCGATAAGGAGCAGACCGGCGACTTTGCCTATAGCAACGGTACGTGCTACGACTATTGCGGCGTGATTGTGCTGGGACGATCGCTCAACAACATCATCCGCAACGGTGTGGTCAATGGACCGGTCTATACCATCGAGGAAGACCTGGTGGGTGTCTATTTCGACGAGAACGCCCAGACCACGATTCAAGTCGAGGGACAGCCGGTGACTTTCTACGGCGCACTCTACTGCAAAGACTTGAACAACTTTGTCACCACACAATATGTGGAAAAATCGCTCCAAAAAGAAGGCCAGGTCGATTACATGCAGACCTACTACAACGACAACCGACTGCCCATTAAGGACCGTTACGACCAAAGCGACTGGGTGAAACTCACCCTCTCCACTCAGTACGAAGGCTATGTGGCCGGAGACAAAGAGGCCCAACTGGCACTGCTGCGCAACTATGTGGGCAAAGTGCTGCCGGCCGAAACGGTGCAGGCACAGCTGGTGAACAACCGTAACCCGGAGATGCGCCTGGCCTACGACGCTCTGCCCGATGCCGGCTCACTGGCCTCCAACGACTACAAGGACAATCCCAACGTGTTTATCACTTGTAATTTTCTGGGCAACCAAATGGGTATCGACCCCTATGAGAGACAATTCGACTTCTTCTTTGTCACTCCCAAGCCGCAGGAGTACGCCACTGTCACCTGGGCCGTATATGGCGGCGACGACAAGTTCTACGTGTGCACCCGCGAGTGCTATGACTACACCAATGGTCAGCGCCAATACATGAACGGGTTCAACCTCAATGGCTATTTCCCCGTGAGCTGGGACATGATGGACAAACCCGCTGCCATGGAGAGCTACACAGGTCAACTGTTCAAGTTCAAGGGCATCATCCGTCTGGCCACACAAGACGAACAGGCCACAACGCCTGCCGCAGCCCCGCGCCGTGTTGTGGGCATCAACGAGTTCCCGTGGAAGACTAACGTCGGCACATCGGCCTACATGGTGTCGCCCATCGACCTCACGCTGGACGAGAGCAGCATCATCACCGCGGTGCGCGACTTGAACACTACGGCCGACGCCCGCCAGATAGCCGGCGTTCAATATGTGAATGTGGCAGGACAGGTGAGCGACCGTCCGTTCCAGGGTGTGAACATCGTCATCACCCGCTACACCGACGGCACCACCGCCACTACCAAGGTGGTGCGCTGAGCCATCGGCTATAACTTTTACTCTCAAGCCGCCCGCAGCTTAACCGCTCGGGCGGCTTTGCTTTAGCTGGCTGTGATGACCCGTGCCAAATAATTCTTGATTCATAATTCTTAATTCATAATTAATTACTACCTTTGCACACCAAATCAACAAGTGTGAGAACTGCATTATATAAATCAACATTTAAAATTTATCAGTATGAAGAAATTATTACTTTCTGTAGCCCTGATGGGCGCAATGACTGCCAGCGCAGCCCCCACCGCCGACGAAATGGCCGCTATCACTCTAGGCATCAACTACTGGGGTGAGACCTCCATCGGCAACAACACACTCACCATCACTCCCAGCACCAGCGTAGAGGGAATGTGGGAAGTAGCCGGCTTCGATCGCAAGATTGAATATGGCACCGTGAAGATGACCATCGCCGACGACGGTGCTATCACTATCGCTCCGCAGATGGTGGGCAGCGACTATGACTACGACACCTATGAGACCGTCTATTACATGCTTGTGCCGGCAGAATCGGTAGAAAAAAGCCCCATGGACTTTACCAACGACCGCATTACCGGTACTTATGCCGACGGCGTTATCACCCTCAACGAGTGGAACATCGTGAAGGTGGACCAGAGCTTCAGCCAGAACAAGGGCACGCTCTACAGCCGCAACATCAACACTTCCATGATGAAACCCAACACCACCGTGGCCATGGGCATCTGGGACGAGAAACTGAGCGACGACTGGGACTTCCTGGGATGGAACAAGATAGACGTGAGCCAAGGCGAAAAACTGGCAGCTGCTGTGCAGGATGAGTACACACTCAACGTGCTCAACTACGACGAGGTGGGTTCGTGCATGGCACTGGAACTGAACTTTGACCACCTCACCGCCACTAGTCCCGCCGAGCAGGTCACTTTCATGACCACCGGCTCCACGCCTCGCCAGTATGCACTGTACAACATCTCTCCGGTGCTGCTCAGTGAAGACGACGATGCTATCGGTGGCCCCATCACCGGCACCATTTCCGAAGACCTGAAAACCATCACCTTCGACAACATCGCCACGCTGCGCATCGATCATCCCAGCATCGGCTGGGGCGACCACGCAGCTCCCATGCACAAGCTCATCCTCACCTTCGACGAGCCTCTGGTGAATCCCGTTGCCACCGGCATCGAGACCATCGCTACCGACGCTCAGGTCACCAGCGTGAAATATGTGAACATGGCCGGCCAAGTGAGCAACCGCGCTTTTGAGGGTGTGAACATCATGGTCACCACTCACGCCGACGGCACCACCACCGCCACCAAGGTGATTCGCTAAACTGCACACACGATATCATTGCACACACATAGGAGTGGGTGTGTCATCACGCATGGTAGAATTGATGACACACCCCCTTTTCATTCTGCAAAATTCCGCAAATTGCCATTTCTAACAAAAAAAATAATTTTTTTCGCTAAAAAATTTGGTCAGTTCAGAAAACTAGCGTAACTTTGCACCGCATTTCGCTCATGGCGAGAGGTGACTGCTTCAATAGCTCAGTTGGTTAGAGCACATGACTGTTAATCATGGGGTCGTTGGTTCAAGTCCATCTTGAAGCGCTCAAAGTCCCGGGCACAGGACTATAAACTGCTCACATGCTTCAATAGCTCAGTTGGTTAGAGCACATGACTGTTAATCATGGGGTCGTTGGTTCAAGTCCATCTTGAAGCGCAAAAAAGGAGACAGAAACATCTGCCTCCTTTTTTATTTTGCACCCTATAGGCGTGCCACACACCTATCAAGTGCGTTTTGCCGGCGACTTGCGGCGGGGACGCAGCCGCAGAATCTGCACCGAGCGTGCGGGCAGATACAGCTTAAGCCAGCCCAGGTGAGAGGTGGCATAGAGGGGATCGGGCTGCGTGAGGTGATGCACCTGCTCGTCGATGTTGCCACGGCCGCCATAGCGCGGGCTGTCGCTGTCCATCACCCCCTCATATTCACCCTCGGGAGCAAGGATGCCGTAACCGACAAACGACTTAGTGGGATTGAAATTGAACACCAGCACCAGGTTGCCACGCTTGAAGGCCAGCACCTGGTCGTCGTCCTTGTCCCACAGCTTGCGGATGGGCAACGCCTGGAAATTATTGATGCCACCGATGAGATGCATGATGTCGCGGTCCCAGTTGTTGAGATACTTATACTTGAGGTCGTCACGATCCACCAGATCCCACTGGCGGCGGGCATACTTGTGGCTCCATCCATTGCCCTCGCGCGGAAAATCAATCCACTCGGGGTGTCCCCACTCGTTGCCCATGAAGTTGAGATAGCCGCCATTGATGGTGGCGGCAGTCACCAGCCTGATCATCTTGTGCAGTGCCATGCCGCGTGCCACCACATCGTTGTCGTCGTCGGTCATCATGTGCCAGTACATTTCCTTGTCGATCAGGCGGAAAATGATGGTCTTGTCGCCCACCAGGGCTTGGTCGTGACTCTCGGCATAACTGATGGTTTTCTCATCGGCACGCCGGTTGGTGAGTTCCCAAATGATGGAACTGGGTTTCCAGTCCTCGTCTTTGCGCTCCTTGATGGTCTTGATCCAGTAGTCGGGGATGCCCATGGCCATGCGGTAGTCGAAACCTATGCCACCGTCCTTGAACGGGCGCGCCAGCCCCGGCATGCCACTCATTTCCTCGGCAATGGTGATGGCGTGCGGATTCACCTGGTGAATGAGCACGTTGGCCATGGTCAAGTAGGTGATGGCATTGGTGTCTTCACCGCCATTATAATAGTCGTCGTAGGAGCCAAAGGCCTGCCCCAGCCCGTGGTTGTAGTAGAGCATTGACGTCACGCCATCGAAGCGGAAACCATCGAAGTGATACTGTTCCAGCCAATACTTGCAGTTGCTCAGCAGGAAATTGAGCACGGCATTCTTGCCATAATCAAAGCAGAGCGAGTCCCATGCCGGATGCTCACGCCGGTGATCGCCATAGAAGTAGAGGTCGGGCGAGCCGTCGAACCGGGCCAGACCCTCCACCTCGTTTTTCACGGCATGACTGTGCACGATGTCCATGATCACGGCGATGCCCGCGGCATGGGCATCGTCGATGAGGTGCTTGAGCTCGTCGGGGGTGCCGAAACGGCTCGATGCCGCATAGAAACTTGACACATGGTAGCCAAACGAGCCATAGTAGGGATGCTCCTGGATGGCCATAATCTGGATAGCATTATAGCCGCCTTCAATCACACGCGGCAGCACGTTGAGGCGAAACTCCTCGTAGGTGCCCACAGCCTCTTTGTTCTGCGCCATGCCGATGTGGCACTCGTAGATGAGCAGCGGCGAGGTGTGTGGCACAAAATCGTGAATGTGGAACTCATAAGGCTCGTCGGGTGCCCACACTTGAGCCGAGAAAATCTTGGTGTCTTCGTCCTGCACCACGCGGGTGGCGTAGGCGGGGATGCGTTCGCCTTGCCCGCCGGGCCAGTGCATCATCAACTTGAACAGGTCGCCATGAGACATGCCACGCAACGGCAACCGCAATTCCCAGTTTCCATCGCCCACAGCACGCATGCGATAGGGGGCGCACTCGCGCCAGCCGTTGAACGGCCCTATCACATAAATGTCGGTGGCACCGGGTGCCCACTCGCGCAGCACCCACTCATCGCCGTCGCGATGCAGGCCATAATAGTTGTAGGCATTAGCAAAGTCGTCCAGACGGCCGGTGCCGCCGGTGAGTTCGTCAATTTTCTTGACGGCATCTTCATGTCGGCCCACGATAGCTTCCTCGTAGGGTTCCAGCCACGGATCGTCCTTGATGATGGCGAGCTGTTTTTTCTTTTTCATGCTGATGGTCTATTTGTCTTATTTGATGATATTTTACTACATTCGAGTTTCGCTAGTTGTCTGCTGTCTAGCGGCCGTAGCCGTTGGCGCGGCGATAGGCGTTGGGCGATTGCCCCAAGTGTTTCTTGACATATTTCCCGAAGAACGAGAGATTAGTGAATCCCAACTGAGCCGAAATCTCCTTGATAGACAAGTCGCTGTAGAGCAACATCTGCTTGATGCGGCCCACCATGCTCAGGGCAATGAGCTCGCCGGCAGTCTTATTGCTGCGCTGGCGGCAGATGGTGGTCAGATATTTAGGCGAGACACACAAGTCGTCGGCAAACGAGCTCACGCTTCGCGAGCAATCTTCATTGTCGGCCAGCAGTGCCAGGAAGCGCCTGAACAACTTGTCGCCCTGTCGCAGCATGCCTTGCTTCTCCACATCCAGGTGCCGGCCCACGCAGGCCAGCAGGTCGTAGGCACATGCCTTGACGATAAGCGACATGGCTTCCTTGTCGTAGCTCATCTCGGGATTGGCCATCTTGAAGTCGAGCAATTCATAATACTTCATCACCAGCGTCACCTCGCTTTCGGTGAGTTGCACCACCGGATGCTCATGAATCTGCATGATGGTCTCAAACAGGCTCTTGTTGATGAAGCTCAGGCCACTATCGGGCGTTAGTCCACACACCTTACACGAGAAGTCGTCGCTGTGCCCCAGCAGGTCCACCACCGTATTGGCATTGACAAACAGCGCATTGTGTTGCTTAATACGATAGGGTTTAGAATTCAGTTTCAATTCCATTTCACCACTCATGCAGAAGACAAAGGCGATAAACTCTACCTTGAACACTCGCATCAGCTTGGGCACACTGGTAATGTTGTCGGCAAAAAGCAGTTCTCCGTCGTAATAACGTGTCGATTCGCTCATCGACGGCACGTCGTGGAATCTCAATTCTGTTATCATTCTTGTTAAGGATGCAAGATGTGAGAGGCGAGACCGCCTCGCCTCACGGGCGACATGCGGTCTCGCTTGCTAGTTCTCATTTATAACTGTCCATGTAGATGCCTATGAGCTCCTCACGGTTCAGGAAGCGCGGATCCAGGTCGAGCATGGCACCGCCCGTGGCGATGGCATTGTCGGCAAAGCGCTCAAAGTCGGCCATGGTGATGCCCCAGTCGCTGAGGCGGATATTGTCCACGCCACACGAGCGTTTCATCACCTCCAGCGCATCGAGGAAGTCGCTGGGCCGCGCGCTCTTCACTTGGCGCATCTTTTCGGCCATTTTCATGTAGCGCTTCATCACGTCGTTCTTGAAGGTCTTGAAGTAGGCACCGCTGATGGCAATCAGTCCGGCTCCGTGGGGCAACTTGGGATAGAATGCGCTCATGGCGTGCTCCAGCGCGTGCTCGCCGGTGCAGCAACTGGTGCTCTCCACCATGCCGGCCAGCGTGCTGGCCCAGGCCACCTTGATGCGTGCCCACATGTTGTTGCCGTCGGCAACGGCCACCGGCAGGTACTTATACAGCAGGCGGATGGCTTCCAGCGCATAGAGGTCGCTGATGGGCGAGTGGGCCTGGCTGATGTAGCCCTCGGCAGCGTGGAAAAACGCGTCAAAGCCCTGGTAAGCCGTGAGCATGGGAGGAATGGTGAGCATCAACTCGGGGTCAACGATGGCCAGCCGCGGGTAGATGAGCGGCGTGCCGAAACCCATTTTCTCCTGTGTCTGCTCGTTGGTGATCACACCCCACAAGTCTATCTCGGTGCCCGTACCGGCAGTGGAAGGGATGGCCACGATAGGCAACGCACGCGTAACGGGCTTGCCACCGCCTGTGCCACCCTGCACGTAGTCCCAGAAGTCACCGCCCATCACCGCCGTGATGGCGATGGCCTTGGCCGTGTCGATGGAGCTGCCGCCACCCAGGCCGATGACGAAGTCACAGCCCACGCTCGTGCACAACTGTGCGCCTTCCATCACATGTGCCTTGATGGGATTAGGCAATGCCTTGTCGAACACGGTGGCATCCACTCCGGCACGTTTCAGTCCGGCCAGCAACACGTCCAGGTAACCATGACTCTTCATGGCCGTTCCCGACGAAATCACCACCAGGGCATGCCTTCCGGGCAGTTCCATTTCATGAATGTTCTTCAGTTCCCCAGCACCGAACACCAGTCGGGTGGGGATATTCAGGGCGAATTTCATTTTTCCTCTCATAGTCCAATGATATTAATTCGTTAACGTTATATTGTTTTAGTTTTATCTTTGATTAACAAACACTTTGCGGCCGGCGTGGATGTAGATGCCGGGCTGGGTGGGACGGTCTTTGAGCGCGATGCCGGTGGTGGTGTACCAGTAGCCGTCGCGGATGGGCGCGGCCGGCACGTCGTCGAGCACGGTGACGAGCTTGGGATGATATTCATATTCTTCCTTGGCCAGTTCTATCAGTTCTCTGAAGTCTTCGTCGGCATGCAAGCGCGCCAGCACGGAGGAGGCTTGGATGCGGCCGGCCATTACGTCGCTGGGATAGTTGTAACCGGCCACCACGCGATTGTAGCCATAGTCGTAGCCCCACTTGAGCAAGTCGTTGCCTTTTTGGGGAAACATCTCCACCATGAGCAGTGCCAACCCCCAGCCCACTTGAGCCTTGACCGACGGGTAGCTCGACGTGGCCGCATAGTAGTCTTCGTCTTGGGGAATGAGGCTGGGCTCGCCAAACTGCACATAGGGTCGCTTGCGAAAAGCGGTGGAGCGCAGTTCCAGAGCCGATTGTTCGAGGGCTTCGCGTGCCCTCGACAACACAGCCGCCATATAGGTATTAAGACCAGGATCGAGCGAGTCGCCGATGATTTCAGAGAACTTGCGCAGAAAGAATAAGTCTGAGTCATCGTTCTCGTCGATGGCCGTCAAGCCACGGTCGGTGTTGCGGTCGGCCTTGGCCTGCCAATAGCCGGCCACATCGTCGTAATACAAGGCACTGAGCGAATCCACCGGTCCGTCCATGATTTTACGGCCCTTGGGCCATCCGGCATCAGTGTCGGGCTCGCCGCCCTTGAGCGAGTAATATTCTTCTTGCGTCACTTTCAGGCTGTCGCGGTAGGAACTCATCGAGTGCAAATAGGCCACTGCCGCCGAGGCTGTGAGGCGCCCGGCATCCACATCGGTGTGCCAGTGGGCTCCCACGATTTCGCGGCTCTCGCCATACATGTAACCACGCCTGAGAATCGTGTCTTGGCGCTCGGGAATCATCTCGGCCAGCGACAGAGCCACCGCCCAGCCAAACGACGTGTGGCTCGACGGGAACGAGCCGTTGCCGGGCTTCATCAGGTCTTCATAGGTGTCGTATTTTCCCCATGTGGTTTCGTGCATCAGGTCGAACGGTCGCCGACGCATATATTTCTGCTTGGCATACTGGTTGGCCGCGGCTCCCGTCTCGCCCGTGTGGTAGATGAAATAAACCATCTTGGGAGTTCGGCGGGGATTGGTAGCGGCATTGGTGATGGTCAACCCTATGGCCTGCGCCATGATGATGCACATGCGGTTGAGCCCGTACTGCGACTCATAGTAGGCCTGGTTGCCACGCACGGTCTTGGTTCCGCGCGCGTTCTCACGTATCATTTTTCCCCACTGCCAGCGGTAGAAATCGCCGGCAAAAGTCAGCTGAGTCGTGTCGACAGGTGACGGGAGATATTTCACGCCATTAGGCAGCGATGCGGCACCGGCAAAGGCATTAAATGAAGGCGCAAGCCAGTGCCCCAACACATCCTTTTCCCACACATCCTGCGCCGGAGACACGATTGGCCATAAACATGCTAGTAAAAATATGACAGAAATGCGCGCACTCATGCCGAAAACTTATTGATTTAATTATTAATAATTATCAAGTTTGTAAAATTACAACTTTTTTTTCAAACAAACTGCACGCTTGAGCAAAATATTCATTAATTTTGTACTCAGAAAACATCTTTGCGCATGATTGAAGCAAAAAACATCGTCAAGAACTATGGCTCGCTGCAGGTGTTGCGAGGCGTGGATGTGTCCATCGCCCAAGGCGAGGTGGTGTCGATAGTAGGCCCCAGCGGAGCCGGCAAGACCACTCTGCTGCAAATCTTGGGCACACTCGACCGGCCCGATAGAGGCACCGTGACCTACGACGGCACCGACATGACACGCATGAGCGACAACGAGCTGGCTCGGTTCCGCAACAAGAACATCGGATTCGTGTTCCAGTTCCACCAGCTACTGCCAGAGTTCACCACGCTGGAAAACGTGGCCATTCCGGCCCTCATCGGCGGTGAAAGTCGAGAGACGGCTTATCGCCGCGCGCAGGAATTGCTCGACTACCTGGGCCTTGCCGCACGTCTCGACCACAAACCGGCACAGCTGAGTGGCGGCGAGCGACAGCGAGTGGCCGTGGCCCGGGCACTGGTCAACAAGCCAAAGGTAATTCTTGCCGATGAACCCAGCGGCAGCCTAGACACGGCCAACAAGCAGGAGTTGCACCAGTTATTCTTCAAACTGCGCGATGAGATGCAACAGACCTTCGTCATCGTCACGCACGATGAGGCACTGGCCAGCCAGGCCGACCGCACGCTGCGCATGAAAGACGGCAATTTTGAAAACATCAGCATTGTAGGATGAGCCACCGCTTGCCACATATCATCTGGAGCTTGATTGCACTAATAGCAGCACTCATGGCATGCAACGACAGTCATGACATTGATCGCGCATATACCGACTATCGGTATGACATAGTGACATACATGGGCTGTGACGACGAGTCTCACGAAGTTTTCCGCCTGCAGGGACGCGACGACAATCCTGCCATCACCCTGCTGGCCACAGGCACGCATGCCCCGCAAGGCAGTAACCCGGGACGCAGATTGCTGCTGCGCTACGATTTCGCCGATGCCGCCGGCGACTCGGTACGACACATCAACGCCTATGCCGCAACGGCTATCATCAGCGACTCTATGCGCTACACGCTCAAGCCGGTGGCACAATATTTGCAGAACAACACTCCGGTGAAGTTGCGCACCGTGTGGCGCACCGGCGACTACCTGAACCTGCACGGACAGTTGGAATACACCGGCAAGAGCCGACACTTCTATCTACTGGTCGACAGCTCCACGTGGAACCGCGACACCGTGCACTGCTACCTGGTGCACAACGTCTTTGGCGACACCACACGGCACTGGCGTGAATTTTATGCCTCGTTCTACATCGGGGCCACATGGAAACGCAACCCCAAACAGGTGCTGCGCTTCCATGCCGACGACCTGGTGAGGCCCGAAGTCACCTACCGCGACTTCACAAAATCAAACTGATTATTAACACACAAAACAAAAATCGAATTATGGCAAACGAAAAACAAAATCAGCAACAGATCCAAATCGAAGTTCCTGCCGACCAAATGCAGGGTAACTATGCCAATCTGGCCGTTATCACCCACGGCCCCAACGATTTCTTCCTGGACATGATTCTCATGGCCCCCAACACGCCCAAAGCACGCGTGCAGAGCCGCATCATCATGACTCCCGAAAACGCCAAGCAACTGCTCATCGCCCTGAACGAAAACATCCGCAAATATGAGCAAACCTTCGGTGAGATCACTCAACGCAAGCCCGCTGGCAACCCCCAAATCATGGATTTCCCCCTGCCTAAAGGACAAGCATAATGAACCATCCGCTTTTTATCTATAACACGCTCACACGCCACAAGGAACACTTCGTGCCACTAGACGAGAATCGGGTGGGCATGTATGTGTGCGGCCCCACCGTGTATGGCGACCCACATCTGGGACACGCACGCCCGGCCATCACCTTCGACATCCTGTTCCGCTATCTGCAACAATTGGGTTACAAGGTGCGCTATGTGCGCAACATCACCGATGTGGGCCACTTGGAGCATGATGCCGACGAAGGCGAAGACAAAATCGCCAAAAAAGCGCGGCTAGAGCAACTCGAGCCCATGGAAGTGGCACAATATTACACGCGCCGCTACCATGCCGCCATGGAAGCCCTCAACGTGCTGCCACCCAGCATCGAGCCGCACGCCACCGGACACATCATCGAGCAGGAGGAACTCGTCAAGCAAATCATGGCCAACGGCTACGCCTACGAGAGCAATGGCAGCATCTACTTCGACGTGGAAAAATATAACCGCGACCACCACTACGGAAAACTCAGCGGACGCAACCTCGACGACGTGAAGAATGCCAGCCGCGAGCTGGACGGAGTGGGCGAGAAGCACAATCAAGCCGACTTTGCACTGTGGAAAAAGGCTCAACCCGAGCACATCATGCGCTGGCCGTCGCCCTGGAGCGACGGGTTCCCCGGCTGGCACTGCGAGTGCACCGCCATGGGACGCAAGTACCTGGGCAACCATTTCGACATCCACGGCGGTGGCATGGACCTCGTTTTTCCACATCACGAGTGCGAAATCGCGCAGGCCGTGGCCAGCCAGGGCGACGACATGGTGCACTACTGGATGCACAACAACATGATCACCATCAACGGGCAAAAGATGGGTAAGTCGCTGGGCAACTTCATCACGCTGGAGCAGTTCTTCACCGGCGAACATGAATCGCTCACACAAGCCTATAGCCCCATGACCATACGCTTCTTCATCTTGCAGGCACACTACCGCGGCACCGTAGACTTCTCCAACGAGGCCCTGCAGGCCGCCGAAAAGGCCTACGAGCGCATGATGGACGGATGGCACCGTCTGCAGGCTCTCAAGGCTGCTCCGCAGTCGAGCATCACCCTCGACGACTATGCCTCGCGCTGTGCCGAGGCTATGAACGACGACCTGAACACGCCGGTGGTCATCGCCACACTGTTCGACGCCTGCCGCGTCATCAACCAGGCCAACGATGGCAGTGCCACGCTGTCGCAAACCGACATCGACACACTGAAGCAGGTGTTCAGCACCTACCTGTTTGATGTGCTGGGATTGCGCGACAACGCCAGCGGTGCCGGCACGGGAGTGGATCTCACCCCCTATCAAAAGGCCGTGGATTTGCTGCTTGAAGTGCGCCGTAATGCCAAGGCTGCTAAAGATTGGGCCACCAGCGACTTGATTCGTGACCGCCTGGCCGAGGCCGGCTTCGACATCAAGGACACAAAAGACGGCGTGGAGTGGAAAGTGCGCTAACTCGACACAGGCTGTGATCACTAGTCGTTAGTTACAATTGAAGTTGGTTTAACAACATCCTCATAGATGGCAGAAGAACTGGTATCGGTGATTGTTCCGGTATATAACGTGGAGCAATATCTGCCGCGGTGCTTGCAGAGCATCGTGAGCCAGACCTATAGCCATCTGGAAATCATCGTGGTTGATGACGGCAGCACCGACGGCAGTGGGCTCATGTGCGACCAGTGGGCACAACGCGACCAGCGCATCCATGTTGTCCACAAAGCCAACGGCGGCCTCAGCGATGCGCGCAACGTGGGTCTCGACATGATGCACGGCTCACTGGTGATGATGGTAGACAGCGACGACTGGCTGCACACCGACGCCATCGCCACGCTGCTGCGACTGATGCACGACACCGGTGCCGACATTGCCGTGAGTCGCTGGCACGAAATCGACGAGCGCCAAGCCTCAGAGCCTCAAGCCACCCTTGAGGCAAGCGGACACGAAGTGTTCAGCCGCCAGCAGGTGCTGGAAAGCATCTTCTATCAGCAGGCCATCAATCACTCGTCGTGCGGCCGCCTGTTCAGGGCTGAGCTCTTTGATGGAATTCGATACCCTGTAGGACGGCTCTACGAAGACCTGGCTATCGCCTACCCGCTCTACGGACGTGCATCAAAGGTGGTGCTGGCCAAGCAGCAACTTTACAACTACCTGCATCGCAAGACCAGCATTCTGGGACACTTCAAGCGGCAACGCACCGACGTGCTCGACATCCTCGACCACGCCGAGCAGCTTGTGGCCCGGCAAGAGCCCATTCTGATGCCGGCCGTGCGCAGCAGGCGACTGAGCGCACACTTCAACATCCTGCTCCTGTGTCCCGGGGGCAAAGAGTATGACGACATCACCCGGCGATGCTGGAATGTTATATGCCAGTTGCGCTGGCCATGCCTGCTCGACGGCAAGGTGAGAGCCAAAAACAAACTCGGCATCCTGGCTTCATTGATGGGGAAACGAGTATTTACACTCGCGTTTCACCGTCTCTATATCTCAAATCGCAAACTATAAATTATCATTGTAACAATTATGAAAAAGTTCATTAACATCATCGCATGTGCCGCACTGCTGTGTGGCGGTGTTGTGGCCACCCAGGCAAAGGCAGTGACCAGTCCTCAAAATGTGGTGCTCACTCAAGAACAAATAGAAGCACAAAAGAAAGCACTCAAGGAACAAGAAAAACTCATCAAGCAGCAAAAAGAAGCGGCAAAGGCAGCTCAAAAACAGCAAAAAGAGGCCGAAAAGGCAGCCAAGAAGCAAGCTAAGGAAGCCAAGAAGGCCGAGAAAGAAATGAAGAAACAGGCCAAGGAGGCCGAAAAAGCCAGAAAGAAAGCCGAGCAGCAAGAAAAAGCACGCAAGACCATCAACGAGGAAAACAGCAAACTCGAGAAGTATCGTGCCGAACTTGCCGAAGAACAGGCCAAATTCAACACCTTGACCACGCTCGCCGAACAAGTCAAGCAGCAAAAGAAGATTGACAAAATCAACAAGAAAATCGAAAAGAGCAACAAGAACATCGAGAAGGCTCACAAGAAACTCGATTAATCGTCAACGCACGCGCAACTGGGATGCGGCTGATGCCAGCCACGTCCCGGTTGCCTGTTCTATCAACTGTCTCAGTCATGGCTAGAAAGAAGTGGTATGTCGTGTGGCGCGGCACAGAAACCGGTGTGTGCGACTCGTGGGCCGAGTGTGAAGCCCGCGTCAAGGGTTATCCCGATGCCCAGTACAAGTCGTTCAACACACAGCAAGACGCCATACGCGCCTTTCGCGAAGGCTTTGCCGACCGCGACCTGATACGTGCCATCGCGCGAGCCCCTAAATTGCAGGTCAACTATGAAGCCATCCCCGAAATCGTGCGCGACAGCATCGCCGTCGATGGTGCTTGCAGTGGCAATCCCGGCATCATGGAATACCGCGGAGTCGACGTCATGACCGGAGCTGAACTGTTCCACCAGGGACCCTTCAAAGACGCGACCAACAACGTGGGCGAATTTCTGGCACTGGTGCACGCGCTGGCTTTCTTTTACAACACGGCCAACGACCATACCGCCATCTATAGCGACAGCCGCACGGCCATGGCATGGGTGCGCGACCGCAAGTGCAAGTCCAAGTTGGAGCGCACCGACCATAACGAGCGCGTGTTTGAACTCATAGGCCGCGCCGAGCAATGGCTGGCCACACACTCGTGGCGAAACCGCATCATCAAGTGGGAAACCGACAAGTGGGGCGAAATCCCTGCCGATTTTGGACGAAAATAACCCGACTATCATCACCTGCCACACATGAACATCCTGCTCATTAACCGAAGCGATTTGCTGGGTGGAGCGGCCATCGCCACCACACGGCTCATGGACGGCTTGAACGCTCAAGGCGCCCAGGCGCGCATGCTGGTCATTGACCGGCGTGGTGAGCACCAGCAAGTGGCGACAGTGGGCAGCAAGGTGGGCAATCGTTACCGTTTCCTGGCCGAGCGACTGGGCATTTACCTGCACAACGGGATGAATCGCGACACACTGTTCCAGATCGATACCGCCACACACGGCGTGAACATCATTGGTCACCCCTGGGTCGACTGGGCCGACGTGGTGGTGCTGGGATGGGTGAACCAGGCGATGCTTTCACTCGACGATGTGAAGCGTCTGACCACACTGGGCAAACCCGTCGTGTGGGTGATGCACGACATGTGGAACTGCACCGGGGTGTGTCACCATGCCGCCCAATGTCGTGCCTACGAAGGCACTTGCCACAGTTGCCCGCTCACGGGCAAGCAGGGCGAGGATTTATCGTCCAGCACCCAGCGCCGCAAGCGCATGCTCTATAAAGACGCGCACATTCACTTTGTAGCCGTGAGCCACTGGCTTGAGCAATGCTGCCGGCGCAGCAGTGTGATGCACGACTGCGACATCAGCGTCATTGCCAACCCGTTCCCCACAACATCCTTCAGTCCCGTCACCAGTGCTCCTAACGTCTGGAATGTGGAATCAGGGCGCAGCGTGATGGTGATGGGAGCCGCGAGACTCGACGACCCGGTCAAGGGACTGGACACGCTCATCGCCACCACGCAGCACATCGCCACCAAGCGACCCGAGCTGGCACGGCGACTGCATCTGGTGCTTTACGGGGGCATCCACGACTCTTCGTTACTGGAACAACTGGCACTTCCCTACACCTATCTGGGATATGTTCACGACCTGCAAAACATCTACTCACACGCACGGCTGGTACTTTCCACCTCGCGCTACGAGTCGTTTGGCTACACACTGGTCGAGGGCATGGCTTGCGGTTGCATTCCTGTCACCACCGGCGATGGTGGTCAAGTAGACATTGTCAAGCACCGGCACAATGGTTTTGTCACCGGCAGCCACGATCCCGCACACATCGCTCAAGGCATAGAATGGGCGCTGGATGCCGGCATCACACGCCAGAGCCAGCACCAGTGGGTGCGTGACCACTTCGATGCCAGTGTCATTGCCCGCCAGCATCTCACGCTATATCAATCACTCCTGAACGACAACAACTTCAAACAATCAATATAGACACTATGCAAACTGTTCTTTTTCACAACACCATTTTTGGTCCCATCCACAGCCGCCGCCTAGGCATCTCACTGGGCGTTAACCTCATGCCCAACGACGGCAAGGTGTGCTCGTTCGACTGCCTTTATTGCGAGGCCGGATTCAACGCGCAAGGACACGGCAAAGACGGAATTCCCAGCCGCGAGAGCGTGAAACGTCAACTCAAAAAGAAACTCGAGACCATGAAGGCCGCCGGCGACGGGCTTGACGTAATCACATTTTCGGGTAATGGCGAGCCCACGCTGCACCCTCATTTTGCCGAGGTGGTGCACGACGTGATCATGCTGCGCGACCGCTACTACCCCGAGGCCAAAGTGAGCGTGCTGAGCAACTCCACCATGGCAGGAAAGAAGAGCGTGGCCGACGCGCTCAAACTGGTGGATAACAATATCCTTAAACTGGACTCGGCCATTGCCACCACCCTCACAGCCCTGAACCGCCCCACCTCACCCAACGTGATTCCGCAGGGCATCATTGCCGATCTGAAGCAGTTCACCGGGCAGTGCATCGTGCAGACCATGATGCTGCGCGGCGACTACGACGGTCACCACATCGACAACACCACCGATGCCGAAGTGGAGGCACTCATTCAAGCCTATCGCGAGATTGCTCCGCGCGAAGTGATGCTCTACTCCATCGACCGCAAAACACCCGCCGAGAATCTGGTGAAAATTGAGCATGACGAGCTGCAGGCTATCGGCGACCGCATCGCCAAAGCCACCGGCATACCCATCCAGGTCAACTGATTCGGAACACGATTTGCGGCCCTAATCTTTGTGCACGCCACAAGAAAATCTATGCAAATCTGCAATCGGATTGCAGATTTGCATAGATTTTGATGTTCATGGAGCGATTGAATTCCGTTATTTCACAAGGACTTTTCAAGACACTTGCAAAACCTGTGTGTTAAATTTTGTATATTGGCTCAATTAGAGCAAAAATATGTACCTTTGCTTTATCAAAAACGCAGAGGCGTGATTGATACAAAGTTCTTCCTCTACATATTGTAAAACACTCCCTACGCAAACAGAATAGTAATGCGAGAAGTTCCTTTCGCGGGCTATCAGTCGTCGAGGCTGGTCTGCAACCACACGTCATAGATAGTTGTCCCCGCCGAGTTCTCCATAACTTTGCCGTCATTGTAGCTGTTAAGCGTGCTTGTCATCACCTTGTGGGCCGAGTTATTGCCAGTTTTGAGCACCATGCCTATATAGCCGTTTTTCACGTCGAACCCTAAGGGTGAGACACCGCTTGGATAGGCTGTGTAGGATGTCGATTCGCTGGCACCTAACTGGTAAGTGCGTATGCCGCCACTATAGTAGAACTTGTTTCCTTCAAGCAAGAATGTACCGGGATTTATCAGCGTTCCGTATGAATTATAGTTGGAACCCAGCATTGACAAGCCGTTCTCACTCACTTGGCCTGTGTAGAGTTGCAATCCTGTCGATGAGGTGTACCGCAGGAATACATTCTTTCCAAACGACCAGTAATAAGTCTCATAACTGCCTTTTTCATAGAATCCATAGGCATCAACATAGACTGTGCCGTCCTTGACAAACAATCGGTTAAACAAATAGTGGATCCATGGGTAAACCGATAGACTGTTGCTGGTTGTAAGTTTGGCAAGATAACCGGTGGCATCGCCAAGATAAATATATGGGATTGCAAGAAGTTCGTCGTAGGATCCAATGTTGGAATTAATACCCGCATAATACAGGTTGCCGCTGTCGTCGGTGACGAGGTCGTTGATGAACTTTGAAGAAGCTTTACTCAAAAAAGACCTGTTTTTATAGATATCGGTGCTGACGATGCAGTTGTATTCGTCGGAATAATTCTCCCTGTAGGCTGTGGTGTAGTAAACATCATTATTCTTTGTAACCCATAGGTGAGGAATACCGGCTATGTAACGGGTGGAATTTGCTTTGGGAAATTTGCAATAAATTTTTGAGGCACCGGTGAGCCCGTCTTTATACACATTGAAATAACCACCACCATGAGCCCCTGTGGCCTTCAGAATCGCAGCTGTACCTGAGTAATAGTCAGTATTAGTATTTGAAACGTCTTTGCGCATCATCACATAGGCTGTGCTGCCACGCACAATCACCTCGTTAGCACTGGTATAATTGTCCCTACCACTCAGGTACATGCCCTTGCTCTCCCAGTTGCGCCATAGCATGGGCTTGTTGTCACTGGTTTTTCCTGCTGCCCACACGGTGGGGTCGACTTTCACGTTATAAGTATAGACCGTATTGAGGCCGTCTTTGGTCTTGAACTTGATGGTGAGTGTGGTGGTGCCCACCTTGTGTGCTATGACGCTCACCTGTGTATTGTCGTAGTTGATGTCGAGGATGCCGTTGGTCGACGAGGTGACGCTCGTCATGGTGCCTCGGGTGTCGCTGGTAACACCATCCCAGGGTCGGAAGATGATGTTGGTGCCCACATTGATGTTCACACTCTGAGCGCTGACGCTGCCGGCATTGAGCCTGTAGCTCTTTCGCTCGTCGCCGTTGTAGTAATTCATGTACAGGTCGCGGTTCCAGGCATTTTGCCAGGGAGAGTAAATGCTGCTCAGGTAGCAACCTTGCTTGAGTTCGTCTTGAGTATAGTTCCAGAAATAGGAATACCCTTTGTTTGCGGTGTTATAGTACAATGTGAGCCAGTCGTCCACGCGTGTGCCTTTTTCCCACACACCATAGGCCGATCCCTGGTGATTGCTGTTGATGTCGATCACCGGAGCACGATGGCTCTTCTCAAAATCACTATAAGAATAGAACGGCTGCCACCTGATTTGAGTGAGTGCATCCAGGTGTGTCACGCTACTGTAGAAGTAGTCGCCCTCATAGGCCGCATTCACATCAATTCTCGACACAAAGTGATAAAGCAGAATGTCATTGATTCTAATATAGAACTTGCCGTCCTTCGGAATCACCGTGTAATTGGCTGCACGATTCACACAGGCCACATCGCCTTTGAGCGGAATGTAGTCATAGTAGGAGTTCTCCAAATCGGCATGCTGCACATAGGCTGCACACAGTTTGCCACCAATGGTTTTGAATCCCTGCTTGTTGCTGCCTTTCACATCTTTCAACACCCACTTGCCGCCGGTACGCACCATGGCATAAACGTTCTGGCAAGCACTAGTGTAGTCGGGATCCACGGCAATGAAAATCACTTCGCCCTCGGCCCACTGGTGATTCATATCGCTCGTAGTACTACCCGAGTTAGGTACAAAATCGCTCATCTTAATCACCGAGCCGCCCGTCGTGCCACCACTGGAAAGGCCCAGAATCATGTTGATGATAGCGTTCACATCCTCCACATCCACCTTGTTGTCGCCGGTCACGTCGGCTTTGGCCTTGACATTCTTGTCGGTTTCCAGACCCAGGATGACGTTGATGGCGAGGTTCACATCCTCCACATCCACCTTGTTGTCGCCGGTCACGTCGCCCATGGGCATGCCTTCGTCAATCACGAAGTCGCTGGTCTCAATAGCCATCGCGCTGAACGCAGTCATAGCCACCAGGCAAGTCATCAGCAGTGTTGTTATTTTTTTCATATCGTTAAGTTTTTGTATGTGTTATCTATAGTTTTCACGATGATGGGTGTTTTATTTGCAAATATATCATTTTCTTGGGACACTTGCAAAATCCTGTGTGTTAAATTTTATGTGTTGGCTCAATTAGAGCAAAAATATGTACCTTTGCTTATCAAAAACGCAGAAGATATGGAGAATGCAGAGGCGTGATTGATACAAAGTTCTTCCTCTATAGAGTCTCGCCCATCTTCGGATAAGGACTATCCCAAACACAGGGTTTTGCGGGTGACCAAGCTGCGAACCCCAACGGGGTTCTTGCATGGTCTTTAAAACAAAGTGGGGGTGTTGCAAAACTCTAGGATGATGAGATTGTCAGCAGAATGTAGGGACGGAGCATGCAAGTCTGTCGAGTCAAAGCATTGTGATTCAGTCAAATAATTCAGTTGATGATGCATGCACCGTCCCTACAGAATTTTCAAAAACAGCTCTGAAACGAGTTTTGCAACAGCCTCAAACTCGACTCGGCCATCGGCGACTGCATCGCCAAAGCCACCGGCATACCCATCCAGGTCAACTGATTTCTACCACAAATTGTTCCGAGCAAATTATTGCTCTTC
This sequence comes from Muribaculaceae bacterium, assembly GCA_017940245.1. Lineage (GTDB taxonomy): Bacteria > Bacteroidota > Bacteroidia > Bacteroidales > Muribaculaceae > Sodaliphilus. The sequence continues at coordinate 1,280 of JAGAYZ010000067.1, read as the reverse complement.
AACAAGAAAATCTATGCAAATCTGCAATCGGATTGCAGATTTGCATAGATTTTGATGCTTTTGGGGGATAGTGTAATCCCTCTATTTAACGATGACTTTTCCCTCGGTCACATCGTGGAAATGCTCCAGGCTCCAGCCCACGAGTCCCTCGACGTGGGGCATGAGCGACTGGCCCAGTGCAGTGAGCGAATACTCCACTCTGGGTGGAATCTCGGCATACTGCTTGCGGCTCACCAAATGATTCTTGACCAGTGCTTTGAGCGTCTGCGAAAGCATTTTCTGCGAGCAATCGTCCATAAACCGATGCAACTCGCCAAATCGCATCACTCCTCCCTCGCTGCGCCACAAGGCATACAGCACCAGCAACGACCACTTGTCGCCAAAACGGCCTATCACATGCCTGATGGGGCACGACAGATATTCCACGTGTAATTCTTTATTCATGACCACAAAATTAGTAATAGTTTCTCAAAGTAACCAAATAATATTCTAGATTTTTTACTGACATGGTTAATGATTATTAAATTAAAAAACAGAATATCTTCATTATCAGCATTTACTACCTTTTAGTAACTAACTATCTATTTTGTTTATACTTGCAGGAATTAAACAAACAGAGTAATTTTGCAGCGAACAACGAATTAACATTATAAAATTAATAAAGCATGATGAGAAAGATTGAAACCATCAAGACCGGCAAGAATTATGCCACAGTGAATGTGGGACGCATGGACCAGATTATAGAGCATGAATTGCCCATGGGACCCAATGTGATTAAAGGTAAAGTGTTTGTGGGTCAGGCACTTGGCACTACAGGCAGCGAATTGAGTTTCCAGACGCTGGTTCCAGGTCAGGACAGCGGTTTCCTGCACACCCACAAGACCCACGAAGAACTCTACTTCATCCTCAAGGGCGAAGGCGTGTATCAAGTGGATGGCGAGATGATTAACGTGAGCGAAGGCAGCATCGTGCGTGTGTCGCCTCAGGGTAAGCGCGCCTTGAAGAACACCGGCACTACCGACATGGTGATGCTCTGCATTCAGTATAAGGCCAATGCCTTCACCGAGGCCGACAGCCCCATGACCGACGGCGACATCCTTCCCGACGCTCTCACCTGGTAACCCTATAACCAACTAATGATAAGAGGGTGTGTCATAATTCAGTTATGGCTCACTCTCTTTGCAAATCAACCGCCTGAGAATGGGATATTTTTCAGGCGGCTGTTTTTTCTTTGTTTTGTCTGTACACTCGATTCTCATGAGGTAAAGACCGAGCTGTGA
>JAGAYZ010000008.1 GCA_017940245.1 Muribaculaceae bacterium | reverse complement strand
GTGAGTGCGCAGCCCGACAGCGCGCTGGCGCTGCTGGCTGGCATCAATGTCGACTCGCTGCCCGCCGACCTGCGCGCCTACCACGACGTGCTCACCACGCAGGCCCTCTACAAGGCCTATATCCCCGCCACCACCGACACGCTCATCGCCCGAGCCTGGAGCTACTACCGCGACCACGGCCCCTACGACCGCCGCATCCGGGCCATGCTCTACAGCGGCACCACCGCCGAAGAACTCGGCCGCCCCGACAGCGCCATGCGTTGGTACAAGCGCACCGAGCTGGAATCCCGCCCCGACGATCACTACCACCGCGCCTACGCCCAAGAATATATGGGCATTCTATATCAAAAGTGTATAGACTTTCCAGAAGCCATCAACAAGTATCGGAGTGCAATTGATTATTTTCAGCGATATGATACTGCAAGTTATTTGTTCTGTTGTCAACAACTTTCTCAATTATATCAGAATAACAAGATAGGATATGACAGTGCTAGATTTTTTACTAATCAAGTATTAAACAATGCCAAAATACGGACCGACAGTCTTTATATGTCTTTAGCATATTCAACACAAGTGAAGATGCTATTTCGTGATTCATGTTTTGAAAAGACCAAAGAATTAGCAAAATCCACAATTAAAGAGTTTGGCAATTTTTTAAATTCTGATTGCTGGTATCTTACGTCTCAATCATATGTTAAACTGGGAATAGCGGATTCTGCCGAATATTATTTATTGAAAGCTCCTGTTCCTAGTTCAAGAGTTGACTCTGCCATTTTTTACCATACAAAATCATTGGTTTTCTCCTCAAAAGGAAACTGGCGCGATGCACATCGTTATGAGGTGTTAAGTGATAAACTGGCAGAAACTGAAATGCTTGAGCGTAAAAGCCAGTCTTTATCAACAGAAGAAAAGGTAACAGAAAATGAATATAAAACACTACAAGAGCATTTAAATAATAGTAGATTGATACAGTATTCGATTTTTGGTATTGCCTTACTTTTAATTGGCTTATTCTTTGCGCTCTATTTAATGCGTGTTCATCGCACAAATGTTGAGAAATATTTACGAGATCAAATTAGTTGGCTTGAACAGAATCATCTATAAGAAATAAATGAAATAGAAAACAATAAATTGCACGAAATGGCTGCCACCAACGAATTGCTTATGAATCAGGCTCATGAAATTGACAAATTACGTGCATTACAAGATGACAATGATTTTGTTAAAACACTATATGCTCAGCTAAGTGCTATTTTTGAACAGAACATCAAGTCTTTGGGCGAAATTGCCAGCGATTATTTTCAGAGTGGGAAAAATGCCTCATTGTTTATGAACCGTTTTTCGGAACAATTTAAAATGTTATTGTCAAGTAACGAGGTGTGGGAACAAATAGAAACGCAAGTCAATAAAACACATAATAATTGTATATCTAGATTAATACAGATTCATCCTAATCTGTCTATTGAAGAACGCCATTTAGCAATGTTATCAGTGTTGAATTTTAGTTCTATAGCTACCGCAATTTGCTTAGGTTATAAGGGGCCAAATGTCGTTTATACAAAAAAAAGTAACCTTAAAAAGAAATTAGAGATCAACTGCAGCATAGAAGATTATCTCAATCAATTGGGCTAAAACTCACTTTGATTAATCATACCATTCACCTTAATTACGCCACATTATATGAGTTAAAACGCGTCATTAAGGTTTCAAAATGCTGATTTTCAATAAACTAAAAGTTTTTCCATTAAGATTTTTGTCGATTTTATCAAATTAAGATGCTAACAAATTGATTATTATTAATTTATTTCATTTTCCATTAAGTTTTTATTTTTTCTCAATAGGAAATTAGTGGTTAATTTTGCTGCAAAAATCTATTAAAAAATTTAGGCTATGAATAAATTTGTTTTCATTGTTTTGTATGCACTGTTTGGATTAATAACATTTGCATCTGATCACATTAATGGCGATCAAGTACGTACGGTTCTTGATTTATCTAATATTAAAATTCCGAGCCCTCGCCCTCACATGGTTGAGATTGCCGAACCGCAAGCCTATTACACAGTCTCGACCGCCACGCTCAGCATTGAGCTGGATCCAGTGTATTATTCGCAATACACCATCATCATCCAGAGCGACTATGCCAGCCTGGATTATATCGTCACTTCGCCCGTGGTGAACATCCCGGTCGGTTCGCTCGACAGCGTCGTCGACATCTACATCGAGAGTGACGACTGTGGTTCCTACTACGGCACCCTCAACCAAGCCGCCTATAATAGTACATTTTAGTTTCTCAACTAAATCATGATGCAGATTACAGACATATTATCGATACTGGCACGCCAAGAGGCCCAGCGACTGCGTGCTGCCGACAGACTCTCGCTGAGTATGTTGGCCGGCGATGTGGGTGGCTTGCTGCTTCTGTACGAGTATTCACAAATCAACCCATCTTATACCATGATAGCCGATGAAGTGCTCGACAAGTTGCTCATAACACTGAAGAAGCCTCCATTTCTTTCTACTTATTGCAACGGTTTGGCCGGTTTCGTGATTGCGCTTGATGCGCTGCACCGTGATGGACATATCGATGATTTTTCGTGCCACCTGCAATCCATCGACCATTTTTTGGCTCACGAGATGCGCGCAATGGCCAGTGTGAACCATCACGATTTCTTGCACGGCATCATCGGGTTGGGATTTTACTGGTTGGCACGTTATCATCAGGGATGTAGCGAAGCCACCGATCAATTGGCATTTATCCTTCGTCACCTCATCAAAACGCAAGAGCGTGACGGCGCTTGCATCAAGTGGCCGCAAAAGGAGACCGAAATGGTGAGGAAATATAACATTTCCTTGTCACACGGTTATTCCAGCACCACCATTCTGCTGTGCCGCATGCTTGAAGTGCCGTCGCTGCCTGCCGACGAAATCCTCCAGCTGATAGGCGGCGCGACCCGCTATTTGCAGGCTAATCGCTTAGACCCTGAGCGCTACGGATGCTGGTTTGCATCGACCTCGCTCGAGTGCGAACCGCCACACCGCACCCGCTTGGCGTGGTGTTATGGCGACCTCGGCATTGCTATTGCTCTGAAACGAGCCGGCGAAGCCCATCACGATGATCACTTGACCGCTTTGTCGCGACAGGTGCTGGAATTTTCAGCACAATACCGACGGAATCTGCGTGAGAATTACATTAACGATACCAGCATCTGCCACGGAGCGTCAGGTGTGGGACTTATCTTCCGTGAAATGTCGAAACAGTTTCAGTCTTCAACTATGGCCGATGCGGCCGATTACTGGCGTGACTGTGTGACGCGTCTGGTGCATCAAGTGGGTGATGAGTGGCATTTCCCCTATTATGATGCCGTAGAGAAAAAAATAGTGTATCGAAATGGCATCCTAGAGGGTGATGCCGGTGTCGCTTTATATTTATTGAACGAAATTAAAGCCTCATCGCTACCTCACCTGCTATTAATCAGTTAACCTCATGAAGCCCGCTAAGAATCCATATCATGCGTTGGCTCACTTGGTGATGCGTTTCCCACGTTGTCCGTTGGGGACGATTATTGATGCCCTGAAATGTGATGCTCAGCTTCACGCAGCCATTTCGTCTGAGGCATTTAAAAATGCGCTATTATTTGCTTCTCCTGCTCTCTATGATGAGTTGAAAAGGTACCTGAATGGCGAGATTGTTAATGCCAAGAATCAATTTAAAGTAAAATTATCGGCTCTGAAATATCTGTCCAGAATGTCCACCCGCTGCACGCCATTTGCTTCTCTGGCAACCTGTGGGTCGGCACACTGGAGCGATAGCACTCACATTGTGCCCAATGAAACGATTGATGAGCGATTCAGGCTTGACATGCTTTACACATGTATTATTGCTGAAATGATTGCGCGTGATCACAATGTGCGGGAGCATTTGCGCTACAGGCTGAACACAGCCGTTTATGAAACAGGCAAATACCTGCGATTCATAACGCAACTGTCGCAAGGAATGGGTCGCACATTTCAGGTGAAAGAAATCGCTAGAACACGGCCACTGGACGTGCTTAGAAAAGAGATAAAGGACTGGACAAGCTTTGATGATCTCATAAAGATACTGGTTGACAGATTCGAGCTGGAAGAAGAAAAGGCGCGTCATTACATCCATTCGTTGATTGACGCACAGTTGCTAATGAGCGAAATAGAGCCATTTGTGATAGGTGATGACTTTTTGAGCTACTTGTGTGATAAGTTGGAAGGACTAAATACCAAATGGAACGCTCTCTTAAAAGACATATATAATAAGGTGTCGCTCATGTCATCGCGAATAACTGCGGCTAAAAACGAGCAATTACAACAAGATATCAAGTCAAAGCTTGAAGCTCAGGAGATTAAAGTGAACCCTAAATACTTGGTTCAGCTGGATTGCTTTTCAAAGTCGGAAGAAGCCACTGTCAGTCGTAAGGTGTTGTCGTCGGTTAGGCAAGGTCTGGAGTTTTACAGTAGCATTCAGCCGTTGACAGGCAATTCCACTCTGGAACAATTCAGAAAAAGATTTCAGGCCAGATACCAAGACCAAGAAATTCCATTGCTGGAGGCGCTTGATCCCGATATTGGAGTGGGCTATCAGCTCACTCAGGATAAGGTGAAGAACCCACTGGTCGATAACATTAATCTTCCACGCAGGTTAGCATCAGCAACAACGACTTTCATGACACCCTTTCACCAAGTGCTGATGCGAAAGCTCTCGGAACTGAACTGGAAAGAAGCCGATTACATTGAAATTACGGACGACGATATCATTTCACTTCCTGCCAATTACAATGATTTGCCAGCATCGATGGCAGCAATGTTTGAACTGCTTGAAACTGCCGATGGCGACTTCATGCTCTGCAATGTGCATTATACAGGTAGCACTGCAGCCAATTTGCTTGGTCGTTTCGCTTATGGCGACACAGTGATTCAATCGATTGTCGCAGATGTGGTCACTCATGAGCAGGAATATCATTCCGACAAGATAGTCGCTGAAATTGCGCATATTCCACAAGGGCGAACAGGAAACATTTTGTTCCGGCCCCATATTTACGATTATGAAATAGGATATATGTCCAATTCACAAGCGACTGGTCATCATTACATACCAGCCAGCGATCTTTGCATTTCCGTCAATGGCAACCGTGTCGTTCTGCGTTCGGCCAGACTTGACAAAGAAATACTTCCTCGACTGACCACGGCGCACAATTATAGCGGAACCGACACAAGTCCAGTGTACCGATTCCTGTGCGACATGCAGCGTCAATATGGCCGTTCATCATTTGTTTTCAGTTGGGGGTGCATGGCTCAGCTGCCACGACTACCACGAGTGAAATATAAAAACATCATTTTGGCACGCCAGCGATGGAATATCAAGACAGAAGAATTGCCTTTCAAGAAAATGAAATTTGACGCGGTGAAATGGGATCACTGGAAGATGGAAGGCTCAATACCGCGTTATGTCATGCTGACAGTAGGTGACAACAAATTGTTTGTTGACACAGCCAGCCAACTGAGTGTGGAAGCGATGCTCAGTGAACTGGGTGCATCAAATAAATCATTTGTTCTTGAAGAATTTATGCCAGCAGGCTTTGACGTTAATCAGCATCATGACTGTTTCATGAACGAGTGCATAGTGCCTTTAATTAGAACAAAAAATGACTAACAGAAAGCGACATATCGAAAGAGACCTGCATCCTGGCGACCGATGGCTGTTTTTCAAGATCTACGGTGGAATCGTGATGTGCGACCGTTTACTGGTATCTACCATTTTCCCGCTTGTTGAGCGGCTCAAGAAAAGAAGAATGATATCGAAGTGGTTCTTCATTCGCTATGGCGATCCCGAATTTCATTTGCGCGTGAGGGTAGAACTGACCGATATTAAGTTTTTGACGGATGTGGTGAAGGCCTTCAACCAAAAGTTGGGCGCGCTGTGCCGTGAACGCCGATTGCATAAAATCGTGATCGACACCTATGAGCGCGAACTGGAACGCTATGAAGGTGAGTGCATGGAAGCGAGTGAAGCTATTTTCCATCTCGATAGCGTGTGCATTTGCGAAGTATTGAAGTCACTGATGAGCGCAAGCAGAGACTATGAACGCTGGAAATTATCATTTCAACTGATTGACACAATGATGAATGTATTTAATTATACGCTGGAAGAAAAATCATCGTTAATGAGTCAATTGAAAGATGGTTATCAACGAGAATTCGGGTTTGATGAACATAATGTTAAGATTTTGGCAACGCATTACCGTAACCTAAAGGAAAAGATGCAATCCTTAATTCAGGGTGATTATGATGTGAATAATTGCCAAAAAATCGTTAGCGACTATCGGCGCAACTTGCATCAAATCATTTCTAAAAATCCGCTGAGAAAATTCAATGTGTCATCATTGATGCACATGAGCATGAATCGTCTTTTTGCATCCGGCAATCGTCTTAACGAACTCATGATATATTACTCACTAGACCGATTCTATCAATCAGAATTGGTTAGAAATAATCACAAATAATTATATATTAACCTCAAACAATTACTCTTATGAAAAAGTTAAAAGAAAAAGATCTGGAACTGAATCCAGACGTGGTAACAAATTTGACTGGTAGTGGTACGCCATCTGAAAAGATGGTGACTGATAGTGTAAATCCAGTGTGTACAGCATTAAATGAATGTGGTACTGGTGGTAATTTTTCTTGTGCTTGTGCATCAGAGAACTGCACTGATGGATGTTATGAGACATTGAAACAAACCTGTAATGATTCAAAAGTGTGCGTACATACTGAATCAAATGCCGCAGTATGCTGTGTGGAATCGGTTGAAGATACTTGTGGGACCAGTAATTACATGTGTCCTGCGACAGATGGCTGTGAATCAACCGCTGTAATATGTGTGAAAAGTGAGGATTGCCCCCCATTATTTCCTGTTGAGACTACAGAATGTTAATTGTAGAAATAATCTTTTTATTAACTTCTAAAATTTAAGAATGATGAAAAAAATGATAATTTTAAGCTGCGTGATGGCAACATGGTTGCTGACCGCAGTGGGTTGCAGCAGTGACGAACCCGTTCAGCCCCTTCCAGAGCAGAGTGATGTGGCTCGCACAATGCCGGAATATGACATGTCTCTTCCCGATGGTGTTGAGGCCGTGGATCTTGGCCTGTCGGTAAAATGGGCTACGTGTAACTTTGGAGCGAACCATCCATTAGAATATGGTGGCCATTTTGCATGGGGCGACCCTACTGGAAAGTTGTGGTCGGGCATAGGCATCGTTAACGATAATGGCTATGGGTGGAATTCCGATGAATATGGTGGCAATCCTCCGATGACAAAGGAAATTAGTGGTACTAATCTGGATGTGGTGGCTCAGCACTGGGGTAATGGTTGGCGCATGCCCACCATGCAACAAGCCGCAGAACTGTGCAACTACTGCACGTGGACTCTTAAGCAACAAGACGGACATAAATTTTACCATGTAACCGGTCCCAATGGCAACAGCATAGACCTTCCACTATGCGGAACATACGGCGATTCAGGTGACTTGAATCATCCGTACCGATTTTCTTCTGGTCCATTTGCTCAGGAAGCGGTGGGATATTATTGGACAAGTACTATCGCATCCCAAAGTGTAGATAGATCTAATATTGGTTATAAGGTGAAACCTGACGTCTATCTGGCTTGGGCATTTATCTTGAATTCAAACAGAGGTGACATCACTCACGAGGGCAAATTTCTGCCTGAACTGCGATGTGTGCACATGACGATTCGTCCTGTGCACCACAAATAAATGGTGAAACACGGCCGATGGTGCATCGATTTACTCTATTTTGTGTAAATAATGCGCCATCGGTGTTGTTTTTGTGAAGTTATTTTTATAAATTTGCAGTCGCTATAGCTGTTCTTAATTGATGCGACGATGAAAAGGAGATTATTACTATTGTCATGGCTGTTACTTGCCAGTGTGGCGGCAATTGCTCATGTGGCCGACACGGTGAGCGCCCGGCTCGACTACCAGCGGTGGATTTTTCCTCAAGAAAAAATCCATGTCACTACCGACAAGCCTTATTACACGGCGGGCGACACCATCTGGCTGCGCGCCTTTGTGGTCGACGCGGCCTCTCATCAGCCAGTGCACGCCAGCCGCTTCGTGTATGTGGAGCTGCGCCCACCTATGAAAGAAGCGACCGACTCGGTGACGATGCGAGTGAAGTTGCGCGAGCAGGATGGCGTGTTCAAGGGCTACCTGCCGCTGGATGAGCACATGGCCGAGGGCGACTATCTGCTCACAGCCTACACGATGTTCATGCAGAGCCAAGACGAGGCTTTCTTCTTCAAACGGAGCATCATGGTGATGAGTGCCTATGCCACGAGACGCTCCATCGCTTACCGCATGACATGGGCGCAACACGAGCCGAACCCCAGGTTGAACGTCACGCTCAAGTATCGAGATGCTGTCACTGGCGAAGAACTGGAATTTAATGAATTGCGCTATAGTGTGGATGATGGTTATACCTATCAACGATTTAACAAACGTGGCGAAGTGAACTTTACCTTGAGTGGCAAGGAGGCACGTGGTTGCGTGCTGAAAGTGAACTTTGACGGATATGAGAAACTGTTGCCCATTCCGCATGACGACAGCGACTGCGAAGTGGCCTTTTTTCCTGAAGGCGGATACCTGGTGCCCGGTGTGAAGTGTCGCACAGCCTTCAAGGCACTGGCTGGCGATGGCTCGCCACTGACTGTGACAGGACACGTGACCGACGACCAAGGCCGTGAGGTGGCCACCATAGCTACTGAACACGATGGCATGGGTGCGTTCTCATTCGTTCCGCAAGTGGGACGGCATTATGTGGTTAGTGTGACCGACAGTACAGGCCGGGCGAAGACATTTGAACTTCCCGCTACGGAACCAACGGCAGCCATTGTGAAGGCCGACCATAACGCTGCTGGCACGTGGCGGTTGCGTGCTGTCGGACAAGTGCCCGACGGTGCCGTGATCGTGTTGCAACAACGCGGCGTGATGGTGGGTGCGGCCAGCGACTCGCTGGTGATTGATGAGGCGTCATTGCAGCCTGGCGTAGTCGAGGCACTGCTCGTGGATGCCCATTATCGTGTGTTGAGCCGGCGGCTGCTGTTTGTGAAAGGTGACCACAGTGCTCAGCCATCGATTATAGCACCCGAGCGAGTCACCAGCCGGCAGCATGTGAACGCTTCGCTGGCACTTGATGGCTTCAACGTGCCGCAAGGCAACTATGCCGTGACCGTGACCGACGATGCCAGCATCGTGACCGATTCCACCGCCAACATCTTGACGCAGTTGTTGCTGCAGAGTGAATTGCGCGGCAGCATTACCAATCCGGTCTACTACTTCGGCAATGACACTCACTGCAGCGAGCATCTGGACTTGCTCATGCTCACGCACGGCTGGACACGCTATGATATTCCGCAGGTGGTGAGCGGAATAATGGCCGAGCCGCGCTATCCCATCGAGGCCGGGCAGGCCATCAGCGGGCGCGTGCTGAGTGAGTGGCGCAAGAAACCCCTGGCTGGTGCCACAGTGAGTGTGATTGCTCCCCAAATAGGGTGGGCCGACGTGGCAACAACCAACGACGAGGGTTACTTCAGCATAGAAATCTCGTCACTGCCCGACAGCGTGCAGTGCGTGCTTCAAGCCTACAACAAAAAAGGCAAACATGAACGTCGATTGGTGATTGACCCCGAAGAATATCCTTCAATCGCTTCGCTGCCACAGCGGGCGTCGCTGGGCAATCTGGATGAGACACAGTATACCAGCTACGTCAGCAACGAGCGCAGCCGCATCCTTTCAAGTGGCGACATGCGCAACATCATGCTCAGCGAGATTGTGGTGTTGAGCAAAGTGAAACACAGGGATGTATTTCAGGTTTTAGCTACGCGTTCAATGGATGAAGTTGCTTTTCAGCGTCGCGGCATCACCAGCATCGAACAAGCCTTGCGGAATATTCCCGGTATATGGATATCTGGTGGCTCGGTATATAACTTGCGAACACGCGACTATTATCATCCTCAGGGATATGAAGTTCCCATTTTCATCAATTCCGACTTTGGGACGCAATTAGTGGGAAATAGCGTTGCCGGAGCCGAGTTTATTCCCAATGCCAAAGCGTCGACCGATATGCACAGCCAACAGTCATTATCCAATCAATCGGGCGGCAATGTCGATTCAAAAAGTAATGATATGCGTTCAGCCGGATCGTCTCTTTTTGAAATGGGAAATTTAGCCGAGGCCGAAAGTATGATTGTCTCGTTCCAGGATGTAAAGAAAATAGATTTCATTCCACCGGGAGTGGCCGCATTTCTGGGGTCGCAGAGTTCGCTCTATGGCGCCATCGTCATCACCACAAAATCGGGACTCGATAAGCCGAAGAACGTCAAGAACTGGAACTTGCATTTCATCACTCCTTTGGGGTATCAACGCCCTGCCGAGTGCTACAACCAGAAATATGAGAATGGCGACAATGGCGGCATTGCCCCGGGAATGGATCAGCGCAACCTGCTCTACTGGAACCCGTGCGTGAAGGTAGGTGCCGATGGTAAGTCGAGCTTTGATTTCTATGCCAACGACGTGGAAGGCACGAGTTACACTGTGACCATTGAGGGCGTTACCGATGATGGCGAAATCATCTGCACGCGGCGACGCATCGTCAAGCAGTAGGGAAAATCCATCGATTTCATTTCAAATCCTAATGATGGGCGAGACTAGTGCATGGCTCGCCCAAATTTTTCGTAATCGTCTTCATTTTTTCGCGACTCAGCATAGAAAATAAGATTTTCTCTGCTTTCGCTGTTCAAAATTTTGACTTCGTCTTAATTTTTTCGTGACTCAGCATAGAAAATAAGATTTTCTCTGCTTTCGCTGCTCAAAATTTTGTTTTGCACTCGATTTGCAGTAATTTTGCCATAGATTTAGTGATTGATATGAAAAGACTATTATTTGTAATGATGGCTGTGGTGTCGCTCGTGGTGAACGCACAGACCCCGCAGCAAATGCTGGATCGAGCAGTGAATGTGCTCAAGAAGGGCGGCAATGTGTCGGCCAGTTATTCGGTGAGTGGCACCCAAGGAGCTTCAAAGGGTAGCATCACGATGAGTGGAACCAAGTTTCGCCTGCTGTCGAGCGACATGAAATGCTGGTTCGATGGCAAGACGATGTGGACTTATTCGACGATGACGGGCGAAGTGAACGTTACCACGCCGTCGGCAGCCGACTTGCAAATGTCGAACCCCTATGCGGCAGCAGCCGACTTCAAAAAGAACTATAACATGTGGAAGGCAGCCGGGCAAATACCTGGTGCTTACGCCATTATGCTGGTGCCCAAAAAGAAGGCTCCCGTGAGCAAAGTGTATCTTTATATAGACAACAAGACTTGCTATGTGCGCAACTTGCATGTGAAAATGACCGACGGCAGTGCCTACACAGTGTCGCTATCTAATTACAAGACTGGCGTAAACGCCCCGGTGAGTACTTTTACCTTCGACAAGAACCTCGTGCCCGCTGGCACCGAGGTGGTGGATCTTCGATAATAATTATTCAAAATTACAGATATGGAAAAAACAAAATGCCTGATAGTGGGTTCGGGCCCTGCTGGCTACACAGCAGCCATCTACACGACTCGCGCGGGAATTGGTAGCGTGCTTTTTGAGGGCATGCAGCCCGGAGGCCAGTTGACAACGACCACTACGATAGAGAACTTCCCTGGTTTTCCCGATGGAATTGACGGTTTCCAACTCATGGACAACATGCGCCAGCAGGCGGTGAACGTGGGTGCCGATGTGCGTTCGGGTTTCATCAAGAGCATTGATCTGAGCAAACGGCCATTTGTGGCGAAAATCGACGGCGGTACTGAAATTGAGGCCGATACCGTGATCGTGGCCACAGGAGCTTCGGCCAAGTATTTGGGACTCGACGATGAGAAAAAATATGCCGGCCAGGGCGTGTCGGCCTGTGCCACGTGCGACGGTTTTTTCTACCGCAAGAAGGTGGTGGCCGTGGTGGGCGGTGGCGACACAGCCTGTGAAGAGGCCGCCTATCTGAGCAACCTGTGTAGCAAGGTATACATGATTGTGCGCAAGGATCACCTGCGTGCTTCGGCTGCCATGCAGCAGCACGTCAACGAGCGTGAGAACATTGAAATTCTTTACAACACCAACACCGTGGGACTTTTCGGCGACAATGGGGTAGAGGGTGCTCACCTGGTGCGGCACCTGGGCACTGAAAGCGAGGAGCGTTTCGACATAGCCATCGACGGCTTTTTCCTGGCTATCGGCCATCGGCCCAATACGGAGTTCCTGGGCGGGCAGGTTGTGGTAGATGATAACGGCTATATTGTTACCGCTACCGGTTCTACCGCCACAAGCGTAGAGGGTGTGTTTGCTGCCGGCGATGTGGCCGACCCGCGTTATCGCCAGGCTATTGCGGCTGCGGGAACCGGATGCCGCGCCGCACTCGATGCCGAGCGATTCCTGGCAGAGCAGAAATAGGCCGACGACAGCATTACAAAGGAGGAAACGAACAGCCATTGTGCTGCGTTTCCTCTTTTGTATTTTGGGGCTGTGGTAATGTGTGAATATGATATTTTTTGTTAAACGATTTGCCTAGTTCCGATAAAATTGCTAATTTCGTGGTCTATAATTCAGACCTTAACTATTTTAACCTTAGAATAATGAAACAACCTATTGCCAGAGAAGTTCTTGACGGCATCTTGTCGCGCATGGACATTGCGGATGTGTCTAAGGCCACCATTCGCCAGAGTGTTGCAGTTACTAATGAGCTGGAAAACGTTTCAGGCGAGAAATTCGTGCATCTTGAGATTGGTGTTCCCGGCCTAAAGCCCAGTCACATCGGCGTAGATGCCCAGAAGGCTGCGCTCGACCGTAATGTGGCCGCTGTTTATCCCAATATTGCAGGTGAAAAACCGCTTAAGGAAGCCGCATCGCGCTTCATTAAAGCCTTCATTGATGCCGATGTGCCGGCAGAGTGTGTGATTCCCACAGTGGGCAGTATGCAAGGCTGCTTCAACTTGCTGTTGGAATGCAAGCAAATGAATCCGTCGAAGCCCGGTGTGCTATTCATCGATCCCGGTTTTCCCGCTCAGAAGTCACAAGCCAAAGTGCTGGGCGTGCCCAGCGAGTCGTTTGACGTGTACAACTATCGAGCCGAAAAACTCGGTCCCAAGTTGGAAGAATATCTGAGCAAGGGCAACATAGGCGCCATTCTGTATTCTAACCCCAACAACCCGTCGTGGGTGTGTCTGACCGACGATGAGTTGCGCACCATCGGTGAAATGGCCAACCGCTATGACGTAGTGGTGCTTGAAGACTTCGCTTACCTTTGCATGGATTTCCGCAGCGACCTGTCGAAACCCTTCCAGCCGCCTTACCAGGTGAGCGTGTCGCGCTATACCGACAACTACATTATGATGATTTCGGCTTCTAAGATTTTCAGTTACGCCGGTGAACGCTTGGGACTGGTGTGCTTCTCGCCGAAAATGTATCACCGTGAGTATCCTCGCTTGCGTGAACTTTATGGCATGGGGCGCATGGGCGACAACTTTGTGCTTACTTATCTCTATGCCGCATCATCGGGCACCTCTCACTCGGCACAATATGCCATGGCTGCCATGATGGAAGCCGCTGTGGATGGCCGCCTCGACTTCGTGAGCGACGTGAAGGAATATGGCCGTCGCGCCGCCATCACCAAAGAAATGTTTGAGCGCCACGGGTTCCACATCGTTTACGACCGCGACAACAATGTGCCCATCAGCGACGGTTTCTACTATACAGTGAGTTACAAGGATCTCACCAATCAGCAGCTGATCACCAACTTGCTGCGTTGCGGCATTGCTGCCATCACGCTGAACACCGCCGGTAGCGACCAGGCCGGCATCCGTGCCTGTGTGTCGAACCTGTCCACACCCGACCTGTTTGACAAACTGGATGAGAACCTGGCACTTTTCGAGAAACTGGTAAATGAGTAAACAATCCATATAACGACACGATATGAACTACATGACCGCCGACGAGGCCATGCGCCTGGTCAACAGTGGAGATTCCATTTATATTCAAGGCAGTACCTCAGTGCCCAACGTGCTGGAGCAAGCTCTGGCTCGCCGTGGTGGTGAGCTGAAAGATGTCATCATTTATTCGGCTTTCAATATCACCAAGGAGGAAGCACCTTTCTGCAAGCCTGAGTATAAAGACGCTTTCATCACCAAGAGCCTGTTCTTGTGCTATGACCAGCGCCGCTGGGTGCGTGAGGGCTACGGCTCGATGATTCCGGCTTTCCTGGGCGAGATTCCTTTCCTGTTCCGCAGCCGCCAGTTGCCGCTCGACATCGCCTTTATCAATTGCTCGCTGCCCGACGAGAACGGCTATTGCAGTTATGGCATGTCGGCCGACCTTGCCGTGTCGGCCGTTGAGTCGTCGCGCATCATCATTGCGCAAATCAACAAGAGCATGCCCTACCTGTGTGGCGGTGCCCTCATTCACGAGTCGAAAATCACCGCAGCGGTGGAATGTGACGATGCTCCTGTGGCGCTCGAATTTGGCGACCCGACGCCCATCGAGGCAGCCATCGGTGGCTTTATAGCCAACGAAATTCCCGACGGTGCCACGCTGCAAATCGGTGTGGGTGGCATTCCTAATGCTGTGCTCAACGGCATCAAGCACCACAAGCACCTGGGACTGCACACCGAGGCCATGACCGATGGCGTGGTGCGCCTGATGGAAGAGGGCGTGATCGACAACTCGCTCAAGAAAATCAAACCCGGCAAGAGTGTGGCCAGCTTGGCGCTAGGCTCGAAGCACATGTATGAATTCCTCGACTACAACCGCGATGTGGAGTTCTACGATGTGGCTTGGACCAACGACCCGCAAATCATCCGTCAGAATCCCAATGTGATTGCCATCAACTCGGCACTGGAGGTGGATTTGACCGGTCAAATTTGTGCCGACAGCATTGGCGACTACATCTTCTCCAGCGTGGGCGGCCAGCACGACTTCATGTATGGAGGTGCAATGTCGGAGGGCGGCAAGACCTTCATTGCGCTGCCGTCGCGCACCCCTAAAGGTAAGGCCAAGATTGTGCCGCGACTCACTCCGGGAGCTGGCGTGGTGACCACGCGCTTCCAAACACAATATGTCGTCACCGAGAACGGCATCGTGTATCTGCGCAACAAGACGCTGGCCGAGCGTGCCAAACTGCTCATCTCCATCGCTCATCCCGATGACCGCGAAGAACTGGAACGCGCCGCCTGCGAGCGCTTCGGCTACAGTTTCCTCCGCCTGAAATAATAATTTCATTCGATACTAGACAGCCACGCCGGACTGAACTGCACCCCAAAAGTTAGACACAAAACTTTTGAGGTGCAGTTTTTTATATGAAACATTATTTTGAAGAGAAATTAGACGTAGTAAGTGAGATTGTCAGTGGCAAAGGTATAGCCACAGTGTGCAGAGAGCGTCATCT
>JAGAYZ010000066.1 GCA_017940245.1 Muribaculaceae bacterium | reverse complement strand
TATATTGGTAAATTCATCCTATTAATTTCGGTTGTTTTGAGCCGCAACTAGTACCAAATTCGGTTTGTCTCAAGTGTAAGATTATAATTATTCGGCAAAGATAAACAAAAATTCACAAATCATCCTCCCCGAAAAGTTAAAGTATGTGAAAAACACCGAAGATACAATGTGTTTAATTCGCCACTGGCATTTTCTGAAAACGATTGGCAGTGGGGCGAACATCTGCTCACATGAACCTCTACCACTACGGCACATCTTGCGAAGTGCCTCTTTATATACTGTTCTGGCGGATTTGGAATCCGCCAGGGCTTAAGTGGGGATTTGTAATCCCCGCGCTGGAGCAGCGCATGATAACCCTTGTGGGCTAGCGGATTACAAATCCGCAGTTAATATGCGGCTGGATTACAAATCCACCCGAACGGGAGAGTTGGTGCGCACTGTGTGACAAGGCGTACATCCTGGGACGGCACTTCGAAGATGTGCTGTTGTGGTTGCGACATTGCTCTATATTGATTATCCCGTTCAACTTGCACCCCGTTCTGGCGGATTTGGAATCCGCCAGGGCTTAAGTGGGGATTTGTAATCCCCGCGCTGGAACAGCGCATGATAGCCCTTGCGGGCTAGCGGATTACAAATCCGCAGTTAATATGCGGCTGGATTACAAATCCACCCGAACGGGACTTGCACTAACGTTGACGACAGATGTCGTCGAAATTAGGCGGCGTTTCGGCAAATTGCAAATAAATTTGCATTTGCGCTCAACTTGCACTAATTTTGCAGGTTGAAATTTCAAGAAACAAATATATATGTTGACAGCAAAAGAGATTCGCGAAGCCTTCAAGCGCTTCTTTGAGAGTAAAGACCACCACATCGTGCCGTCGGCACCCATGGTGATTAAAGACGACCCTACACTCATGTTCACCAATGCGGGCATGAACCAGTTCAAGGACATCATTTTGGGCAACAAGCCTGTGCAGTGGCCTCGCGTGGCCGACTCGCAGAAGTGCCTGCGCGTGAGCGGCAAGCACAACGACCTGGAGGAAGTGGGGCACGACACGTATCACCACACCATGTTTGAAATGCTGGGCAACTGGTCGTTTGGCGACTATTTCAAGCAGGGAGCCATCGACTATTGCTGGGAATTCCTGGTGGATGTGCTGGGACTCGATCCCAAGAATCTTTATGCCACCGTCTTCGAGGGCTATGCACCCGAGGGGCTGGAGCGTGACAACGAAGCTGCCGGCTACTGGGAGGCCCACCTGCCCAAAGACCACATTATCAATGGCAACCGCAAGGACAACTTCTGGGAAATGGGCGAGACCGGTCCCTGCGGCCCATGCAGCGAAATCCACATCGACCTGCGCAGCGACGAGGAGAAGGCCCAGGTGCCCGGTGCCCAGCTGGTCAACAAAGACAACCCGCTGGTGATTGAAATATGGAACCTGGTGTTCATGCAGTATAACCGCAAGGCCGACCACTCGCTCGAGCCGCTGCCCTTCAACGTGATCGACACCGGCATGGGCTTTGAGCGCTTGTGCATGGCACTGCAAGGCAAGAAGTCGAACTACGACACCGACGTGTTCCAGCCGCTCATCGCGCGCATTGGCGAAATCAGCGACAAGCGCTACGGCGAGAACCACGATGTGGATGTGGCCATGCGCGTCGTTGCCGACCACGTGCGCACCATCGCCTTCAGTGTGGCCGACGGGCAGTTGCCCAGCAATGCCAAGGCCGGCTATGTGATTCGTCGCATCTTGCGCCGTGCCGTGCGTTACGGCTACACCTTCCTCGGTCTGAAAGAGGCGTTCATGTATCGCCTGATTGACACGCTCATCGACAGCATGGGCGAGGCTTATCCCGAAATCAAGGCTCAAGCCGATCTCATCAAGCATGTGACCAAAGAGGAGGAAGACTCCTTCTTGCGCACGCTGGAAACCGGCATGAAACTCATCGACAAGGTGATTGCCGATGCCAAGCAGGCCGGCAAGAGCGAGATTGAGGGCCGCGAGGCGTTCACTCTCTACGACACCTACGGCTTCCCACTGGACCTGACTCAACTCATCCTCAAGGAGAACGGCATGACCGTGAACGAGGACGACTTCAACGCCGAGATGCAGAAGCAAAAACAGCGTGCCCGCAATGCGGCCGCTGTGGAGGCCACCGACTGGGTGGAACTGCGTGAGGGCGTTACCGAGTTTGTGGGCTATGACCTCACTGAATGTGAGACCGAGATACTACGTTACCGCAAGGTGAAACAAAAAAACAACGAGTTCTACCAGATTGTGCTCTCACGCACCCCGTTCTATGCCGAGATGGGTGGACAGGTGGGCGACCGTGGTTTGCTCACCGCAGGCGATGAAAAGATTCAAGTCATTGACACCAAGCGCGAGAACAACCTGCCCGTGCACATCGCCAAGTCGTTGCCGGCCGATGTCACCGCCACGCTTGTGGCTGCCATCGATGTGAAAGCACGCCGTGCCATCGAGTGCAACCACACCGCCACCCACCTGCTGCACAGCGCCCTGCGCCAGGTGCTGGGCACTCATGTGGAGCAGAAGGGCAGTTATGTCGACGACAAGATGCTGCGCTTCGACTTCTCGCACTTCAAGAAAGTCACTCCCGAGGAATTGCGCCAAGTGGAGCACCTGGCCAACGCGATGGTGCGCCGTGCCATCGTGCGCGACGAGCACCGCGAGGTGCCCATCGACGAGGCTCGCCAGATGGGAGCCATGGCACTCTTTGGCGAGAAATATGGCGACCGCGTGCGTGTCATCAAATACGACGAGTCGGTGGAACTGTGTGGCGGTACCCATGTGCCCAATACCGGTGCCATAGGCATGATTAAGATTGTGAACGAGAGCAGTATCGCAGCCGGCATTCGCCGCATCGAGGCCATCACCGGCGAGACGGTGGAGAATATGCTCGATGCCGTGCAAGACACGTTGCTCGAAATCAAGTCGATGCTCAATAATGCACCCGATGCCATCGTGGCCCTGAAGAAATCGCTCAGCGAGAATGCCGCTCTGCGCAAGCAGGCCGAGGGATTCATTCAGGATCGCATCAATGCACTGAAAGAGACACTCAAGAAAGATGCCAGAATGAACGCTAACGGCATCCATGTGATGACCCTGAGTGGTCCTGTCATGGCCGATGTGGTGAAAGGCGTGGCTACTGCCCTGCGCGCCGACGGGCTGGAGCACAGCGCACTGCTGGCTGCCACCCAAAGCGAAGGCCGCCCCATGCTCACGGTGATGCTCACCGACGACCTGGTGAAAGAAGGCAAGAATGCCGGACAGATGGTGCGCGAAGCAGCCAAACTCATCCAGGGTGGCGGTGGCGGTCAGCCCGGTTTCGCACAGGCCGGTGGCAAGAACCCCGATGGTCTGAGCGCCGCCCTCGATGCCCTGTGCGCCATGCTGTAGGAAAAAGCGTGAAGTTGGTCAACGTGAGTTAGATGAAAACATGATCCTGTCGGGCAGGATCGCAAAATCCATGGCGATAAGTTTCATCTGACTCACGTTGTTTTTGTAAATCCTCAATAAAGCTTTTATTGTCCGACAAAACAAAGGGGGTTGCCGTTGGCGACAAGTTGGTAGTTTCATATACCCCCTTTGACACTTATTCCACTCGCTATCGCTTGTTCCACAAGTGTCAAAGGGGGGGTACTCAAGGGTCAGCCTTCGGCTGAAATTTGCCTGACGAAAAGTAAGCCAACATTTTGTTTCTGCTATGATTGCATTGAATATCAACAGATAGCAAAATGTTCCAAAACTTTAATCGGACACTAATGACTAAAAACTACTCATTGATTAAATCGTTGCCCGCATGAAAAGAACTGTGCTATTTGTGTTATGCGTTGCCACATTGGTGCTTCAAGCCGTGGGACGCGGGTCGGCCAGTGCCGAGGATCGCTATATCAATAAATTGCTGTCGCAGATGACGCTGGAGGAAAAAGTCACTCTGTTGCATGGCAACTCCACCTTCTATGTGGGCGGGGTGCCGCGGCTGGGCATTCCGGAATGGGCCATGAGCGACGGGCCGCATGGCGTGCGCGCCGAGTTTAACCGCCACGACTGGCAGTATGCGGGTTGGACCACCGACTCGGCTACCTATCTGCCCACAGGAACAGCCATCGCCGCCACATGGAATGTGGATTTGTGCCGCTCGCGAGGCGAAACACTGGGCGAGGAAGCGCGTTGGCGTGGGAAAGATGTGCTGCTGGGACCGGGTGTGAACATCATCCGCAGTCCGTTGTGTGGTCGCAACTTCGAGTACCTGAGCGAAGATCCTTATTTGGCTGGAGAACTGGCCGCGGCCTATGTGGCGGGCTTGCAGTCGCGCCATGTGGCTGCCTGTGTGAAGCACTTTGCGGCCAACAACCAGGAGCGCTGGCGGCTTGAGAATAGTTCACAACTCTCGGCCCGTGCCCTGCATGAGATTTACTTGCCGGCTTTCAAGGCCGCTGTGACCAAGGGTGGTAGCCTGTGTGTGATGAGTGGCTACAATCGCGTGAACGGTATCTTTTGTGCCGAAAACGCCCTTTTGGCTCGCGACATTCTCAAGGGTGAGTGGGGCTTTGAGGGTGTGTATATGAGCGACTGGGGTGCTGCACAATCGACAGTGGCATCGGCTCTCAATGGACTGGACGTGGAAATGGGCACCTGGGCTGGCCACTACGACGACTGGTATTTCTCGCGAGCTTTGCTGCAAGCTGTTCGTGCAGGAGAGGTGCCCATGAGTGTAATCAACGACAAGGTGAGGCGAGTGTTGCGGGTGATGTACCGCACACGCATGATTGGTGGGCAACGTCGTTTTGGCCCGGGTAGCATCAACACGGCCGAGCATCAGCATGAGGCTTACCGAGAGGCTGCCGAGTCAATTGTGCTGCTGCAGAACACGGGTGGCGTGTTGCCGATTGAGAAATCGAGCATTAGTTCGGTGGCTGTGATTGGCGACAATGCCACGCGTTGCCACAGTTTCGGTGGCATGAGCAGTGAAATCAAGACCCCCTATGAGGTGACACCGTTGCAGGGGTTGCAAGACAGGCTTGCGGGAACCGCTATCGATGTGCGTTTTGCGCAGGGCTATGTGGCGGTGCCGCGCGACAGCGTGGTGGCGACTGCCGTGGCCGACAGCTTGATAGCGCAGGCTGTGGCCGTGGCACGAGCCAGCGATGTAGCCATCGTGTGCTGCGGCTTGAACCATTACTACGATGCCGAGAACGTGGATCGTGATGACATGGCTCTGCCCTATGGCCAGGCGGCCCTTATTCAGGCCGTGAGCCGCGCCAATCCGCGCACCATAGTTGTTGTGGTGGCTGGTTCGCCGGTCGATTTGGTTTCTCCCTCGCTATGCGCGCCTGCACTGGTGTGGTGCTGGCTGGGCGGCATGGAAGTGGGGCACGCGCTGGCCGATGTGCTTCTGGGCGAGGTGAATCCTTCGGGAAAACTGCCTTTCACTGTGGGTTACACCCTCGACCAGTATGGCCCACACGCACTGGGGTGCTTCCCGGGCAACGAGCGTGAAGTGACCTACGACGAGGATATCTATGTGGGGTATCGCTGGTTTGAGGCTAAGGGATTGCCGGCTCTATATCCCTTTGGACATGGGCTGAGTTACACTCAGTTTGCTTATGGCGAGCCAAAACTTTCAGCTTCAAGCATAGCGCAAGGCGACACACTCACGGTGAGCGTGCCCGTGACCAATATCGGTGGCATGGCGGGCAAAGAGGTGGTGCAACTCTATGTGGAAGATGTGGCGTGCAGTGTGGACCGTCCGCGCAAGGAACTCAAGCGCTTTGCAAAACTCGCACTGCAACCAGGCCAAACGTCGCAGGCCGTATTCATGCTCACAGCTGCCGACCTGGCTTTCTACGACGAGCGACAGGCTCGCTGGACGGCCGAGCCAGGCGAATTTCGTATTCACCTAGGGGCTTCCAGTGCCGACGTGCGCCAGTGTGTTTCCTTCACACTAGCCCCCTAAAGTGGCGACATGAAAATCTAAAAAAAGAGGCTGACGTTTTTTTTGCGCCAGCCTCTCTTTTAGATTTTTATTGCTTAGGCCTTCTTGGTGTCGCTGATGACAAACACGCAGGCGGCGCCCACGATGAGCAGGATGCCGGCCAGCAATAGCATGTTGCCCTGGAAACTGCCCAGTGCAGTGAGAATCACGCCGCCGAGAGCGGCAGCCACAATCTGCGGGATGCAGATGGTGCAGTTGAACAAGCCCAGGAAGGTGCCCATGTATTTGCTGCCCTCCAGCGCGTTGGTGACCAACGTGAACGGCATGGCCAGCATGGCAGCCCAGGCGAAACCGATGAGGAAGTAGGGCACGAAGAGCAGCCACTTGTCGCCAATGTAAGGCACCATGGCAAAGCCCAGTCCGCCCACCACGAGCGAAACGGCATAGGCTACCTTGACGTTGGAGAAGCGCGGCAATACCAGCGCCCAGATCATGCTGCCGATGGCTTGCACGGCAAAGAGGATGCCCACCCAGTTGCCCGCATCCTGGTAGGCTTGGGTGGCGGCATGGTTGGGATCGCTCATGTCCACGCCGAAGGCCGTGTCGGCAATCGAACCGTTGGTATAGGTCCACATATACATGAAAGCGGCCCAGCAGAAGAACTGCACCAGTCCCACCTGGAAGAACACCTTCAGCGCCTGGTTTTTACTGCCACCGGCTTCTACAGTGGCTTTGCTTTCGGCCTGGGCGGTCTCCTGGAAGGCGGCCATCTGCTGCGGGTCGTATTCTTTCACATTCATCATGGTGTAAATCACACACAGAATGAGGATGGCGGCTCCCACGTAGAACGACCACTTCACCGAGTCGGGGATGATGCCGGGGGCAGCCACGCTGGCGATGCCGATAGCGGCAAACAGGAACGGGAACACATATCCGGCCAGGCTGCCGGCATTGCACAGAAAACTCTGGATGCTATAGGCCTTGGCCTTCTGTTTCTCGTTGACCATGTCGCCCACCATCATCTTGAATGGTTGCATGGCCATGTTGATGCTGGTGTCGAGGAACATGAGCGAAATCAGGCCGAAGGTCATGGCGCTCATCACGGTAAACTCCAAGTTGCCGGCGTTGGGCAGTAGACACATGACCAGGACGGCCACAGCGGCACCCACAAACAGATAGGGTATGCGGCGGCCGAATCGGGTCCACGTCTTGTCGCTGAACAGCCCCACGAGCGGTTGCACTACCATGCCCATGAGCGGTGGCAGAATCCAGAAATAGCTCAGGTTGTGCGGGTCGGCGCCCAGGGTGGCAAAGATGCGGCTGATGTTGGCACTCTGCAAGGCGTAGGCAATCTGCACGCCGAAGAAACCGAAACTGATGTTCCACAGTTTGGCCGTACTTAAATCAGGTTTAGTTTTTAACATAGTCTTATGAGTGTTTAGTTGGTTCTAGCGCAAATTTAGGGAAAAAAGTGTCGAGTTGTATCTTCGGTTGCCATCGCGATGACAAAAAGGTGGCGCAATCGTTTGCACTTATCCTTGTCCTTGCGAGGCCGGTCGCTTGCCCGGCACGGGAGGTGTCACGTTCATTGAGCGATGATAAGTGTAGCCCTGACGGGTGGTGATGACCACCTGTTGATGGCCGAAACTGATCTCATTCACGTCTTGCGGGCGGCAGGGCAGTGTGATGATGCCGCGCACGCGTCCGTTTTGGTCGCAGATTTGGATGCCCTCGTCGGTCACCACCCACAGGTTGCCATTGCCGTCGAAGGTCATGGCAGTGATGTGCAGCAGTGCATTGTCGAGGCTGTGCAGCCAGTAGAACCGCTGGCCACACGTGAGGTTGCCATTTTCCAAGCGGTATTGCCACAGATAATTGCTGCCCGGATGGCACTTGACGGCGAAAGCGCTGTCGGGGTAAATGGCCATGTCGTGCCGCTGCACTGCAATGGCACTGCTTGTCGACGCTTTCCAGTCTTGCCCGTCAACGAGAAGTGATGCCAGCAGGTCGTTGCGTGTGGTGCCACAGGTGATGGGGGCGGGCCAGTCGTGCCACATCCACTTCATGACTTCGGCAAAAATCTGGGTAGCACGATGCACATTGTGGCCGCCCTCGCTCCAGTCAAACTTGCAGTCGTAGCCCGCAAACTCCAGTGCGGTAGCCAGCATGCGGTTGCCCTCATACCAGTGGCCAAACAGCGGGTTCCACGCGTCGTTGCTGCCATCTTGCAGGAAGATGCGCAAAGGGCGAGGCTCGCTCTTGCGCACAATGGCCTGCAGGTCGTTGCCGCCACGCATGGCCACGAAAGTGCCCACACCGCTGAACACGCGACCAAACAAGTCGGGCCGATGCCATGCGGCGGTAAAAGCCGCGATGCCGCCACTGCTCAGCCCAAAAATCATGTGGTCGCTGCCATGGCGCGACAAGACGATGCGTTGGCCATCGCTTGTGGTCATTTGTCCTACGGCTGGCAGCAGTTCTGTTTCTAAAAAACGGGCAAAAGTGTCATCGGTGGCGTCAAACTCGTTGCTGCGGTTGTAGCGAATCACTTGTCCGTGACTGTCGTTGATGATTCCCGGCTGCAGAAAAACCCCTATGGTGACCGGCATCTGGCCTATGGATATGAGAGAGTCCATCACTTGTGGCGCATGGCACAGCACGCCGTCGAGCCCCACATAGAGGCAGGCAGGCTGCAGCCCGTCGTATTGTTCAGGAACATAAACCTGAAATGTGCGCTCGGTACCCGGGTAGATGCCGTCGCCCGGGCAGGTGTATTTGCCATCCAGCATCAAGTGCCCTGCCAATGCATGGACGCACGTCGCCACTGTGATAAGCAGTATAAAGATTTTTTTCATATAGTCTATTCCATCATTACCAGTTTATTGCAAAAGTACAAAACATTTTGTTGTTTACAAACAAAAGAACATTTTTCTTGATGAGTGGCACAATCTAATTGTTTTCCAGAACCCGTCCTAAATTCAGCTTTGGAGCCATGTGTGGAAGGCATAGGACGATTTGTGTATGGAAATTGGCCGGAAAAGTTGCGAGGAAATGAAAATTGCATTAATTTTGCCTTGAAATGGAGTAATGTTTAACAATAAACCGATTGCTGCTATGAAAAGATTGTTGTTGGCAATGGCCGTAGTAATGACTTCGTTGCTCGCATGGAGTGGCGATATGGTGAGTGTGTTTTTGTTCGATACCAGCGGAGTAGACACCAACATCCGCAATGCACCCAAAGGCAAGGTGATTGCGAAACTCGACCGCACCGGTGAATACATTCTTACGTTGACCGAGCCCAAGAACGGCTGGTGGAAAATCGTGGATGTGGAGGAGGCTACCGAGGCTCGTGAAATCGCGCTGAAAACGGCGGGCTATATCCACTATTCGGTGGTGGGCTTCGCCACGCGTAACTATGGTGGCGAGCGCATTTATCTGCGTGAGTTGCCCAACGAGAGCGCAAAGGTGGCATTCAGTTTTACCGACGAACTCGTGCTGCGTCCGCTGGATGTGGTGGGCGACTGGGTGAAAGTGGTCACCGCCGACGGCAAGCACACGGGTTGGATAGAAGATGTGTGGATTTGTAGCAATCCACTCACAAATTGTTGCTAAAAATTGATGATGAGAAAATCGATGATGTGGTGTGTCGCGCTCACCCTGCTGGTGGCTTGCGGCACGCAAAAGAAGATGACCGAGGGAAATCAGCAGAATCCTTCGGCAGTGAATGTTACGGCAATAGCCGTGACCGAGTCGCAGCGGCTGGATGCCATCATAGCCACGCAAGGAGCGTGGAACACGATGAAAACCAATGGTAACCTGAGCATCAGCGGTGCCGGCAAGTCGTTTTCCAGCGCCATGCAGATGCGCATGACGCGCGATGAGGCCATCTACATATCGTTGCGCCCGTTGCTGGGCATTGAGGCCGGTCGCCTGCTCATCAAGGGCGACTCGCTGTTTGTAATCAACAAGTTGCAGAAGTTGTATCTGGCCGAGAAAGTGTCGCTGCTCACCGCCGGAGTTCCTGCCACGGTGGGGATGATGCAGGACATGTTCCTGGGGCGGTCGTTTGTGATGGGAGAGGGCACCATCAATGGCTCGCGCAAGTCGAAAGTGAATCTCACCACCGATGGCTCCAAGAGCCATGTAAAGCCCAAGTTGCAGCCGTCCGATTTCACCTACCAGTTCACCTACGACGAGAAGAACCTCATTCTTTCGCTAGATGTGAAATTGAAAAAAGGCGATGGAGCCTACAGCATGACCTACGGTGACGTGCGACGCACGCTGGCCGGCAATGTGGCGCATCAACTGAATTTCACAACCGACGTCAAAGGAAAAACGCTGAAACTGAAATTGGACTATGACCAGATGACCTGGAACGAAGCCGTGGATATGACCTTCAACATTCCGGCATCCTACAAACGCCAAGACGGGCGTGCGTTGATAGGCATGTTTCAGTAGATTATAAAGTGTGCCGGTTATGCGTCGATGCTGCAAGTTGCTGAGTCTGTTGGTCGTGTTGCCTGCCATGATGCTTGTAGCCGTAGTCAAAGCCGCACCCGGTGGAGAGCACCGGCAGAATGTTCAAGAGTCACTATCGCTATTGTCGCAGCAGATCGACGCTCAGCGGCATCGCATCGTGCAGCTGGAAGCCCAGTTGCGCGCGGTGGGCAATGAACGGCGCGCACTGGAACGCCGGGTCACGCAGCTCAGTTGGGAGCACGAACGCTTGTGCATGCAATATACTGCAGTGGTGCGCAATGTGCAGTTGCATCGCGCTGCCACCGAGCCTTTGCCCTTCCTGCTATCGGCACGGTCGTGGCGACAGATGCTGACCAGGGCACGTTTCCTGAACCTGCTCTATGACTGGCGCAAAAACTTTGAGCAACGCATTAAAGACTCAAAGATTCAGCGCCGCAAAGCCAGCGACCGTCTGCAAAAAATAGAGAGCGAATGCCGCACGAATATGAATCTTTGCCGTGAGTCGCAACGGCAACTGAATGTCGCTGTTGAGCGGTTGTCGGGGTTGACCGAGAACCGTGCCTTCGCCGACGAGAAACGGCATCAAGTGTCGGCACTGGCAGCGCGATTCAGTCAGGCCATGCAGCAACTCACTGCCGTGCCTACGATTGACCGGGCTAGCGCATCGCATAGCCGACTGACATTTCCTGTCGAGGGCCAATATCGCATCGTGGGCCACTAT
The DNA here is from genome assembly GCA_017940245.1 of Muribaculaceae bacterium. GTDB lineage: Bacteria > Bacteroidota > Bacteroidia > Bacteroidales > Muribaculaceae > Sodaliphilus. Next base: position 29,181 of record JAGAYZ010000066.1, on the reverse strand, counting down.
GGTCGGCATCGCCATCCGTCGCTGCGCTACGTCACCATCGAAAACAATGGCATCGACATCGAGTGTGCCACTGGTGGGCCTGCTCATGCAGTGGCAGTAGCCACAGGAATGGTGACAGCCATCTATCATCACAGCGATGATGACTATGTGGTCATGCTCAGGCATGACGGGTACATGAGTGTGTATGCCGGTCTGAAGACGGTGGCGGTAAAGCAGCGACAGCGTGTACCGGCCGGTGAGCACCTGGGTTCTGTTGGCTCTGATGCAGTGACAGGGAAACCACTGTTGCATTACGAGTTGCGGCGTGGCCACGAAAAGCTCAATCCGACCTCTTTCTTCTAAACTTGACGCAAAGTGACGGTTTTAGCTACTATAGAGAAAATGTAACAGGAATGTAATAAGTTTAATGATGAGCAAGTGCACAATGGGGTGTAATTTTGCACAAAAAAAAGAAAAATTCAATAATGGGATCAAATGAAATAGTGATACTGGTCTTGCGCATGCTGGGTTCGCTGGCGTTGCTGGTGTTTGGCATGAAACAGATGAGTGAAACGCTTCAAAAGATGGCGGGTCCACAACTGCGTCACATATTAGGACGAATGACCACCAACCGTTTTACGGGATTGCTCACGGGTGTGCTGGTCACTGCCGCAGTGCAGAGTTCTACAGCAACTACGGTGATGACGGTGTCGTTTGTCAACGCTGAGTTGCTCACGCTGGCACAGGCCATCAGTGTGATTATGGGTGCCAACATCGGTACCACACTTACGGCTTGGATCATGTCGGCTGGATTTTCGTTCAATATCACCGACCTGGTGTGGCCCGCTTTTGTTATAGCTTTGATACTCATCTATCGCAAGCGCAACAAGAATGTGGGTGATTTTCTCTTCGGCTTGGCTTTCATGTTCCTGGGCTTGGGCACGCTGCGGCAGACGGGAATCGACATGAACCTGGGCGAGAATCCGGCAGTGTTGGGCTTTTTCTCATCGTTTGACCCCAATAGCTTTAGCACCACGTTGCTGTTCCTGCTCATAGGCGGCGTGCTCACCATGTGTGTGCAGTCGTCGGCAGCTGTGATGGCCATTACCATGATATTGTGCTCGAGCGGAGCATTGCCCATTTATCAAGGCATCGCGCTGGTGATGGGCGAGAACATAGGCACAACGGTGACATCAAATCTGGCAGCCCTCACGGCTTCGACCCAGGCACGGCGTGCCGCTCTGGCGCACATGTTCTTCAACTTGTTCGGTGTGTGCTGGATATTGACCATATTGCATCCGTTCATTAATGGTGTGTGTGGCTTGGTAGGCTATGATGTGACCATGACTCGCGATGCGGTGGACACGGCCACATTTATGGCTAATGCCGCAAAACTGAGTGTGGTGCTTGCCGCATTCCACACCTGTTTCAACTTGTCTAACACGTTTATCCTGATATGGTTCATTCCGCAGATAGAACGTCTGGTGTGTGCTGTGATTAAAGAAAAGAAAACCGGCGATGTCGAGGATACGGAAGAAGAAACGTTACGCTTGCAATATATCAATGCAGGTATCGTGCAAACGCCCGAGATTGCTGTGCTGCAGGCCCAGAAAGAGGTGGGCGAGTTTGCCAAGCAGATTCAGGACCTGTTTGGCGACGTGCGCATGCTGTTTGTACTCTCCGACGACAAGGAATTCTCACAAGCCTACGAGCGCATAGAGAAAGGCGAGGATCGGTCGGACCGCACAGAACTGGAGATTGCTCGTTTTTTGGAGCAGGTGAGTGACGAGCATCTGAGCGATGAGACCAAAGCCAAGATTCGCCAGATGATGCGCCAAATCAGTGAGATAGAAAGTATCGGTGACGCATGCTACAACCTGGCTCGCACCATCAAGCGGCAAAAGGCAGCTAAAGATCATCTCACCGAGCAACAAACGACCGACGTGAAGCAGATGATGCGTCTGACCGACGATGCTCTCACGCAGATGAACCGCGTGATGCGGGAGCACAGTGACAGCAGCGAAATTAAGGTGACGCGTCGCATCGAGAACGAAATCAACTCGTTGCGCGACGAGTTGAAGTCAAGCAATATAGCTGCTATCAATGAACATGAGTACAATTACGCAACGGGTACCACATTCTCCGACCTGGTGTGTGAATGTGAAAAGCTGGGCGACTATGTTGTGAACGTAGTAGAGGCTAGATTTGGCAAATAATGTATAACGATATAGGCGGCATGGAAAAGAAACGAATCCTGATTGTGGACGATGAGCCCGACTTGTGCGACATTGTGCAGTTTAACCTTGAGGCTAGCGGAATGGAGGTGCAGGCCGTGTATTCGGCCGAAGAGGCACTGGCACTGAATTTGAGCCAGTTCGACCTGTTGCTGCTGGATGTGATGTTGCCCGGCATATCGGGATTTGAACTGGCCGCAAAACTGCGTGAAAAACCGCTCACGGCGCAGTTACCCGTGATATTCCTCACCGCGCGCGATGCCGAGGCCGACACACTGTGTGGATTTGGATTAGGTGCCGACGACTACGTGTCCAAACCCTTTTCTGTTAAGGAGCTGGTGGCACGGGTCAAAGCTGTGCTGTCGCGCGTGGCCAACCGCACTTCCGTGATACGACATGAAGGACTGGTGATGGACATGATGCGCAAGCAGGCCACAATAGATGGGGTGGAGCTGATGCTCACCCGCACTGAGTTTGACTTGTTGTGGCTGATGATGCAACATCGTGGAAAGGTGTTCACTCGCCAGCAACTGCTGGAGCCGGTGTGGCCCAGCGATGTGGTGGTGAGCGAGCGCACGGTGGATGTGAACGTGACACGTCTGCGCAAAAAAATGGGTCGCTATGGCGACTGCTTGTGCACGCGTCAGGGCTATGGATACTATTTTAAGGGATAACTTCACAGTTCTTCATGAAACGGTTGAGCGAAGGACGGAAAATGTTTGCAAGCGTGATGACGATTTTCATTGCGTTTGCGGCAGTGTTTATCCTGTTTGACGATTTTGACCGTGCTCATTTCGCTCCGTTCAGTGAATCAGGCGACTGGCATCTGCTCATCTTCTCGCTGGTGGTGATGATAGGATTGGGCATCGTGCTGTATCGCTATGCCCATCGCATGGATGAGCGCATCAGCCGCGAGCAGGCCGAGAAAGAGACTCAGATGCGTCGTGAACTCACACAAAATATTTCTCATGAACTGAAAACACCGGTGGCCAGCATTCAGGGCTATTGCGAGACACTGCTGGAGCATCCCGACATCGATCCCGAACAATCGCGCCAGTTCATCAGCCGCACCCACCAGCAGGCCATGCGCTTGTCGTCGCTCTTGCAGGACTTGTCCATGCTCAATCGCATGGACTATGCGGCCCACATGTTTACCCGTGAGCGCGTGAATGTGTCGAAGATGGTGGCCGAAATGATACGTGAAATTCAGCATCTTGCATCGGGGAGGAACGTGACGCTGAGCAACTGCCTGCCCGAGAACATCATTTTACACGGAGACGAGGGGTTGCTCTACAGCATTTTCCGCAACTTGATGGACAATGCCATCAATTATGCCGGCGAGGGCACCATTGTGGAAATTAGTGCCGATGAAGAGTCGAAGGTGTGGCGGTTCACTGTGAGCGACAACGGACAAGGCATCGCCTCCGAGCATCTGCCGCGCATCTTTGAGCGCTTTTATCGTATTGATAAAGGACGCAGTCGCTCACTGGGCGGCACTGGCCTGGGGTTATCTATCGTGAAGAATGCAGTGCAGCTACATGGCGGCACAATAATTGCCTCGGCCACCGTGCCACATGGCCTCACTTTCACTTTCACCTTGCTGAAATAGAACTCTTCCCGTTCAATGTGCTTCACTTGATTGTGAAGAAGAAATCCACTCAAAGGTGACCACCTGCGGATAGTGGTCGCTGGTTCCCACCTTGTCGCGTCGAATGTTGACCGCCTTCATGTCGCCCCTGTAGAGGATGTGGTCGATGTTGAATAGCATCAGGTCGCTGTTGAAGGTGTGGGTGTAACCGCGGCCGCAGTGGGCAAATGCGTCTTCTAAGTCGTCGCCGCGCACGGTCCAATAGACGTAGCTGGCCGGTGTATCGTTAAAGTCACCGCACACAATCACATTTTTACCGCTCCTGTCGATAAAGCGACGCAACTGTTGCGCTTCCAGTGCACGCCGGCGGAATGCTGCCGCGAGTTTGTTGTAGAGAGAGTTCCGCATCCGGCTCATGTGCGCTCTGCTCTGCACCGAATCTAGATGTGTGAGGTTGCGATAGGCTTGCTTGTCGCTGGCCGAGAGTCCTATCGACTGCAAGTGCAGGTTGATGATGCGCAAGTTGTGTCCGCCGGGCATGCCGATGTCGAATGCTTTGGCATAAGTGTGAAACTCGCCACTGTCGTTTGTGCCGATTCCGTTGCGCAATGTGCTGTCTTCATGCACGGAATATGGATATCGCGACAAGATGATGAGGTCGTGATAGCCGTGCGAGTGATAGGGGTATTTGCGCTGGAGCTCTTCTTTGAGCGGTAGCGTGGCGGGCATGTAGGTAAAGTCTTTCGGCCCCAGTGAGGCCTCTTGCAGCACCACCAAGTCGGCATCGGTGTCGAGGACATAACGCATGGTGGAGCTGGTGTCTTCGGGCACATAGTAGCTGTCGAAACTCATCACGTTGTAGGTGAGCACTGTAAAGGTGCGAGTGGAGTCGGCAATTTCGTTGCCGCCTTTAAGAGGAATATTGACCTGAAAAGCAGGCCATGTTGCGAGAGCAGCAATGATAAGAGCCATGACCGCTTTCCATGTGCGGGAAAGCAAGGCAGGCACAAGAAGAATAAGACAACAGGCCAGTGCGGCGGGGTAGGTGAGCCCCAGCACTGCCGGCAGTGCCCATGTGTGCGGGTTGACACGGCCTCCCCAGCCACTCGCAATCACCCACATCCCTACGACCACGGCCGCAAAGATAAGAATCGAGCGCAATATTTTTTTAGGAAGCGTGCTCATTGCGAAGTGTTAGCGCCTGCGCGAGGCGCGGAAGAGAGTGTCGCGTTCGTCATCGGTGAGAGAACTGTAGCCCGAACGGCGAATTTTGTCCAACACACGGTCGAGATCGGCTTCGGTGGGCTCGTCGCTGCTTGCCTGTCGCCTGTCGCGATAGGCTGTTCCGCCCACGGGGCCGCCCACTTGACTGGGTTTGCGCCGCACCACACTAGCCAGGGTGTCGAGGGTGGCGTTAATCCAGCTTGTGATGTCGTGTCCGCGCTTGAAGGCGTAGGCAAACCACAAGCCCACTAGCGCGCCTCCCAGGTGAGCGATGTCGCCACCGGTGTTGCTGGCACCGATGCCCAGCAGTGCCATCAGCACCATGGCCACCGCAATCCATTTGAGCGAAATGTCGCCCAGAAACAGAATGCCTATCTTATAATTAGGCACATAGGCTGCTACGGCCACCACGATGGCAATGACCGAGGCCGACGCTCCCAGCAAGTAGGCTCGCTCGCCAGCTAGTGCCGGCAAGCAATTGTAGGCCAGCGCATAGAGCGCCGCGCCGCCTATGCCGCCCAGGATATATAGCCCCGAAAGATGCTTGGCTGTGAAATATTCCAAGAAGATGCGTCCCAGCCAGTAGAGCCACAACATGTTGAACAACAGATGTAGCAGGTCGTAGTGCGAAAAGCAGTAGGTGATGACAGTCCATGGCTTGGTGAGCAGTTCGCCCCATGGCGACGGCACTTCCACCCAGGTGAGTGCCCTGGCGGAATCGATGCCTAGCAGCCATAAAACCAGTGTGATGGCGTGCAAGAGCACAAATACACCTATATTAATATATATCAGGCGGAGCAGCATGCCGCCCTGCCGATAACGCAGTTTTAATTCATCAATAAAAGCCATTACCCTTTCCTATTGCTCCAGTGTGTTTCCAGTAAAGTATCACAATGATACCGGCAATCATGCCTCCCAGGTGTGCGAAATGAGCTACACCGCTCATCACGCCGTGCAGGCCGAAGAACAATTCCACGGCACCATAGCCAATCACCATCCACTTAGCCTTGATGGGGAAGGGGAAAGGAATAATGTACATGGGCATATTGGGAAACAACATGCCGAAGGCCAGCAGAATGCCGAATACCGCACCCGATGCACCCACAGTGACCATGGAATTCAAGAACGAATCTGTGAGTCCCGGAGCCACCTGACCGGCATTGAGCGCGGCAATGACCTGGTCGGGGGTGAGGTTGTTGCTGGCGGCCAGCGCGGTCACCAGTGTGTCGTGCCAGGTGAGTTGCCAGGTGAGTTCCTGGATGAGTGCCGCTCCCAAACCGCAGGTGACATAATAAAACAGGTAACGCTTGGCTCCAAGCACCCGCTCCAGGGTGACGCCAAACATCCACAACGAGAACATGTTGAAGAACAGATGGGTGATACCTGCATTATCGTGCATGAACATATAGGTGAACAGCTGCACAGGATTGAATTTCGATGCTTCCCAGAAGTGCAGTCCCAGGTAGTCAAACAGGTCGATGCCCGTGCGTTGAAGCACAATGGTGGCCAGCCACATCAGGCAGTTGATAATGATCAAATGCTTTGTGACAGGAGGGATGGCTGCAAGAAAAGAACCTCTACTATTCATATTGTAACTAAAAATTTTCCAAAAATCCTATTTTGTAATTTTCACGGGGCAAAAGTACTGAAAAACTCGCATAAAGCGGCGTAAATGCCCATAAAAGATAGTTTTTTTCTAAAAAAACGATTTTTTTTTGAAATTATTTTTGTGTTAACGTAACTTTTATATACATTTGCCCCAAGAAAGGGAATAAACCATAGTAATCATTATTTTAAACCTAAAAGATTATGAACAAAACTGAGTTAGTAAATGCAATCGCCGCTGAGGCTAAGTTAACAAAGGTTCAAGCAAAGGACGCTCTTGAAGCAGCTCTGAAGGCTGTAGGTGAAACACTGGCAAAGGGTGACAAGGTGGCTCTGATTGGTTTCGGAACATTCTCTATCAACGAGAAGGCTGCACGCACAGGCGTGAATCCCCGCACTAAGAAGAAAATCCAAATTGCTGCTAAGAAGGTTGTGAAATTCAAAGCTGGTGCCGAGTTGAACGCAAAGCTCTAATTCACTCTGTTCGACAAAAGAGCGTTTATCCGTCGCAATAACGGATAAAAAATTAATCCCCCTCTTGCGTGCGCATAAGGGGGATTCTTGTTATGGATTCCGACTATAATGATTGACAATTAGCATTTTTTTAGTATTGGAATTTTATTTTTAGAAAAAAATGCCGTAAATTTGTGGGGTCGGATACTGGCAAAAATTGTAACCGATATTTTTTGTGAAATCATGAACCTAATTTATTCATATACAAAATTTCAAGAATTATGGACATTAAGTTTACTCACTCATGGTTGCGCCAGATGGCGCTGGGAGCCGTTGTCGTGATGGCCGCCAGTGCATGGGGCGCAAGCATCACTGTGGATGGTATCAACTACACCACATCGGTAGATCGTGTCACCAAGCAGAACGTTGCCACCGTGGCGCGCTACACCGTTAAGCCCGACACCATCTGGTACACCGGCGATATTGTGATTCCCGAGGTGGTTACCTACAATGGCGTTGACTATACGGTCACTGCCACTGCCGCCAACTGCTTTTTGAATTGTACCGGCCTCACGTCGTTACAGTTGCCACTCACTTGTGTGAACATTGGCCGCTCGTCGTTTAAGGGCTGCACATCGCTCAAGGTGAGCCCGGTGCCCGTGACGGCCACCACCATCGGCACCGGTGTGTGGAATGGCTGTACCGGAATGGAAGAACTCACCATTCCCGCAGCTTGGAATGGCCCGATGGTGGGCGATGACCTTGCGGGATGTACCAGCCTGAAAAAACTCGTCTTTGCCGAGAGCACCGAGCCGTTCACCATGAACTTTGAGGCCTTTGGCAAGGCCGTGGCCGACCGCGTGGCCGACAAGAGCCTTGAAGAAATTGTTATCCTGCGAAATGTGTCGAAACGCGCAATCGATGCCAACAATCTGGAACCCTTCCACAACCTCACGGCGGTAAAGACCATCACCGTGGGCGGCGAGTTTTCTAAGATTACCGCCACGATGTTCCAGGGTTGCTCGGCGCTGGAGCAATTCAATTTTGCCGAGGGCAACAAGGTGGATTCCATCATGAATAATGCCTTTGTGTCGTGCAGTTCGTTGCAGAGCATCGTCTTGCCCGAGGCTGTGCTGAAGGTGGAAGCCAATACGTTCAACGGCTGCTCGTCGCTGGCCAGTGTGACTCTGGGCAGTGCTGTGACCAGCATCGGCGACGGTGCTTTCCAGGGTACTCGCGCACTCAAGTCAATCGTTTTCCCCTCTACGCTCACCGCCATTGGCACTCGCGCTTTCCAGAACTCAGGTCTTGAAGGCACATTGACGCTGAACGACGGGCTCATCAGCATAGGAACACAGACTTTTGCCGGCACAAGCATCACCGGTGTGGCTATTCCCGCCACGGTCGAGTCGATAGGAAATGCGGCCTTTGCTCCCATTACCACGCTGACTGCTATTACGGCCGACGGTAACGCCAACTTCAAGGTGGAGAACGGCTTGCTCACCACCATTGACGGCAAGCGACTGCTGGTTACTGCCCACGAAGCAGCGCTGGGCGATGAACTGAACAATGCCACCATTGAAACTATTGACGACTATGGCCTGGCTTATGCTCCGTTCAAGGGCGTAGACTTGCCTGCTCTCACTAGTGTGGGTAACTACGGCTTTGCCTATAGCGATGTGGAGAACTATACGCTCAAAGCTAACGTGGAGGTGGCCTATAACCTGTTCACCGGTTCGGCACTGAAGAACCTCATCATCGAGGACGGCCGCAACGAAATTCCCCAGGCGCTGGCTTATAACTGCGCTCAACTGGAAGACGTTACGCTGCCCGCTACAGCCACCAACATCATGCTCAACGCCTTTGCCGGATGTCCCAACCTCAAGGCGATGGAGATTCCTGCCAACGTGAATTATATGGAATCGGGTGCTGTTCCCGCAACGATTGAGTCGCTGCGCGTGCTCAACGTGAACACCCCCGTGCTTGCCGCCGGTGTGTTTACGCCCGAGCAGAGCAACGTGGAGTGCAAGGTGGCTCCCTCATCGGTCAGTGCCTATGAAGCCGCCAGCCAGTGGACTTACCTGAACATTGTGGCCGATGCCACCATTGCCGGTGAAGGTGCTGCTTTCGGTTGCCCGGCAGGTTTGTATTTCGCTACCAAAGACGGTCGACTGATGTATAAGAATGAAGAAGGCGATATCATTGATACCGAATTCCCCACCGGGGCTCATGCCTTCAACCTCGACAGTTACAAGAATCGCATCTACGTGGGTGTTGCCGGAAAGAACTTCCGTTACCAGGATGCCGATGCCCAGGCCAATGGCGGCGACGGTGAGGTGTTCTACGTGAACAACACCGATGGTATCTTCTACCGCGTGACCGTGCTCAACAATGTGGGTTACAAGGCATTTGAGGATCCGTTCTCGCTGTCGATTGGTGCCGATGAGGGCAAGATTTACATTGCCGACCGCAACGTGGGTGTACACGAGATGAGTGCCGACACGGTGGGTCTGTATGGCTCGCAGCCTTTCTTGGTGCAGAACAACTGGCTCAGCTACTATCCCAACGGCACTGCCGGCTGGATGTATGGCGGCATCGGTTGCGGTTTCTATAAAATCGGCGACACCTACTGGATGGGTAAGAAGTTCAATGGATTCGGCATCTTCCGTTTCCGCAAGACCGACTTTAAGGTGGATGAAGCATCGACCGGAGGCCCCGACCCGTTCCCCAGCATCCTGCCTTATGTGCAGATGACCCAGTTCTATGTGGACCAGACCAACGGATATATTTACTTCTACTTGCAGAAGAGTACCGGCGCAGGCCGCAACGATGTTCCCGGCGTGTATCGCCTGCCGCTGAGCGTAGTGGCCGCCAACGATGCCCAGGGACTTGACACCGACATGACACACGCAGTGCTGCTCGACGATAGCCCCGTGCTCAAGGAAGGCGACGGCGACGAGATTACCGGTATCACTCAGTTCAACAGCGACGGCACTAACGTGTATTGGAGCTACATTGCTACCACAGCCGATGACAAGTCGGTGCCCAACAGTGCTCCGCTGGACGAGACCAATCCGCTGCACAAGAGCGGTATCAAGTATGTAACCGCTACACCGGCAACTCCCGATGAGAAGTCGGAAGTTCATTTCGCTGTCGAGGGCGTGGAGGCTTATGGCCTGGTGGCTTCGACCTATGTGCCCGATGATCCGCAGCCTCAGTATCCTATCGGTGACGTGACCGGCGACAACAAGGTGGATGTGGCCGATGTTAACGCTGTGATCAACATCATTCTCAAGACCAAAACCGGTGCCGACTATCTGGGTAATCCCGACGTTGACGGCGACGGCAAGGTGGATGTGAGCGATGTGAACGCCATCATCAACATCATCCTCAAGGTGTAATCGGGTTGTAACCCGTAAGGGTCTATAGACAACAGGAGCGGCTGGATTTTGAAGTCCGGCCGCTCCTTGTCTTTGTGGCGTCAGTGTGTTCAGAGTGCTATAGTTTTGCGGCGATAGCATTGGCTATGGCCTGCATCTCGTCGGCCGGCAGGGTGAGCTTCTCCTTGGAGAAGTTGAGGTCGCCCTCGGTGTTGAGAGGCACCAGGTGGATGTGGCAGTGAGGCACTTCCATGCCCAGCACTGCCACGCCGATGCGCTTGCAAGGCACTGCCTGCTCGAGAGCGGCAGCCACTTTGCGTGCAAAGGCCCACAGTCCCAGGTACTCGTCCTCTTCGAGTTCAAACAGATAGTTGACTTCACGTTTGGGAATCACCAGGGTGTGTCCCTTGGCTACGGGATTGATGTCGAGAAAAGCGTAATAGTTCTCGTCTTCGGCCACTTTATAGCTGGGAATCTCTCCAGCCACGATTCTGCTGAATATGGTCATAATGGATGGGGTTTATGGGTGAAACATGTAACCGCGAATTCTGCCTATTCTCTGTGTGGAAGAAAAGCGCAAAACTCGCGGTTGTTATTATCGTTAACAGAAATGGTCAAATGGCGATGTTGAGAATTTCAAATTTCATCACACCGGCCGGAGCCGTCACTTCTACCACATCGCCCACCTTGTGGCCCAGCAGACCCTTGGCAATGGGTGTGGTGATGGAAATCTTGCCTTCGCGCAAGTTTGCCTCGGTTTCGGTGACGATGGTGTAGGTCATCTGTGCGCCATTTTTCACATTCTTGATGGTCACTTTATTGAGCAGTTGCACCTCGTCGGTGGTGATTTTGCTCTCGTCGATAATGCGAGCAGTGGCCACAAGAGCCTTCAGCTCGGCAATCTTAGCTTCGAGCATGCCCTGTCGCTCCTTGGCGGCATCATACTCTGCATTTTCTGAAAGGTCACCTTTGTCGCGAGCCTCAGCGATGGCACGCACCACCTCGGGACGCTCAACGTTCTCAAGATGAGCCAACTCGGCCATCTTCTTGTCGTAACCTTCCTGGGTCATGTAACTTATAGCCATGGTAAATTTCGTTCTTTTTTTCGTTAAAAAATTGAAGAATCTCAGCCTGAGTTGAGATCCCCCTTTAATGTTTAACCTTTTAATTTATGACGCAAAATTACGCAAATATTTCTATTAGGCCAATAAAATGGTGCATGAAATTATGTTTTTTCAGTTTTATTAACCTACCGGCGCCATAGCGCCCTAGCTTGCCAAAGTGTTACCGTAATGGTGATAGCTGCCAGCACTGCAGTGGGCATAGCCAGGTGTTTCTCCATTAGGGTCAGTGCTCCCAGTGTGGCACCCAGTGCCCACACGGTGCTCACGAGCGAGCCGGCGCTCATGCTCAGGCGATAATGCCACACATACACTATCGCAATCATGGCGGCGTAAAATGCGTATGACAGCAGGAAGGCGATGCCAAGTCCTGTAAGCCCCCACACATGGTAGCACACGATATTGAGCACCACGGTGGCAATGGCACTCAGCACCTCGGTGATGACGTAAATCATACCATCGCCTCGGGCTAGAATGACGAATGCCATGCACCACGACAGAGCCCGCAGCACCATGCCCACCATACCCCAGGCTACATAGGACAGAATCACATGAAACTCACTGGTGTAGAGCAGCCACACGACTTGTTCGCGCAGCAGGATGAACAGCACGGCAATGGGTGCGAGCACCATCATGGCCACGTTCACCTCTTGCGAAACGAAAATGCGCATGCGAGTGCGATGTTCGGCCACGCGGGCCAGGCGGGGGTAATATTCCATACCCAGGGCGGTGAACAGCAAGCCGGTGTATTTGTTCACTAGAGTGTAGCCGGCTTGGTAAAAGCCCACCTCGCTGGTGCCCGCCTCATGATTGAGCCAGGCGTTGAACACATAGGCCGCCAGAATGGTGGCAAAGTTGCCCAATGTCATGTAGATGCCCAGGCGCACGAAGCCACTTCCCATGGCCGCCGTTTCGCGGGCCGTCATCGCTATTGCCGGAAATTCCTTGTTGCGTAGCAACCATGCGGCTATTGCATTGCAGGCCGCATAGACGATGATTGAAGGAACCACGCTGCGCTCGCGCAACCAGTAGAACATGGGAATGGAAATGGCCAGGCCACACAGTGTGCCCCACAATGTGGATGAAGCCAGTCGCTTGAGCAACTGTGAACCTTGCAAGATGGCTTGCTCGCCACTGGTGATAGCCATGAAGAGTACGGCGGTGCTCAGGGCCACAAAGCCCCAGATGTGCGTGTCGTCGCCAAAGGTGAACCGGCTCAGCACCGGAGCCAGTGCCAGCGTGAGTAGCGCGCCACCCAGTCCCAGCCACAGCGACCAGCGGCGCACCACGGCCACAATGCGAGCCATGAGCGTGCGGTCGCCGCTCTCGGCGGCTTGTGAAATGTCGCGCACACTGCTGCTGCGGATGCCCAGATTGGTGGCTGTGTTGAGCATGTCGAGCGCGTTGTTGAACAGGCCGAACAGCCCGACGCCCACCGAACCGATCCACAATGCCACCAGTTTGGTGCGCACGATGGAGCACACGATGCCCAGCACCTGCACTCCGCCAAAGATGCCCATGGCCTTCACGGCCAGTTGTGATATGTTGCTGCGACGTGCGATGGCTTCGGTATTTAGATGGGTAGTGTAAATACTTGCGTGATGGTGCCGCGACCGCCCAATCGTGACTTCTGTTGCACGAGGCCGCTGTTGAGCACGCGGCCGTGGTCTTCGGTAGAGATTCCGAAGTCGAAGTATCGGCAACCGCGCCGCTTGGCCTCATCGTACAAGTGAGCGAAGAGCAGTGTGAGTGCATGCAGTTCTCGCCCTTGGGCTGTTGAGGCGATATATTGGCTGTGGGCCACGGTGTGGGTATAATACATCACCACTCCCGCCAGCACATTGCCGCCGGCATCGGTAGCCGTGTAGAGCTGGATGTTGGTCGGGAAGCGGCGGTGCAGGAGTGTCATTTCCTCCACAGTGTGAACGGGAACGGCGGCATGTCGGTCGGCCAGCACTTGTGTCAATATGCGCCAGTAGGCGGTCCAGTCGCCGCTGTCTGTTACGGTGAGACCTGCGCGCTGCGCCATGTTCAACCCGCTTTTGTTGCCGCGGTCCATGGGCAGTGGTTCCAGCAAGTCGATGGTGGTGGAGATGCTACATTCGGTGAGCTGTGCACCATGATGCCACAGTGCGTAAATATCTTCCTCGGCAGGATAGCGGTGGTAGATGTGAGGCACCGGTTTATAGACGAGTTCCTTGAAACCGTTGCCCTTCAACCACTGCACTGTGGAGGCTATCAGGAGGTCAATGCTGGCCGCGTCGCATCGCTTGGCGGGCATGAGCCATCCTCCATAGGTCAGGCCGCGGTGGGAGCACAAAGTGCTTTCCTCGCGATTGGCAGGCATCACGGCCATCAGGTGGCTGCCGTCGTAGGCCATCAGCGAGCAGTCGGTGAAGCGGTCGCTGTGGTAATCCATGTAGGCGCGCTCATGCAGGAACGTGCCGTTGCGGCTACGGCGCACCAACTCGTCCCACTCGCGTTGCAGCGAGGGTTCATATTTTATGATTTCAATCATCTCAAGCGCAAAGTTACAACAAAAATCGAAAACCACCTCAACCATAGCACAGATTATCGCGGCAAATGTTATAACTTTGCATCGTCATTAACCTAATCTCGATATGAAACTGAAACAAATCGGGCTTCTGCCGCGAGTTATTATCGCCATCGTAGTGGGTATTGCCTTGGGGCTAATTCTGCCCGAAGTGGTGGTGCGTGGTTTTGAGACTTTCAACAGCATTTTTAGCCAGTTTTTGTCCTTTCTCATTCCGCTCATCATCGTGGGCCTGGTTACACCGGCGATTGCCGACATTGGAAAGGGAGCCGGCAAGTTGCTGTTGATTACCGCTCTTATAGCCTATGGCGACACGGTGTTCTCGGGCTTTCTGTCTTATTTTACGAGCGTGTCGGTGTTCCCTTCGCTCATTTCACAAGGCGCGGCCAGTGAGATTAGCGAGGCGCACAACTTGGAGCCGTATTTCACCATCAACATTCCCCCCGTCATGGATGTGATGAGCGCGCTGGTGCTCTCGTTCACGCTGGGACTGGGCATGGCGTTTTTCAACTCGTCGTTGCTCAAGCGTGGCGCGGGCGAGTTTAAGGCAATCATTGCCAAGGCCATCGAGGTGGCACTGATTCCCATCCTGCCGCTCTACATCATGGGCATCTTCATGGGTATGGCCAGTACCGGCCAGGCTTGGCACATCATTTCGGTGTTCATTTCAATCATAGGAGTGATATTCTTGATGCACATCGGTCTGCTGGTGCTGCAATACTGCATTGCGGGTGTGATAGCGCATCGCAATCCGTTCAAGGCGCTGGTGACAATGTTGCCGGCCTATTTCACGGCCCTGGGCACATCGTCGAGCGCGGCCACCATCCCGGTGACGCTGGAGCGCGCAAAACTGAATGGCGTGCGTGACGAGGTGGCCGGTTTCGTTGTTCCGTTGTGTGCCACCATTCACTTGTCGGGCAGTGCCATGAAGATTACGGCCTGCGCCGTGGCGCTGATGCTCATGCAGGGCTTGCCGGTGAGCGTGGGCATGTTTACCGGTTTCATCCTCATGCTGGGCGTGATGATGGTGGCCGCCCCCGGCGTGCCGGGTGGTGCCATCATGGCGGCGCTGGGTGTGCTGCAGTCTGTTTTGGGCTTTGATGCCGACCAGCAGGCACTCATGATAGCCCTTTATATCACAATGGACAGTTTCGGCACAGCCTGCAATGTGACAGGCGACGGTGCCATAGCACTTATTATCAATCATTTCAAGAAGTGACAACCGGTCACCGCGCTGTGCCGGATAAAAAATGTGAGGGCAACAATGACGGGTTGGCGGTTTTTTTGTAATTTTGCGCCTTGAAATGATTAGAATAGCCAGGAAAATGAAAAAGTACTTTTACGCAATGGCATTGCTGGCGATGGTGCTCACCTCGTGCAGCGAAGGAAAGTTTAAGGTAGACGGTAAAATAGACGGTGCCGGCGACAGCACGGTGCTGGTGCTTGAAGAGTCGAGCAATGGCAGCTGGTTTATTGTTGACACTGTGGCAGTAGACGGTAGCGGCTCGTTCAGCGTGAGTGAAATGGCTCCGCAATATCCCAACATCTACCGTCTGCGTCTGGGCGGCGACGTGATATGTTTCCCCATCGACAGCCTTGACCACGTCACAGTCAACACCACACTCAAGGCCTTCTCCACCGGCTACACGCTGGCCGGCAGCGACCATGCCGTGCAGGTGATGAACATGGACAAGCAGGCGATGAAGCTGGCCGGAGGCAAGGGCACGCCCGAGCAGATCAAGGCCTTCAAGCACAAAGTGGCCGAGCAGATTGTGACCGACCCTGCGGGCATTGTGGCCTATTATGCCATCAATAAATACATGGACGGCAAGCCGCTGTTTGATCCGCTCGACGACGACGACCTGCGCATCATCGGAGCCGTGGCCAACGCGTTTTATTCGTTCCGCCCCACCGACCCGCGCACCGAATATCTGGTGAATGTGCTCACAACCGGGCAGCAGCGTCGGCGCTCGCAGGCCCAGGGTGGCGACACAATCTATGCCGCCGAGGCCTCGCTAATCGACATCAAGTTACAGGACTACAACGGCAAGGAGCACGTGCTGAGCGATGTGGCTGCCAAGAACCGCATTGTGTTGCTCAACTTCACCGTCTATCAGGCCGATTACTCGCCTGTGTTCAACAAGCTGCTCAACGACATCTATAACCGCTATAAAGGTCAGGGACTGGCCATCTATCAAATCAGTCTCGACGACGATGCCGTGGCATGGCGCCAAGCCGCCCAGAATCTGCCGTGGATCACCGTCTATGATCACAATGGCGGCAACTCGGTGAATGTGGGTGCCTATCAGGTGGCGGGAGTGCCCACAACGTTCATCATCAAGAATGGTGAAATTATTGAGCGCGTGGAAGATGCCACACGACTGGAGGCTGCCGTGACCCGCAGCATCTAGCCTTCACGCAAGGCTTTGCAGGAAATCTACGTAACGCTGTGCCACCACGGGCGCGGCGTTATGTTTTTCTACAAACTCGCGGCTGTGCCGGCCCCACTCGGGCAGTTGGGCTTTTTGCCTGATGATTTGCTCCAGTTTGGCATCGATGTCGCCCTCTGCCGTCGGGTCGATGTTCACGATGGGACGGTTGTCGCGCTCGCCGATGAAATCGTAGTATTCAGGCTCGGCACCTGAAACGGCTATCAGTCCCTGTGCCATTCCCAGCAGCGCGTTCGTGGCCGGCGTGTAGCTGTAGATTTGGTCTAGAATCACGTGGGCTCGGCTCATGCGTGTCACATATTCATCGTAGGGCAGTCGTTCCACCACGTCCATTTCGCACAGGGTGGGGTAGCGGTCGTGCACTCGCCGCAGGGCCTCGAGCAGCCTGTCGGTGCCTTTAATCACGGTGCGGTCGCTTTGCAAGCCTAAGAAGAAGCGCACCCTTTCGGGCTCATGCTCCAGAGGTCGGAAGTGGAGTGCGTCGGTGTCGATGGGAATGCCGATGTAGGCCAGCGGTTTGAAACCGATTGTGCGGTAGGCGGCGTCATATTCCCATAGCGCCGTCGTGGCACCGTCGATGTGGTCGAGCAAGTGGTTGTGGTAACGGCGCATGAAGGGTTGCCGCCAGTTGTCCTGTTCCTGGGCGCGGTACTCGTCGCTGCCCACGTAGGGCGACGGCTTGTCGCCCAGGCGGTAGTCGCTGTAGCGGTAGGTGTGGCCGTCGTGGCACGCGTCGTAGTAGGTCACGTCGGTGCCCAGTGCCGAGTACACCACACGCCCGTTATGGCGGCGCAGATAGTCGAAAAGGTAACGTAGCCTTTCGGGACGCAGCGAGAAGAAGATGCTTCCGGCGAGTTGCACCACGTCGTAGCCGCGCATGCGAGGCAGGTGGCACAGGATGTCGGCCACATATTTCATCGCTCCCCATCGGCCGGGCTTGCGTTCCAGCCTGATGTCACAGCCGGTGCGCATCCATCGCGAGCCGTCGGAGACGACCATGGCCTCGTGACCCATTTGCCGTAACTGGTGAGCGAGTGTGTTGTGCAAGTTGCTGGCATCGCCAGCGAAAAGAATCTTCATCTTCATGCTTGTGATGTGTCGGGGTTTGCTGGTTGTAACGCCCGTGTGGCGAGGCTCAAGATGGCTTGACGCTTAAACTCGGCCACCGTGATGCCCTGCAGTTCAGCAAACTTGCGGTAGAAATAACTGCGGTCGCTGAATCCCGACTCGGTGGCGACTTCAGTAATTGATCTATTTGGGTCTTGCTTGAGCAAGCGGCATGCATAGCGCACGCGAAGGCGCACGCGCCATTTCACAAAGTCTTCGCCCACCACTTCGCGGAAATAGTCGTTCAGGTGTCGAGGTGTGGTCCCCAACTCTTTTGCAATGTCTTTCACCGCCACATCGTTGTAACGGAATTGCTGCTCGTCAACCCATTTTTTGAGCGCCTCACTAATGGTGGCAAATTTCATGGGCGTGTCGGCCAGGCAAGTGAGTAAATCATCATCTAGAGGTCCTTGGAGCATGAGAGCAGTGTCGGCAGCCGGTTGAGGCATGTCGTTGTGCTCGGCGGGTCGCACTGCACGCATCACTGTGGATACGTACTGGCCGTAGTTGATGAAACTGGCAGTGAGGTAGATGTAAAATGCTGAATAAATGATGATGAAAGCTCCGTCGAGCCACTGCTGGCCGCTCAGTGAAAGAAAAACCAGCAGCCCGACGACCAGTGAAGAGTAGAACGTGTGGGCTATCCAACGCAACTGGTGGTTCAGGTCTTCTTCAAGGTAAAATTCATATAAGTCGTTGCTAAACTTGCGGTATGCTCTGCGGAAAACATAGGTGTAGTATGCCAGCAGAGCCACGTAGAGTGCCGAGCATGTGCCCAGCAGGACAAGATAGGTCCTGTGGGATAGTAACACTTGCCCCGTAATGAGTACTCCTGCCAGAACGGTGATGAAAACAAGCTGTGCCACCATTCGCCGCTTGGTGACCCATTGTGGCCTAATGAAGAGCAACAGCGAAGCTGTGAAACACAGAGCCTGGTAAGCCGCAACCACGAGGGCAATGCAGCCGGTGAACTCGTTGTCGCTGTTTTTGGGCGCAATAATCTCGGCCAGTTTAAGCAACGCAAGCAGGATGAAAGCCACACTCAGATAGGTGCGTGCTGTGCGATAATACTGTGTTTCGGAACGCGCCGGAATGTGCACGGCAGCAATCACCGCACCCAGGCCGGCAATGAGCGTTGCCGAGGCAATATTGAGGGCACTATAGGCTGAAAAAATCATCTCAAAAATAACACTTGTAATTTATTCAGATGCAAAGGTAACAAAATATTGCATATTAAATGCAGTTTTATATTAAAAATAATGGCATATGCTTTCTGAAAAAATCCTCTTAAATGAAGAAAAAAGTGTGGACTTTTGTGCGCAAAGTGTGGAATTTTGCTGCAAAAGTGTGGACTTTTATACACCGACGCAAAAAACCACACCACCTTATTTGGTTGCAAGTAGCCGTTGCTGTAATTTTGTGAAAGCCTTTGGCAAATCTCAAGTAATTATTTTCAAAACAAATCAAGCGATATGAAACACTTAGACAACCTCAAACTGCTGGCACTGCTCATGACAGTGCTGCCTCTGGGTGTGTGGGCACTACCGTTTGTGCCAACTACCGACCCCTTGCTTTCGACCAATTACTGGTACTTCCTCAAGACCGAAGGATACTATTGTGTGGGCACCAGCAATTTTGAAATCGAGTTTATGAGTTCGGCCAATGCAAATAATGACAACTATTTGTGGTGCTTTGTGAATGTCGCTAATGAAGGGTATAGGCTTTATAATAAAGGCACGGGAAGTTACATTCAGCATGAAGGTTTACTCTTTGACAACACTTACAGTTATACACATTATGAGGACAAGGACGGAACCAATTTCTATCTCAAATGCTATATACCCGGGTGGAATGTCACCCAATACCTGTTCATGAACATCTTTCAAGACCAGTATGGCAGCATGAGATATATGGACGTCGATGCCGATAAAAAAGGTGTGTTCTCGGTGGAATTGGCTAAAGAAGGCACTCCTCTTCCCGCCGATCCGCAGTGGACCCGCTTTGATGCCGATGGTGTGGGCTACGGCTACCTTGACGGTGGTTTAGGTTTCAATGCCAACGAATCGTCCAACAACCTGTGCGACAACAATGCCTCGACCAAGTACTACGGAGCCGTCCATAAATGCTGGTTCACCATGAAGTCGTCGACCGACGTGGCCGTGAAGCAATACTCAATCGTCACCGCCAACGACTCATGGGGGCAATACAAGCGCGCGTTGCGCAGTTGGAAGTTGCAAGGCTCCAACGACAACAGCACCTGGGTAGACATCGATGTGCAGACCGACTACCCGATGCCCTTTGTCGACCAGCAAGAAGTGGTCTTCCGGGTCAACGACACGCGCAAGTTTCGATTCTTCAAGTTCGCGGCGACCAATGGTGATAATGGCGGCGTACAACTCAGCGAGGTGTGGATTAACGAGCAGAGCCATACGTGGGCCAGCGAGGCCAATAGGAATACCCCTCCGTCGTGCGGAATGCCGGGACTGGATATCCGCGAATGTACGCAATGCCACGCCCGTAGGTGGGAAAAAGTCCCCGCTAACCTAGAACATATTTATAATGACGGTGTCTGCACCGTTTGCGGAATCAATGAGGGCGAGTTTGTGCTGCTGTCCAACGGACAGTGGACGCCATATATGTTGAAAGCCTATCGAGGCTTCCGTGCCGACTCGGCCGGTGTGACCTACTGGTCACAGCCCCCTCGCGGCTGGAACCGGTCGGTCGACTTCGACGACAGCCAATGGATGGATGTCGCCATGCCCACGGCCAGTGTCGATCATTCTGGCGGCCCTTACGTCTCGTTGCGGTATACCAGCTACTGGTATGGCGAGTACAACAGCCTCGCTTTCAGACGCAAGTTCTCGCTTTCCGAGGTGAATTCCGGCGACACCTTCACCTTCCGCTGTGTGCACGACGACAACATGGTGGTGTATGTCAACGGGAATGAGGTTATCAATGTTGAGGGCTGGACCACGACTCCCGACGACTGTACATGGCTGAACTCGCGTGAATCATTTAAAATCCCCGCCTCATACTTCCAACCGGGGGAGAATGTCTTGGCCATCTTCATGCAGCAGAACTGGGGCGGTGCCTACTTCGACTGCGAGCTCACTGTATTGCCTGGCAACGTGGTCATGGGTGACGTGAACGGCGACGGCAAGGTAGATGTCGAAGATGTAAACGCCGTGATCAACATCATCTTGAAAACGAAGACGGTAACCGATTACAGCGGTCAAGCCGACGTGAACAGCGACGGCAAGGTGGATGTGGAAGACGTGAACGCAGTCATCAATATCATTTTGAAGGTAGCAACAAGCTAATAATTCCAAATCACTAGTTACGAGGCTGCGAGCTACAAGTGACTTAGTTACCCGTGGGCAACTCGCTGATGCAAGGGACGGAGTGATCTCTGTCCCTGCTTTTTTTCGCGATAGCGTGCTGAAATGAGGGTAAATGACGGCGATATTTGCGGGGTTGTGAAAAAAACAGTAATTTTACGCCGCTTTTTTCGCATGGAGGTATCAATCGTCATTCCGGTTTATAACCGGGCACAAGTGGTGCAACGCACCCTTGACTCGGTGTTGCAGCAGACACATCGTCCGCTGCAAGTGGTGCTGGTGGATAATTGCAGCACCGACGACACGCTTTCGGTTTTGGAACGGTTCGCCCGTGAGCACGAGTCGGCCGACTTTAAGGTGGAAGTGCTTACCGAGGCTCATCACACGGCCGGTGCCGCGCGCAATCGTGGCTTCGAGGCCGCAACTGGCGAATGGGTGCTGTTTTTCGACAGCGATGACGTGATGCGGCCACGGTTGGTGGAACGGTATATAAAAGAGGTGGAGCGGCACGATGGTGACCTTGACTTGATATCGACTCGCTCTAAAGTAATTTTTCCCGATGAAAGTATGGTGGAATTGCCGTTTGCCCGCCGCGACATCATAGCCTTCCAGTTGCTGCACAGCCAGCTGGCCACGCAGCGCTATGCGGTGCGACGCGAGTTTTTTGCCACGACCGACGGGTGGAACATCAATCTGCCGGGCTGGAACGACTGGGAGATGGGCGTGAGGCTGCTGCTGGCTCGCCCGCGGCTGGCCTTCATGGGCGGAAAGATAGATGTGGAGGTGCATCACAGTGGTACCGACTCAATCACGGGCACCAACTTCTACACACGCCATGGACAGTGGGAGCGGGTGATTGACATCGTGGAAAACGAAGTGCGCTGCTCCAGGCTCAAAAATCGTCGCCGATATTTCCGTCTGCTGGACTATCGTCGCCTGGCACTGGCTGGCGAATATGAGCGTGAAGGGCATCCCGAACTTTCCAAGCCACTATGCCTGAAGGCCTACAATGCGCTCCGGGAGAGCTATGGCGACACGCTGCAATGGCGCTGGGTGGTGGCACCGGCGCTCAAGTGGATGTTCGGTCGCATAGTGGCTGGGCGACGCGGCTCGGCCCGAGTGGCGCAGCTACTGCTGCGCTGAGTCGCCTCTGCGCTCGTCGATGTGTGGCGGGAGCAACCCGGCAATCTGCGAGCGATCGAAGTCGCCGAACCATTCACGCAGTTTCGCTTCGGCTTGCCGCTCGATGTCGGGCGTGATGTTGGCGCTCACGCTGTAGAGTGCCCATGCCAGTGCAGCCAGATCATCGGTGAATCCCAGCGCCAAAATGGTGTCGGGAATTAAGTCGGTGGGCAGGATGAAGTAGCCCAGGGCACCATAAATTTTCAGCTTCTCACTATTGGGCACATTGGGGTCGCGACTCAAGTAATAGAGCACCAGCGCCGAATATACGACCTTAATGCCGGCTTTACGGGCCACCTTTTTCAACTTGTCCCACAGGCCGGGATCGTTGAAATAATTGCGGTAAGCGTCGAAATCAATGATTTTCTTTGCCATAAGACGTGGTTTTAAGTTATTTGCTACGAGTTGCGGGAGGCGCAATGCGCCCCAAGTTTCATTATAAATAGTTCATTGTTAATTAATGGTGTGCAAATAGTGTGCCAGCAGAGGATTTGGTGCCTATTATTAGCAATTTGATTAGTTTTTTTAGAAAAAAAGCGGAAATATTGACAAAAAAATTATACCTTTGCGCCAGACTTACTCACTTATTTTAAACCTATAGAACAATGAAAAAAACAATTATGTCAATGCTTGCAGCCATGACTCTGCTCATGACAAGCTGCTTCTCTACAGGACTAGGAACTGCAACAACTGCCAATACCGGCACCAGCGTGCTGGGTAATGTGCTGGGTAGTGTGCTGGGCAACATTCTGCTGGGCGGAATGACGTTCGACCAGTCGAGCTTGCTGGGCAACTGGAACTACAATGCTCCTGGCGCGGCTTTCACTACCGAGAACGCGCTGAACAAGGCCGGAGGTGCCAGTGCCGCATCGGCTCTGGTGTCGTCTTTGGCATCTAATTACAACAACATCGGTATCAACAAGAACAACACCTCGTTCTCGTTCCAGCAGGGCAACAAGTTTGCCGCTAAGGTGAACGGTATTCCTTTCAATGGCACCTACACCTACAACCAGCAGAATGGCGAAATCGCACTCAAGACTGCCACCGAGACCATCAAGGGCAATGTGATCAAGAACACCAATGGTGCCATGGGGCTGATGTTTGACGCAGGCCAGATGACCAACGTGCTGCAGAAAGAAGGCAAGGTGAGCAACAAGGCTGCCGTGCAAGCGGTGAGCAAACTGTGCAAGAGCAAAAATGGTGCCCGTGTGGGCTTCGAACTTACCCGTTGAGCCGACAGGTGAGATCTTACACATAGATTTACATTAAGGGTGCAAGCGATTGCACCCTTTATAATGTTCTGTATGGGGCAAAAAAAGGCCATTTCGTTGAAACATTTTGGCCAATGACAAAATGCGTCCTAATTTTGCGCAAGTTTTATTCCCTGCCAATCTATGGGTATGAGTTGAAAAAAGCATAACCAAAACGAACTTAGGAAAATTTAGATGTAAATATGATCATAGGCGATAGTTTCTGAACTGTTGCCTATTTTTGTTTTATGTGATGCTGCAGTCCGGAATTGTTACCCTACAGTTGCTCCAGCAATCATGCGTTGTCAAAAATAATTCTTAATTCTTAATTATTAATTCTTAATTATTTAGTAACTTTGCACATTAAAATGCCCAAGAAGGAATTGGTGGAAACAGCAAAATCACATTCACGATGAAAGAAGATAACGACGCACTGGATGAACTGAACGAGCAACAGCCTCTCGACGAAACGACCGCAAACCCCACCGATGATGGCGGTGACCTGGGGTCGGATCAAGAAACCAGCGAACACTCAACCTATCAGGTGCCTAAAGACAAAAAACTGCAACTCTCGGGCATGTATGAGAACTGGTTTCTGGACTATGCGTCCTACGTGATTCTGGAGCGTGCCGTACCTCATATTGAAGATGGTTTTAAGCCCGTTCAGCGCCGCATCATGCACGCCATGAAAGAGGCCGATGACGGACACTTCAACAAGGTGGCCAACCTGGTGGGTCTCACCATGCAGTATCACCCTCATGGCGACGCGAGCATCTACTCGGCTTTGGTGCAACTGGGACAGAAAGAGTTGCTCATCGACACACAGGGAAACTGGGGAAACATCCTCACCGGCGATGGTGCGGCTGCTGGCCGATACATCGAGGCCCGATTGAGCGAGTTTGCCCTGGATGTGGTCTATGACGCCAAGGTGACCGACTGGGGACTGAGCTACGACGGCCGCAAACGTGAGCCACTCACGTTGCCCGCCAAATTCCCGCTGCTGCTGGCACAGGGCGCGGAAGGCATCGCCGTGGGCTTGTCGTGCAAGATTTTGCCCCATAATTTTAACGAAATTCTGGATGCCGCCATCGCTTATCTGCGAGGCGAGGAATTTCACCTTTATCCCGATTTCCAGACGGGCGGCTACATCGACGTGAGTCACTACAACGACGGCGAGCGCGGCGGCAGTGTGCGCGTGCGCACCCGCATCGAGAAACTCGACAACAAGACGCTCGTGGTGCGCGACGTGCCCTATGGCAAGACCACCGGGTCGCTGCTCGACAGCATCGTCAAGGCCAGCGAGAAAGGTAAAATCAAGGTCAAGCGGGTAGATGACCTCACCAGCGAGAATGCCGAAATCACCGTGCAACTGCAGCCCGGCACATCGAGCGACATCGCCATCGATGCCCTTTATGCCTTCACCGACTGTGAAATCAGCATCTCGCCCAACTGCTGCGTGATCATGGACGAAAAGCCGCAGTTCCTCACGGTGAGCGATGTGCTGCGCTTCAGCGTGGAGCGCACCAAAGACATTCTGCGTCAAGAACTGGAAATACGCCGCGGCGAAACCATGGAGACCCTGCACAGTGTGTCGCTGGAGAAAATCTTCATTGAGGAGCGCATCTACAAGGACCGCCAGTTTGAACAGGCCAAAGACCAGGAGACAGCCATCGCTCATGTGGACAAACGCTTGGAGCCGTTTAAGCCCCAATTCTATCGCGAGGTGACCACCGACGACATCCTGCGCCTGCTGGAAATTCCCATGAAGCGCATCATCAAGTACAACAGCGAGAAGGCCGATAACTACATTGTCACTCTAAACGACCGCATCGCCGATATCGACAATAAACTGGCTCACCTGGTGGATTACACCATCGAGTGGTATCAAGGATTGAAAGCCAAGTATGGCCACAAATATCCGCGTCGCACCATCATTCGTGAGTTTGACAACATCGTTGCCACCAAGGTGGCCGAGGCCAACGAGAAACTCTATATCAACCGGGCCGACGGCTTCATTGGCACCGGTCTGAAGAAAGATGAATATGTGTGCCCATGCAGCGACATCGACGACATCATCGTTTTCTATAAAGATGGCAAATACAAGGTGGTGAAGGTAGCCGACAAGATTTACGTGGGCAAGAACGTGCTCTATGTGAACGTGTTCAAGCGCAATGACTCCCGCACGATTTATAACGCGCTTTACTTGGATGGTAAGGGCGGCACCACCTTCATGAAACGCTTTGCGGTGACCGGCATCACCCGCGATCGTGAGTACGACCTCACGCAAGGCAAGCCCGGCAGCAAGGTGGTGTGGTTCAGTGCCAACCCCAATGGCGAGGCCGAAGTGCTCAGAGTGGTGCTTAAGCCCAAGTTCAGGCTGAAGGTGCTGCAATTTGATGTCGACCTGGCCGACCTGGCCATCAAGGGCAAGACCTCGCGCGGCAATATCGTGACCAAAAACGAGGTGTTGCGCATCACACTCAAGGAGCGTGGCGGCAGCACACTGGGCGACCGCGAGGTGTGGTTTGACCCCGACATCTTGCGCATCAACTATGAAGGGCACGGCCGCAGCCTGGGACTGTTTGGCGGAGACGACCGCATCTTGGTCATCATGAAGAATGGCGAGTTCTATACCACAACAGCCGAGGCCACCAACCACTACGACGAAGGCATCCTGCGCATCGAAAAATATCGCCCCGGCGTGGTGTGGACCGCCATCGTTGACGATGCCGACCAGGGATATTACTACATCAAGCGCTTCGAACTGGAAGACAACGCCAAACGTCAGCGCATGATAGGTGACAATCCTGCATCGCGACTGGTGCTGCTCACCGACGAGCCGCTGCCGCGTTTCGAGGTGAAGATGGGTGGTGATGACGCCTTCCGTGAGCCACTGGTGATTGATGCCGAAGAATATATCGCTGTGAAGGGCTTCAAGGCCAAGGGCAAGCGCATCACCAATTGGCAAGTGGGCGACATTGCCGAGATTGAGCCCCGCGAGATGCCGGCCGAGCCTGAACTTGAGCCGAATCCCGACTCGGAAAATGAAGGAGAGAGTAACGATGAGGCCGATGTCCCCCGCGAACTGAGCCAGACCGAAGTGCTGGATCAACTGACTGGGCAGCGGCGACTCTTTGACGAAGATTAAAAATGAATAGACTCATTGCGATAGTGATTTTGGCCGTGCTGGCCATCTCGGTCAGCGCGCAAGATGAATCCGACAGCACAGTAATTGCACGACCGGTGGCGTCGATGTTTATGGCCGATGTGGGTCATGCATCGGTGCTCGATTCCTATCTCACTCCCATCACCTATGGCGGCATACACACTGCCCTGACCTATGCCGCTACGCAGGCTACAGGCTTCAGTCCCGACCGCTGGGTGAGGCAACTGGAGGTGGGCGTTGAGTTTGCTGGCGTAAATAACCCCGTGGGCAATAACGACATGCAGATGCTCATGGCTCATGCGCAATGGGGCATGATGCACCGCTGGCGCGGCGTGTTCACTCCCAGTCTGCAACTCATGCTGGGTGGCATGACACGGCTTCATGGTGGAGTAATATACAACTCGGGCAATAGTAATAATGTGGTGAGCGCTAAGGCGCATTTTTCGGTCGGTGCCATGGGAATGGCGGTATATAATACTCATATCGGCCGCTTGCCCCTCACGCTGGCTTACCAGGCATCGTTGCCGGTGGCTGGAGTGTTTTTCTCGCCCGACTACGACGAGAGTTTTTACGAGATGTATCTGGGCAACCATCACGGGCTGGCTCACATGGGGTGGTGGGGCAATCGCTTCGACATGACCAACCTGGTCACGGCCGACCTGCATCTGGGC
This sequence comes from Muribaculaceae bacterium, assembly GCA_017940245.1. Lineage (GTDB taxonomy): Bacteria > Bacteroidota > Bacteroidia > Bacteroidales > Muribaculaceae > Sodaliphilus. Next base: position 1,879 of record JAGAYZ010000066.1, on the reverse strand, counting down.
AATACCATCGTGCGAGTGGGCTACCGCAACCGCATCGAGCGCAGCTGGGCGAACCACTTGAACACCCACATCACCACTCATGCGCTGGTGCTGGGTGTGGGCGGTGAGTTTCTCTCAATATCACGGCGAGGTGTAAAGCCGCAAGCCAAAATCATTTCATCCATGTATTAAAAAACGAAGTGTGATGCGAGAATTGAGATACAAAAACTGCGTTTTTCTAGGCTTGGTGCTGATGGTGCTCATGACGCTCAGCGCCTGCCACGATGAGCCGCAGTGGAACAATGACCCTTATGGCAACTTCGATGCCTTGTGGAGCATCATGGACGAGCACTATGCCTTCTTTGATTATAAAGAGGTGGACTGGAATGAGGTGCGCACTCGTTATCGCGAGAAACTGTCGCCTAACATGACGTCGCAGGAACTCTTTGAACTGTGTGGCGACATGCTCAAGGAATTGCGCGACGGGCACACCAATCTGATTGCCGCTCACGATGTGTCACGCTACTGGATATGGGAGCAATTTCCCGTCAACTACGACGAGCGGATCATCGACGAGTATTACCTCAACTTTGACTACCGGCGCGCAACCGGCATCAAGTATGCCCTGCTCGACAACAACATTGGCTACATGTATTATGCCTCGTTTGCCAGTAATATCGGTGAAGGTAACTTGGATCATGTGCTCAGTTACCTTTCAACGGCCGATGGTCTCATCATCGATGTGCGTAGCAATGGCGGAGGATTTCTTACTAATGTGGAAACTCTGGTGGGACGATTCATTGACGGGCGCATCCATGCCGGTTCCATCCAGCACAAGACCGGCAGCGGTCACAACGACATGAGTGAGCCCTATGACTATTACTTTGAACCTACCAAGAATCATATCCATTATCAAAAACCGGTGGTGGTGATAGCCAATCGTGGCTCGTTCAGTGCCACCAACAATTTTGTGTCGATTATGAAATCGCTGCCGCAAGTCACCATTGTGGGCGATGTAACGGGCGGAGGCAGCGGATTGCCGTTCACCAGTGAGTTGCCCAACGGCTGGAACGTGCGTTTCTCGTCGTGCCCCATCCGCGATGCTCAGGGACAACTCACCGAGTTTGGCGTGGAGCCCGACGTACGCGTCGACCAAACGGCCGACGACACCGCTCGACACCACGACACCCTGCTCGACACAGCCATCGGGTGTCTTGTGAAAAGCAGGTGAAAACTATCGTTGCCAAAGCACGACTGTGGGTGGCACCTCTTTTAATATAACGATACACGACTAGAAGACCGTGCAGCCGGTGCTCCGGACTATAGGTGGATGCTGTTAGGCCTCTGTGGTGGAATTATGGCGTGCAAACTTATGGTTTATGGTAAAAATGATGGATAAAGTGAAAAAAAATTTTGTCAGTTCAGAAAAAGTTTGTAATTTTGTAGTCGGAAAGTGAATCGATAAAGGACAATTTAATGTAATTTATTGATTTCCAGCTACGAGCTAAAATGGTTGCCAGTGCCGTGAAAAGCTCTGAAAACATAAACTGGCATGATAGAACGAGAAAAACGGACTACAAATTAATATTTAACAAATTATTAACAATTTAAAAATTTTTAAATTATGAAGGTTAAATCTTTACTTCTTGCTGCTGCTGCTTTTGTAGCACTTGGTGCCACTGCACAGACAATCTCGGCACCCGATGTGGTGATTACCGAAGACAATGTGAACAAACTGATTGAGTTGCCTTTGACTGTAACCATGCCCGAAGGTGGAAACTTCACCAACATTCAGATCGTTCTGAACTTCCCCAAGGGTGTGAAGCCTTGCAAGGATGATTATGATTCTTATGGCTTTGGTGGTGATGATATCCCCGTTACCGGACGTCAGAATACTCCT
>JAGAYZ010000065.1 GCA_017940245.1 Muribaculaceae bacterium | reverse complement strand
CAGTTGTATGAAACGATGGAAGGTTCTGCTCGCTATATCGAATATTGTCTGTATCGGCATTTTGGAAACTTCAGCCTGTCCGATGCCAAATGGCTATATACTGTTGGACGCAAGTATTATTATGCCACGGGATTCAATCTCCTCCGCCTATCAGATAAATTGAGGATTGATTATAAATACTTGATATTCAAAAACGTGTCAACTGTAGAAAGGTATTTAAGAATACTTAAATCAGAATGAAACGACTAAGATATGTAGTTATGAAAACAAAGAAGATTTGGGGGCTCGCTTTAATAATGGTTGCTGCTTCAACCCTCGCCTCTTGCTCTATTGTAAGAGGCTATCGAGCAGACGGCAAGAGCGGCCCGGATATTTATAGTTTTGAGCATCATGTTCACGACACCATTGATAATGGGACGTTTCCTTTTCGTTTCCCATACGCAAAGCAACAAGCCATCTGGATTGACACCCTGCATTTCTTCAGTCATAGAAAGCCATTCCGCCGATGCTAGTGACGGAATTAGGGATGTCGATTGATGTTAAGCCGCTACAGAATTCAAAAGCATTGCTGCCGATGGAAACAACAGAATTGCCGAAGTTCACCGAGATCAAGCTACGGCAATCAAAGAATGCACTATAGCCAATGGTTGTGACAGAGTTACCGATGAAAATCTCGGTCAGGCTGCTACAACTTGAAAATGCACCGACGTCAATAGTAGTGACATTGTCGCCGATGGTAACCGAGGTTAAACCTTCACAACCAACGAACGCATATTTACCGATTTTAGTGACGGAATTAGGAATTGTGACCGAAGTTAAGCCGCTGCAGCCGTAGAATGCATTTTCGTCGATGTATGTGACGGAGTTAGGGATGTTCACCTTGGTCAGACCATTGCAGCCAAAGAATGCACTAAGCCCTATAGAAGTAACAGAGTAGGTGGTGCGGTTGTGAATTACTGAAGCCGGTATATTTACTTCGGTGAGACCATAATAATTTTTATTATAATCATAATCATAATTATGTGTTACTTCAACTGAGTTGTTATCTAAATATTATATACGATACCATCTTCCATGAAGTCGTAGGCAACAGCTGAAAATGGAAGCAGCGCGATGGCCAGTAGCAGAATGGTTGTTTTGACGGTGTGGATCATAATGTATTTAATTTTATAATTATGTGTGCTAATTTAGTCACTTTTAGCGAGATGTTAAGGTCTTCGTTCCGGAAAATTAGTTGGACAACGTCTATCGCGTGAGATATGAAGGTAAAGGTGCGGGATGCGGGAGTCATGTTCCGCTCTTTTCAGCTTGCACCTTAAAGGCTCGTATAGGCCATCTCACATTTATCTGTCGGTAAGGCTGAATTGTTTTATACGAAGTTGGGGCTAAAAATTAACACTAATTAATGTAACTTTTTCACCGAGTGGCACGTCTAATGCATGGAAGCAAAAAGGGACACGGTCTGTAATTGCTCTCCGTCTTTGAAATGCTGGCTTATTGTCGTCGAAATTACTCGCCGCCCGCCCAAGTTACGCGGCACCTCGGCAATGAAAATGAAAATTTTTTGATTTTCATTTTGCATTGCGCTCGCATATTCGTAACTTTGCACGATTATTTGACTTGAAAAAACTTATTTAATTATTACTTTTTATAATAAACTTTTTATGAAACTAAGAAAACTTCTGGCCGCTGCGCTGATGATTGTCGGCTTCACGGCTATGGCACAGATGCCACAAATGCCCCCTATCCCCGTGGATGAGGCTGTGCGCATGGGCACTCTGCCTAACGGACTCACTTACTATGTTCGTCACAACGACTATCCCGAACACCGAGTGAATTTCTACATCGCCCAGCGAGTAGGCTCCATTCAAGAGGAGGAAAGTCAGCGTGGTCTGGCTCACTTCCTGGAGCACATGGCCTTCAACGGCAGTGAGAATTTCCATGGCGAGGGAAAAGGTGTTATCGACTACACTCGCACCCTGGGTGTGGAGTTTGGCCGCAACCTGAACGCCTATACGAGCACCGACGAGACGGTGTATAACATCAATGACGTGCCCAGCACCCGCCAGAGTGCCATCGACTCGTGCTTGCTCATTCTGCGCGACTGGTCGTGCGGTCTGCTGCTCGAAGACGAGGAAATCGACAAGGAACGCGGTGTGATCCATGAAGAGTGGCGCCTGCGCACCAGCGCCAGCCAGCGCATTCTGGAACGCAACCTGGAGACTCTGTTCCCCGGCTCAAAGTACGGCAAGCGCATGCCCATCGGCTTGATGAGCGTGGTTGACGGCTTCAAGTATAACGAGTTGCGCGATTACTACCACAAGTGGTATCGTCCCGACAACCAGGCCATCATCGTCGTTGGCGATGTGGATGTCGACTACATGGAGCAGAAAATCAAGGACTGGTTTACCCCCATCAAGCTGGCTCCCAACGCCGCTAAAGTGGTGGCCGAGCCCGTGCCCGACAACGATGAGATGATTGTCGTGAGCGACAAGGACAAGGAGCAGCAGTACAGCATCGTGCAACTCATGTTCAAACACGACGCTACTACTCCCGAAGAGAAAAAGACTCTGGACTACATGATCGAGGACTATGCCATGGACATGATTGCCAGCATGTTCAACTCTCGTCTGAGCGAGAAGGCACAAGAGGCCGACTGCCCGTTCCTGCAGGCCGGTTGTGGCAACAGCTCCTACATCATGACTAATAACAAGGAGGCTTTCTCGTTCTATGCTCTTCCCAAGGAGGGTAAGGTAGACGAGACACTGCAGGCCCTCATGACCGAGGTGCTTCGCGCCCGCCAGTATGGCTTCACCGGTTCTGAGTTTATCCGTGCCCGCGAGGAGTACATGTCGCAACTCGAGCGCCAGTACAACGAGCGCAACAAAATCAGCAACGAGCGCTATGGCCGCAGCTATGCTGCCAACTACCTGCAAGGCGAGCCCATCCCCAGCATCGAGCAGGAGTACCAAATCATGCAGCAACTCACTCCCATGCTGCCCGTGGATCTGATGAACGAGGCCCTGAAGGAAATCTTCCCCGAGGGTGACAAGAACATGGTGGTCATGGTGTTCAACCAGGAAAAAGAGGGTGCTGTGTATCCCACCACCGACGGCTTGAAGAACGCCATCAACACTGCCCGCAACACACCCGTTGAGGCCTACGTTGACAACGTGAAGAACGAGCCCCTCATCGCCAACCTGCCCAAGCCAGGTACCATCAAGAAGGAAACCAAGAATGCCAAGCTGGGTTACGATGAACTGACCCTGAGCAATGGTGTGAAGGTGATTCTGAAGAAGACCGACTTCAAGGAGAACGAAGTGCGCCTCTATGCCGAGTCTAAGGGTGGTAGCTCGCTCTACGACAAGAAGGACTGGGCCAACTGTGAACTGTTTGACGCCGTGGTGGCCATGAGCGGACTGGGTGAATTTGACAACACCGAGCTCGAGAAGGCCATGGCCGGCAAGCAGGCCAGCGCCAACCTCTCGCTCTCGACCAGCTACGAGAGCCTGAGCGGTAGCTCGACCGTGAAGGACATGGAAACCATGTTCCAGCTCGCCCACCTCAAGTTCACCGACATCCGCAAGGACGAGAAGGCTGTGAACAACCTGATGAGCCAGCTCGAAACCATCCTCAAGAACAAAAACCTCCAGCCCGAGGCTGTGTTTGGTGACTCGGTCAATGTGACGCTCAACAACCACAACTGGCGCGACATGCCCTTCGAGGCCGAAAACATCAAGGAAGTGAACTACGACCGCGTGCTCCAAATCGCCAAGGAACGCACCGCCAATGCTGCCGACTTCACCTTCTACGTGGTGGGCGCATTTGACAACGACAGCGTGCGCAAGTACCTGTGCCAGTACATCGCTACCCTGCCCGCCAAGGGCAAACCCGAAAACTGGGTCAACGTGAGCGACCGCCCCGTGGGCAAGACGGTGAACCACTTCACTCGCAAGATGGAGACTCCGAAGGCCAACAGCCGCATCTATTGGTACTCAACCGCCAACCCTTATAGCCTGGAAAATAGTCTGTTGGCCAACATAGCCGGACAGGTGCTTGAGAAAGCCTACCTGCAGAAAATCCGTGAAGATGCTGGTGCAGCCTATTCGCCCGATGCCGGTGGTGGCGTCTCGATGGTGGGCGACAAGGTCTATACCTCGCTCGTCGGTGCCGTCGACATGAAGCCCGAAATGGCCGACATGACGCTGAAAATCATGCGTGAAGAGGCCGAAAAACTGGGTCAGAGCATTGACGCTGCCAGCCTCGACGACATCAAGGCTGCCATGCTCAAGAACCACGATACCAGCGTGAAAGAGAATGGCTACTGGGTGAACGTGCTGAGCATGTATGTGGGTCGTGGCATTGACAACTACACCGATTACAAGACTGTACTCAACGGCATCACTCCCGAGAAGGTGAGCGCATTTGTGCGCAACGTCATCCTCAAGGCCGGCAACAGCGTTGAGGTGCTCATGCTCCCCGAGGAGTAATCACTAACCTCGGTTAATACCTCTACAGCAAGCTTTCCGGCCCCAGCAGCCGGAAGGCTTGCTTGCTTATGATGTTTGTGGTGCATTGCGCACGGCGCACTTCACGCACATTGCGCTGCTCAAAAATATTTTTTTATTATTCATGATTAATTCTTAATTATTTAGTATCTTTGCAGGTGATATAAACTAACCTGCTCGAATTATGAAGAAATTAGCCCTTTTCGCACTCGTGGCCATGCTGCTCATTCCGGCACTGGCTCAAGATCGCCGTTACAATATGTATGGAGTGATGTTCTACAACCTGGAGAACTTGTTCGACACCATTAATAACAACGGCGTCTATGACTTGGAGTTCTCGCCCAGTGGCGCCCGCCAGTGGAACAACGAGAAATACTGGAAGAAACAGCACAACATGGCCTACGCCATCAGCCAGATTACCACACAAGGAACGCCCGATGGCCCTGCTCTGATAGGTGTGAGCGAAATCGAGAACATCACTGTGCTGCAAGACTTGGTGCGCCAGCCCGAAATTAAGAACCGTCGCTACCAGATTGTGCATCACGACAGTCCCGACCGCCGTGGTGTGGACGTGGGTCTGCTCTACAATCCGCGACTGTTCAAGGTGCTCAACGTCACCAACCAGCGTCTGAGCGAGCGTCACTTCGCCGAACTGGGCTATGGACAGCAATATAATCCCAACACCCGCACCCGCGACCAGTTGTGCGTGACGGGCATGCTGGCCGGAGAGAAGGTGAGCGTGCTGGTCAACCACTGGCCATCGCGACTGGGCGGGCAGGAACAGTCGAGCTACATGCGAGAGGCTACCGCACAAATGGCGCGCGAAACCATCGACTCGCTGTTGCGCGACGACCCTAACCAGGGCATCTTCTTCATGGGCGACTTGAACGACGACCCGCAAGATGTGAGTTGCGCCAAGGTGCTGGAAGCCGAGCGCGACATCGACGACGTGGATGATGTGGACGACTTGTATAACCCCTGGTGGAAGATTCTGGACAAGGGCATCGGCACGTTGGCTTATCGCGGACAGTGGAACCTGTTTGACCAAATTATAATGAACGGCTACTTCACTAAGTATCATGAGGGCAAAGACAAGCCTCAACTCACTTTCCTGCGAGCCGAGGTGCTCAACCGCGACTTCCTCAAGACCAAAGAGGGCGACCGCCAGGGCTACCCGTTGCGCACCTACAGCGGCGGCGTGTTTCTCAACGGTTACAGCGACCACTTCCCCACCATCATCTATCTGGTCAAGGAAGTAAAGTGAAAAGCTTGGTTATGAGATGAGTGAAGCAGAAAGTGATTTCTGCCGCGACGTTGTGCCCATTGTGGGTGCGCGCGAGTGCGAGTGTCTCCATTTCCCATCATCCCATCGCTCTGATACTGTTTTAGCGACTTCATGTCATGAACTTTATAGCACGCTGGTTGCGCAATCTGCTGATTTTCTTTTTTGGCTCCACTATTTTTATGGTGGTGGCCTATAAATATGTGCCGGTCTATCTCACGCCACTCATGCTGTGGCGATGCTGCGAGCAGATGGCCGACGGCGAGTTCCCTCGTCTGAGCCACCGCTGGGTGCCGCTGGAGCACATCAGCCACAACGCTCCGCAAGCCGTTATGGCCAGTGAAGACCAGCTATTCCTGCAACACAGCGGATTCGACTTCAAGCAGATACACCAGGCGCGGCTCGATGCCCTCAACGGCAAGCGCGAGCGTGGTGCCAGCACCATCAGTCAGCAGACGGCCAAGAACGTGTTTCTGTGGCAGGGTCACAACTGGATTCGCAAGGGTCTGGAAGCCTATTTCACATTCCTCATTGAAAAAGTGTGGGGCAAGGAACGCATTATGGAGGTCTACTTGAACAGTATCGAGATGGGCGACGGCATCTATGGCATCGAGGCCGTGGCACAGTTGCACTTTGCCACCACGGCCGAAAAGCTTACCAAGAAACAGGCCGCACTCATCGCTTCGTCGCTGCCCAACCCGCTCAAGCGCAACTCCGCTCACCCCACGGCCTACATGCAGCGGCGCAGCAACCAGATTATGCGCGACATGCGCATCATAGACCAGTTTCCCACAATCACCGACTCGCCCCATGACTGACAGTGCGATGCACCCTTTTGCGGCTACACTGCTGCGATGGTATGACGCACATGGGCGTGACCTGCCCTGGCGTGATACTAGTGACCCCTATGCCATCTGGTTGAGCGAAGTCATCTTGCAGCAGACACGCATCGAGCAAGGCCGCCCCTACTGGGAGCGCTTCATGCAACGTTTTCCCACTGTCCATGATCTGGCTGCCGCTAGCGAAGACGAGGTGCTGCGCTTGTGGCAGGGCCTGGGTTACTACAGCCGTGCGCGCAATCTGCACGCCGCGGCGCGACAGGTGGCGCAGATGGGTGAGTTCCCTTCCACGCTAGATGGCATCAAAGCTCTCAAAGGAGTGGGCGACTACACGGCGGCTGCCATAGCCAGCATGGCCTTCGGTATTCCGGCAGCGGTGGTCGATGGCAACGTCTATCGAGTGCTGGCGCGCCACTACGGCATTGTCACGCCCATCAACACCAGCAAGGGGAAACGCGAGTTCACCCTGCTGGCTCAAGAATTATTGCCGCCCACTCACGCCGCGGCATTTAACCAGGCCATGATGGATTTCGGAGCCACTTGGTGCACTCCCAAGTCGCCGCGATGCACCTTATGCCCACTGGCCGGGAGTTGCCAGTCGCTGCACAACGGCACCGTAGAAAAATTGCCGGTAAAACTAAAGAAACTGCAAGTCAAAACACGGAAATTCCACTATGTCTACGTCCGTTGCAAGGGCTATGCGGCATTACATCGCCGCCCGGCAGGTGACATCTGGCAGGGACTGTGGGAACCACTGCTGGTAGAAGGCGACACCGAGCGACTCATGCAAGCAGTGACCTCAATGGGCGGCACACTCATACCGCTGCGCAACGGTGTGAAACACGTGCTCACACATCGCATTATTATGGCCGACTTCTACCGGCTGGACTGTGACACGCGTCCTGCATTGCCTGCCGATTATCGGTGGATTCCCGAGCATGAGTTAGACCGCTATGCCATTCCTCGCCTGGTAGAACGTCTGATGGCATTGGTGGAGCGTTAATGCCTTGATTATCTTCTAATAGCTGAAGCTGCTGCCGCCCAAGAACTCGCGCAACAGGCTAGTGCCGGGAATATCCTTCTCATCGAGCGGTTCGAAATAACTCAAGAACTTGAGCAGTCGGCTGGCTTCGGCATACTGCGGTGTGTTGTTGGGAACTTGCTGCAACAATGGCTCGGCATGGCGGCGCATCACCGCCAGTTCAAAGAGCAACGAGGAATTGAATGTGGCATCGGCATTTTCCTGATAGGGGAAAATCCATTTCTTTTCGCCTCGGCGCACACTGGGCCAGCGTGCAATGGTGTCGAGTGCGGTTGAATTCCTATACTTGGCGTCGCGCACGATGCGTCGCAGCAGACGATTGTCGGTGGTCGATACCCAGTTGTGGTCGTCAATGCTCAGGGTTGTGAGTGCGCTCACATAAAGGCGGAACTTGAGGTGCTCCGGAATCTGTTTGGTGAGCTCGGGGTTCAATCCGTGAATGCCCTCGATGAGCAGAATCTCGTTTTTTCCCAGCTTGAGCGTGTTGCCACGGTATTCACGTTGGCCGGTAGAGAAATTGTAGGTGGGCATCTGCACCTCCCGTCCCTCAATCAGGTCGGCCAGGTCTTTGTTGAACTGTTCCAGGTCTAGGGCGTAGAGCGACTCGTAGTCATAGTCTCCGCTCTCGTCGCGTGGGGTGTGCTCGCGGTTCACAAAGTAGTTGTCCAGTTCTATCACTTTTGGGCGGATATAATTCGTGACCAGCTGGATGGCCAGTCGCTTGCTGGACGTGGTCTTGCCGCTCGACGACGGGCCGGCGATGAGCACCACACGTGCGCCGCCATTGTGGAATCGCTCGGTGATGTCGCGCGCCATCTTGTCGAACATCTTGTTGTGCAACGCTTCGGCTACGGCAACAAGCATCGGTGCGTACTTGTGATGTACGGCCTTGTTGAGGGTGCCCACGTCGTTGATTCCGATTACATCGTTAAAGGCCACATAACTCTTGAAGGCCTCAAACATCTTGGGCATCTCGGTGCGCACGGCCGGGCGGCTCAGGTCGGTCTGCGAGGGAGGCAGCAGGAGCATGCCCTGCTCGTAGGGCTGCAGGTCGAACACACGCAGCACGCCCGTGCTGGGAGCCAGTGGGCCGTAGAAGCTGTCGATGAGGTCACCCAGCTTGTAGTAGATGGTGTAGAGCGATGGCACAGAACTGAGCAAGCGCACCTTGTCGTTCAGGCCCTGCTCACGGAACATCTCTATCACATCGCTGGTGAGACGCTCGCGGCGCTGGAACGTGATGTCCTGATCCACAATCTCAAGCATACGCGCCTTGATGGCCTCAATAGCTTCGGGCGTAAGAGCCTCCTCGTCGTGCTTGAGGACGCAGTAGAAACCGCCCGAGATGCTGTGCTCGATGCGCAACCGCTTGCCGGGAAACAGGTCGCGGATGGCCTTGTAGAGCACCATGCACAGCGACTGCACGTAAATCCTGAAGCCAAGCGGATGCTCTAGGCCTACAAATTCTACATGCTTGGGACCATAGACGGGGTAGCGCAGGTCTTCAATTTTGTTGTTGACCAGTGCTCCCAGAGCCTCAAAGCCCAGTCGTGCCTTGATGGTGTTGTACACACTCAGCAGCCTGTCGCCGCCGTCGATGGGTATATACTCCTCGGTATTCTTGCAATAAATCTTGAGATTATCTGTCATGTCGTTCTACGAAATAAAATGCTAAATTAGCAATAAAAAATGGCAATCGGCGTAATTTTACACTTTTTATGAACAAATCGGCGTCATTGAAATGCAGCAAGCCTCACCCTGGTGATGAGACGTGGAGTGAGGCTTGTGAAAAGGTGAGTTGTGAAGAAAATTACTGGTACTTGGGCGACGGGCCGTACTGGTTCTGACCGCGGTCGCTATCCTTGCAGCCCCACAACAGCACATAGACCAGAACCATGCCCCACAGCCACATGCCGCTGTGACCGGTGTCGTGCAATCGACGCACCAGTGCCGCCAGTGATGGCAACAATAGCACCAGCGTAAAGGCTATCGTCATTAAGTATGCCGGTGACAGAAACAGCGAGCCAGGGTCGGAAATGTAACTGCTCACGCTATGGGTGCTGAAAAATATTCCCATTCCTGTGGAACTGACGACTGAATTGGCAATGATGCACGCTAGATAGAACCACCAGTATTCCGAGCGGCGGGCGCGCCCCTTGAAAGTGCAATATTTCTGGAGGAAGCAGATTTTTATGGCTTCTATAAAACCCAGTTGCGGGCGACCGTAGTAGGGAACGGCAGGTTCTTGTTGATAGGGTGGGTTGGGCCGGAATGCGGGGGGTATTTCAGGTTGCGGAGTGGGGTTAGTTTCATTCATAATGATTCGGCTTTTAGTATATGATGGCAAAATTAGAGATTTTAGTTGATTATTGCAATGAATGGGTGAGAATTTTGTAATTTTGCACCAAAAATTGTTATTCTGCATGAAGCAAGTGAAGATATGGATAGAGTGCATGCGACTGCGCACCCTGCCGGTGTCGCTGTCGGGTGTGGTGATGTCCATCGCCCTGACGGCATGGATGGGACAGTTTCGCTGGGTGCCGGCGGTGCTGTGCCTGGTGTTTGCCCTGCTGGCACAAGTGGTGTCCAATTTTGCCAATGAATATTACGACTATCTGCGCGGTGCCGACAAGGTGGGTCGCGTGGGTCCGCGTCGCGGTGTGACCGAGGGCGACATCGCTCCTGCCACATTGCGCCGCGTCACTTTTGCCACACTGGCTGTGGATGCCGCTGTGGGATTGTGCCTGATTCCCTATGGTGGCTGGTGGATGCTGCCGCTGGGCATCGTCATTGCGCTGGCTGCGCTGGCCTATAGCACAGGGCCTTACCCGCTCAGTTATCATGGACTGGGCGAGCTGGCGGTGTTCATCTTCTTTGGTCTGGTGCCAGTGGTGTTCACCCACTATGTTCAGGCCCGTTTTTTCCATCCGCTCATTGTGCTGGCCGGAATGTCGGTGGGATTTATGGCGGTGAACGTGCTGCTGGTGAACAACTACCGCGATGTGGACGACGACCGCGAGGCCGCCAAGCGCACATCGGTGGTGATCTTTGGCCGCAAGCCCGCCGCCGCAGCCTATCTCATCAATGGCTACGTGGCCATGTCGCTGCTCACGCCGTTGTGGATCATGGCCGCCATGGCCAATGGCCTGTCGCGCTGGACGCTGCTTGTGCCCGTCCTGTACTTGGGCATGCACACGGCCACTTGGCTGCAACTCACCCGTCGCGATGGAGCCGCTCTCAATCCGCTGCTGGGCGCCACCGCGCGCAACATGCTCATCTTCACCCTCCTGCTCACGGCTTGCCTCATCGCCCACTAGTTACTGGTGCCGGCCGTGGCCCTTGTCATTCATTATTTATTGTTAATTCTTGGAGAATGGTGGGGCAGAGTGGATGAAATGAAGTAATTTTGTATCTAATAATATTGAACTGAACATTAAACCAACCAACAATGAGCGAAAATAAACGTGAAGAATATACGCCGCAAACTGGCAATCTGCGTGAACGACTAGCCCGAGTGAAAGGTACTCGTTGGGCACGTTTTGGCATCGTGGCCGCTATCTATGTAGCGTGGACCGTGTGGATGGGTAATCCTTGGTTGCTGCTGGCATTGCCGCTGCTGGCCGATATCTACTTGACGCAATTCATTCCCTGGTCGGGCTGGAAAGGCTGGAAAAACGGCGTCGCGCGCACCATCATGAGTTGGGTAGATGCCATCGTCTATGCACTGGTGCTGGTTTATTTCCTGTTCCTGTTTGTGGGACAGAACTATCAAATTCCCTCCTCTTCGCTGGAAAAGACACTGCTCACGGGCGACTTCCTGTGGGTGAACAAGATTGTCTATGGCCCGCGTGTGCCGCAGACTCCTCTGCACTTCCCATTGGCGCAAAACACACTGCCCATTCTCAACTGCAAGAGTTACATAGATAACCCGCAACTGGCCTATCACCGCTTGAAAGGCTTGCGCAAGATTGAGCGCGGCGACATCGTGGTGTTTAACTTCCCGGCAGGCGACACCGTGGCCGTGAAATGCCCAAATCCCGACTATTACACGCTATGTTTCGAGCGTGGGCGCGATGCAGTGTGGAGCAACCCCGATATGTTTGGCGAGGTGATTTACCGTCCGGTGGACCGTCGCGATAATTACGTGAAGCGATGCCTGGGTCTGCCCGGCGAGCGGCTGAGCATCAAGAACGGCATTGTGAGTATCGACGGAAAAGCGTTGCCGCAGCCCGAGAATGTGCAGTTTTTCTATCATGTAGTGACCGATGGCACACCCATCACCGATGAAACCTACGATCAGATGGGAATCAGCATGGAAGACCGGCACTTGATTAGTGGTAGCCCGGCGGGTCAACTCGATTACATGTTGCCCCTCACTGCCGACATGAAAACCGAACTGGAACAGCAAAGTTGGGTGAAACTCATCGAACGCATGGTGGCCGACCCCAGCGAATCCATGATTACCTATCCCCTGGGCACTGACTTGGGCTGGACGCATGAGAACTATGGTCCCATCTGGATTCCCAAGAAAGGAGCCACAATTCGCCTTGATGCACGTTCGCTCCCTCTCTACGAGCGTTGCATCCGCAACTATGAGGGCAACACTCTGGAGGTGAAGGGCGACAAAATCTATGTCAACGGCAAGGAGACCACCACCTATACCTTCAAGATGGACTACTACTGGATGATGGGCGACAACCGCGACAACTCGCTCGACTCGCGCTACTGGGGATTCGTGCCCGAAGACCACATCGTGGGTACGCCCATGATTGTGCTCATCTCGTTTGACAAGGATCATTCGCTCTTCAACGGCGGCATCCGCTGGAACCGCATCTTCAAGACGCCGAATCCCGACAAAAAATGAACTGGCGCCCTGGTAGTTTCGACTACGGCATCGGCTGGTGGGCCGCCGCTCTGCAAGCAGGCCATGTGGTTATTGACACCGCTGAGCGCCGCCTGCCGTTGCGTCACGGTCATCACCGTTACAGCGTGTGTGGCCCCAACGGTGCGCAGCAGCTCACCATTCCGCTTGTGGCTTCCACACGCACCATCGACACGCCATTGAGCGATGTGCTCATCAGCGAGCATGCCCACTGGCGGCGGGTGCACTGGGGCGCGCTCTATTCGGCCTATGGCCGCACACCCTACTTCGACCATGCGGCCCCTGTGCTGGAACCCATATTCAACGGCCATCAAACCCACCTGCTCGACTTCAACAGGCAGATGCAGCAAGTGGTCACCGATTTCATGCAACTGCCCATCGTTTTCGACTACTACCCGCTGAAGCGCTCCGAAAGCATCGAAGAGCCCGTAGCCATCCGCGATGTGCGTTATTATCAAGTGTGGCAGTCACGACATGGCTTCATCCCTGGTCTCAGCATTTTAGACCTCATGATGAACGAGGGACCCGAAGGCATTTTCACCTTGATGAGAATGTGCAGTGAATAGGAGATAGCAAATCTCATCGAGGCGGCCTAAAAAAAAGTTAAATTGCGATGATAAAATATGTTTTAGAACATGTTTTTGGGGGATAATTCGCATAATTAGGTTTATTTTTCGGTCGAATTCTAATATTTTTATAGCATTTTTATACTTAAAATTTTATTGTTATCACATTGATTACTAATAATTTGTGCTATTTTTTCAATAACTCCTTTTACATTTGTTGTGGGTAAAGAGTAACAGCGGCACCGGCAAAAAACAGAAAAGTTCATTTTTTGCAAGTTCAAGAAGTTTGCCTAAATTTGCAGCGAAAATAGAATACACCAGCGATGTAAGTATCGTTGTCGTGAAGATAAAATCATTTAGTCTAAATTTCCCTACGCCATGGGCCATGCCATAGCATGAGAATGTGAAAGCACAGTTACGTGGCAACTATGAAGGCATTCCGCACGACGGTATGCCTTCATTTATTTTATTTGTCGCAGAAAAGCCCATTTCCGATTCTATAGATTCCTTGTAAGAGTCTTTATAAGAGTTTCCCCAATCGTTTTCCCCAATCAAATTTCGAGTCAAATAATTCTTGATTCTTAATTCCTAATTCTTAATAAATTCGTATCTTTGCAAGATTAAACATATAATTTATAGACATGGAACCAAGATATAAACGCATTCTGCTCAAATTGAGCGGCGAATCGCTCGCTGCCGGACAAGGACACGGCATAGACCCCCAACGTGTAAATGACTATGCTACACAGATTAAGGAAATCGTAGACATGGGTGTGCAGGTGGGCATCGTCATCGGGGGCGGCAACATATTCCGCGGTTTGGCCGGTGCTGCCAAAGGCGTGGATCGGGTCAAAGGCGACCAGATGGGGATGCTCGCCACGGTGATTAACTCGCTTGCCCTGTCTTCGGGGCTTGATGCCGTGGGTCAGCCGTCGGTGGTGCTCACCGCAATAGGCATGGTGCCCATCGGGGAGCAGTACACCAAGTGGCGTGCCATCGAGGCCATGCAGCAAGGCAAGGTGGTGATCATGTCGTGTGGAACGGGAAATCCGTTTTTCACCACCGACACCGGGTCGGCCCTGCGCGGCATCGAGATAGAGGCCGATGTGATGCTAAAAGGCACTCGTGTCGACGGTATTTACACCGCCGACCCCGAAAAGGATCCCACGGCCACTCGCTTCGACTCGATCACTTACGATGAGATTTATAGACGCAACCTCAAGGTGATGGACATGACCGCTACTATCATGTGCAAAGAGAATAACCTGCCTATCCATGTGTTCAACATGGACGTGGTGGGCAACCTGCGCAAAGTGATGACGGGTGAGCCCATCGGCACGGTGGTCACTGTTTCATAACAAGGCATACCTCCCAACCTACATTGATTCACTTCGTAAAGCATCGGGACGACCGCGCGCAACTGGCGGTTGAATGTGTGGCACTGATTGTGCTGGGCATCGTTGCCGTTTGCCTTTTTGCCCCGTTAGATGCCATAGCTGTAACCGTGTCGCTGGCTGTGGCCTATGTCATTCCGCGCATCGTGTACAGCAGCCGGTCGTGGCGCACCATTGCCGGGCAATGGGTGCTGTGTGCCGTGAGTGTGCTCATGGTGTCGCTGGCTGTGCTGACGATATGGACCGACACTGTGGCGCTTGATTTGCCATTGTCGCACCCCAACCTGAATAGTGACGACGGCACTTACTACCGCTGGGCCATGGACCGCTACATCGGATTGAGTCCCAATTCACATGTGACCTTTCCGGGTTTCCCCATGATTATGCTGGTCATGTTCAAGTTGTTGGGACCAAGCATTGTGTGGCCCCTGGCCATGAACATGATGTTCACCCTGCTCACCATCGTGGTTGCAGCCGCCACCACAGTGCGTCTGTTGCGTGGTCGCGTGCCTCAAGGCGCGACATGGCTGGCCACGGTAGCCATCTGCTTGATGAGTGTGCTCATGTTTTTCCTATCGCAAGGACTGCGCATTCAGAAAGAAGCCATGGTCTATCTGTCCGTTACACTTGTGGGGTATGTGCTTGCCGGGATGAATGGCTCGAGTTCGGGGTCCTCCCACAAGTTGTCGCGGCGCGACCTGGCATTGTGGACCACAGGTTGTGTCATGATGATGCTGGGGCGTACCACCTATCTTTATTTCGCCATCTTGGGACTCGCATTGCTTGTGATGTCTCACTGGCGCTCTCACTGGCGCAGTGTGCTGGTGATGGGGGGCATCGTGGCTGTGGCTTTCACGCTAGGCAACATGGTTGCCCGTTATTCCATTGAGGGACACATGCAGATTGTGGGAGGCGGCTATTACATGCAGACCGACTTCCTCAAGCGCGATTCCACGGTGCAGCCCTATCTTGATTTGGTGGGCAGGTATTTCTATTTCCCGATATGGCACCGCGTGGCGTTGTTGCCGCTCACGTGTTCGGTGCAGTATATCATCCCCTTCCCATGGCTTTACTCGTCGCCCGAAGTCCTGTCGATTTTTCCTCGCTTGGCGTGGGGCTGGTATGCCGTGGGTGGAGTGGTGCTTTATTATTACTTGTTTTTGTCGTGGCGTCGTGGCATTACTCTGGGAGCGTGGGCCTGGTGGCCAGCCGTGATTTACGTGGCCATCGCTTATGTCTTTGCAGGCACGGTGAGCCGTTACGTGCTTCCCGTGCAGCCACTGGTGGTGCCGCTGGCCGTGTACGTGCTCTCGATACTGTGCCAGCATAAGCAGCGCAAGTCGTTCATGGCGTGGGCTTTTGTTTATGCGATAGTCCTTGTTGCCACACTGGTGGTGTGTTACCACATTCAGATCGATTATCTTAATAATGTGGAGGCTTACTACCGGGCAGTAATGAGGCAGTGAATAAGAACTGAAAACGATAATATGTGGTAATGTTTTGCAATTTATTTGCATGAAATGCTGTCGGATTATAATATTTTTTATACTTTTGCGGAATAGTTGAAGTAAATGAATCCTGAGGTTATTCAAATAGATGTAGATAGTGTAGTCCGGCAGCGAGCGCCCAAATATTACCGCTGGATGCCACGATTTGTGATCCGGGCTCTGGAACGACTCATCTGCCAGGATGAGATGAACCACATACTGCGTCTTGTGGCAGACAAGCAAGGCGTGGAAGCCGCTCAATGTGCCCTCGACTATATGGGAATCACCTACACCGTGCACGGGCTGGAGCACATTGCTCCAGGCACGCGCTACATCTTTGCGAGCAATCATCCGCTGGGTGGACTCGACGGGCTGGTGCTCATCTCATTGCTGGGCGGCCACTACGACGGCCGCATCCGTTTTCTGGTCAACGACTTGCTCATGGCTGTCAAGCCCCTGCAAAATATTTTCCTACCTGTGAACAAATATGGTCGCCAGACCGAGCAGACCATGAACGAAATTGCCGCCGCCTATTCCAGCGATGAGCAGATGGTAACCTTCCCAGCCGGCATGTGCTCGCGGCAGAAAAAGGCTGGAGGCCCCGTTATGGATTTGCGATGGAACAAGTCGGTGGTCACCATGGCCACCCACTACGAGCGTGATGTGGTGCCCATCTTTTTCGACGCGGTGAACAGCAAGTGGTTCTACCGCTGGGCGCGATGGCGCGAGCGCCTGGGCATCAAGTTCAACCTGGAAATGATTTTGCTGCCACGCAAAATGATGAAAAGCCGTGGCAAGCACTTTGACATATATATGGGCACCCCAATTGCCCACTCATCGCTCGACGCGCATCATCCCATTCAGGAAGTGGCTCGACTACGAGAACTGATATATACCCTTAAGAACTAACGATCATAACCAAAAACAAGTTACTATTATGTCTATCATGAAACCTATTATTGAACCTGTGGATCCGGCGCTCATCGAACAAGAGCTGACGCCCGCCACATTCTTGCGCCAGACCAACAAAGCCGGCAACCACATCTATATCGTCGACGCCCACACGGCGCCGGCCACCATGCGCGAGATAGGTCGCCTGCGTGAGATCGCCTTCCGTGCGGCCGGAGGAGGCACGGGCAAGGAGTGTGATGTAGATGAGTTTGACCTCATGCCGCGTCCTTGCCGCCAGCTGCTGGTGTGGAATCCCGAGGAACGTGAGATTGTGGGTGCCTACCGTTATATTCTGGGCACCGACGTGGAAGTGCGCGATGGGGCGCCGCACATCGCCACGGCTCATATTTTTCATTTTTCCGACCGATTCATTAGCGACGTGCTGCCATTCACCATCGAGCTGGGTCGCTCGTTTGTGAGCCTCAAGTACCAGTCGACACGAGTCGGTTCGCGTGCCATCTACGCGCTCGACAACCTGTGGGACGGGCTGGGAGCGCTCACCATCATACATCCGCAAGTGGAGTACCTGTTCGGAAAAATGACCATGTACACCACCTATCCGCGCGACTGCCGCAATCTGCTGCTGCATTTCCTCAATCTCTACTTCAAGGATCCCGACAGCTGGATCACGCCCCTGCATCCGTTGCCCGATACGCAGGTCGTCGGTCTTGCCGATGATTTCTTTGTCGGAAATAACTTCAAGGAAGATTATCGCCGGCTCAACACCTTCATTCGCAACCATGACATCAACATACCGCCGCTGGTGAACGCCTACATGAATTTGTCGCCCACGATGCGCATCCTGGGTACCGCCATCAACGACGATTTCGGCGATGTGGAGGAGACCGGAATCATTATAAAGATTGATGAAATCGCACCCAACAAGCGCGACCGCCACATCGACACCTATGAGCGCGACTCGACTCGTAGGACTGCTACATAATAAACAATATGAAATTGATAATGACACTCAAACGATTTATTTTAACCTGTATGATGGCCATCCCGCTGGCCATATGGGCACAAGTGCAGCTCGACTGGCAAGTGGGGCTCACTGCGGGTGCCGGCGACAGTCAGTTGGCTCCCTATTATATTGCGGCCAACCGCGGCGGGACCGTCACACAACAGTATTCCACATTGCTCAATGCCGGCATTTACCACCACATGGACACTACGCGACGCCTGAGTTGGGGCGCGGGAGTGGAACTGTGGGGCGGATGGACTTCCAGTGCCACCTACGGCCTCAATCCGTCGTCACTGGGTGTTACACACGATGAGCATCCTGCCAGAGTGTGGGTGCAGCAAGCATGGCTGGAGGGAAAATACCGCTCGGTGTTCATTACTTTGGGAGCTAAACAGCAAGGTTCGCCGCTGCTTAGCGACGACCTGTCGAGTGGCGACCTCACTCGCAGTGCCAACGCGCGCCCCATGATGGGTGTGGGCGGCGGATTTGTCAATTTCCAGTCGGTACCTTTCACCCGCGATTGGTTGCAAATTCGTGGCGAACTGGGTTATTACAAACCTGCCGACGACAAGTGGCTCGAGCATCATTACAATTATTATAACCACTTTATCACAACAGGCTGGTGGCTCAATTACAAGAACCTCTATTTCCGTTCTCATCCAGGCAAGCCTTTCGTTTTCACCATTGGTATGCAGGCCGCGTGCCAGTTTGGTGGAACCAATTCCACTTACATGGCCGGCAAGCTGGTGAATACGGTTAAGCAAAAGGCCAATGCCGAGGCCTTTTTCAAGGCACTCATTCCGCACAGTGGTGGCTCGCATGGCGGCGACAAGGTATTCTTCGAGGGAAATCACCTGGGCACGTGGGACGTGATGCTGGAATACCATTTGCGCAGCGGAGCGCTGTTGCGAGGTTACTATCAGTCGCCCTGGGAAGATGGGTCGGGCATAGGCAAGAGAAATGGTTTCGATGGTCTGTGGGGACTAGAATACCGGGCGGCTCACCGTGGTTGGATTACCGGTGCCGTGCTGGAATACATAGACCTGACCAACCAGAGCGGCCCCATCCACTGGGCTCCCGCCGACCACCAAGGCACCACGCTCACCACCAACGTGACCGGCATGGATGACTATTACAACAATTACGCGTTCAACGGTTATCATAACCGTGGCATGGCCATCGGGTCGCCCATGGTGAAGTCGCCGCTATACAACACCGACGGCCACCTGCGATTTGATCACAATGCCATGCGCGGATTCCATGTCGCCATCAAGGGTGACTTGAGCAGTGAGTGGCATTATCGTGCCATGGGCAGTTGGCGCAAGTCACATGGCTCAATGGTGCAGCCGGTGGAACCGGCTGTTACAGCCACCTCGCTCATGCTCGAAACCACCTATCAGCCTGCCCGTGTGGCCGGGCTGGAGTGTCGTGCGCAGTTGGCGCTTGACCGTGGCGACCTCTATGGCAACAACCTGGGGGGCCTCATTACTGTTTCTTATCATGGTAACTTAACACTGGGCAAACGATGAAAACTACACTCTGCAACATACTTCTATTGTGCATCATGTGTGTGGCAGGCACTGCTTGCACACACAATCATGGCGAAATAAACGGTTGGTTTGGCACTTGGGCCATCGACGATGCCGGCACAACCGACTACGATGGCACCGAAGTGCCGCGCACATTATTTTTGCAATTCCAGTCGAGTGTGGTGTGCCTGCGCTACACCGATGCGTTGCACAACGGAGGGGAGAGTTATGGCTCCTGGACCGAAACTACTGCTGCCGATGGCACCACAACGATGGAAATCAATTTTGAAGGCAACTACGATGTGGCCTATCTGCCGCAGCACGCCGTCTACACCGTGAGCCATCATGCGGGCGACCATGCCACGCTGGTGACCACGCTCACCGAGGGTACCACGCTCACCCTTAAGTTGACTCGCCTCTAGTCGAAAGTTACTTCAATCTCGGAAAAACTTCGTTTCTCATTTTGACTGTGTCTTAATTTTTACGCGACTCAGCACAGAAAATAATATTTTCTCAGCTTTCGCTGCTCAAAATTTTGTTCTGCTCTCGATTTGTCGTAACTTTGCAGCGTCAATCACAATCACACATTAGAATACACTGAAAATGACTGAAAAATTTGAGATGGTGGCCAAGACTTTCC
The DNA here is from genome assembly GCA_017940245.1 of Muribaculaceae bacterium. Taxonomy (GTDB): domain Bacteria; phylum Bacteroidota; class Bacteroidia; order Bacteroidales; family Muribaculaceae; genus Sodaliphilus. The sequence goes on along the minus strand of JAGAYZ010000065.1, from coordinate 59,885 downwards.
AGGGGCTGGAAGGTGTGCTCGCCGATGAACTTCGTGCCCTGGGGGCCGGAGACGTGACCGAAGGCCGACGCATGGTGTCGTTCACCGGAGACAAGGAAATGATGTACCGTGCCAACTTCTGCTGCCACACCGCGCTGCGCATCCTTAAGCCGTTCTTCAAGTTCCGCTCTACCGATGCCGACGACCTCTACGAGCAAGTGAAGGGCTATGACTGGAGTCAAATCATGGACGTGAAAACCACGTTTGCTATCGATGCCACCACCTTTGGTGAAGAATTCAGTCACTCGCGCTTTGTCACCTATCGCGTAAAGGACGCCATTGCCGACTATTTCATGGAGCGTGAGCAGAAACGCCCCAGCATTCGCATCACCAACCCCGAAATGCGGCTGGATGTGCACATCAATGGCAATGAGGTGACACTCTCGCTCGACTCCAGTGGTGAGCCGCTCTACAAGCGTGGATGGCGCGTGGCGCAAACCGACGCGCCTATCAACGAGGTGCTGGCTGCCGGAATCATCCGCTTGAGCGGATGGGACGGACAGACCGACCTCATCGACCCGATGTGCGGTTCGGGCACGTTCCTTGTCGAGGCCGCACTCATCGCGCAGAACATCAACCCGGGCATCTTCCGCAAGGAATATGCTTTCCAGCACTGGAAGGACTACGACGAGGAGCTGTTCTCCAATATCTATAACGACGACAGCAACGAGCGTGAATTTGCGCATAAAATATATGGCTACGACATTGCTCACCAAGCCATTGCCATCGCCAAGGCCAATGCCAAGAGTGCGGGTATGAGCAAAGTGATAGAATTGCAGCAGCGCGACATTGCCGACTGGACCGAGGCTCCTGTAGCCGGCGGCACCATTATCACTAATCCCCCCTATGGCGAACGCCTAAAAATTGCCGATGTGGAAACGCTTTACACGACCATAGGCAACCGCTTGAAGAATGTGTTTAAAGGTTTCAATGTGTGGGTGATTGGATATAGTCAGGAGCACTTTGACTTTATCGGTCTGAAGCCGTCGGTTCACTACCCGCTCTACAACGGCTCGCTGGAATGTGAGTTGCGTGAATATGTGATTTTTGACGGCACATACAACGACCTGCGCTCACGTGGTGAGGACATCAAGAATGATGATTTCCGTGCCAGCGACCGCTCAAATATCCGCCGCGACTTCCACGAGATGCGCGACGACCGTCCCGATGGTGAGCGTCGCGAGTTCCGCCCCCGTCGTGAGTTCCGTCCCGATGGTGAGCGCCGCGAGTTCCGTCCCGATGGTGAGCGCCGCGAGTTCCGCCCTCGCCGTGACGACCGCCGTGCCGATGGTGGTGAGCGCCGCGAGTTCCGCCCGCGCCGTGACGACCACCGTGCCGATGGTGATGACCGTCGCGAGTTCCGTCCGCGTCGTGCTCACGACCGTTTCGAGTCGTTCGGACAGGGGCCTCGGTTGGGAGCCGACAAGGAAGTACCCATCATTCACGGCCGCCGCAAGAGTTGGAAGCGCCGCGACTTGGACGAGCCCACTACGCCCGATAATCAAGAGTAGGCGAGTTGCAGCCTTAGTGCGTAGACTTAAATTGAACCTAAATCGGTCTTTATATTTTAAGATATAAAAAGAGGGTGGGGTGAACGCTGTGCTTGCGTCACCCCACCGCTTTATTCAGTAGCTATTGCCTGATTACAACTTCGGGCCAGCAGCCACGAGTGCCTTTCCGGCTTCGTTGTCTTCGTACTTGGCAAAGTTCTTGATGAAACGTCCTGCCAGATCCTTAGCCTTCTCTTCCCATTGAGCAGCGTCGGCATAGGTGTCGCGCGGGTCGAGGATGCCGGTGTCAACGCCCTTCAGTTCGGTGGGCACTACCAGGTTGAAGTAAGGAATCACCTTGGTGGGAGCCTGGTCGATGCTGTGGTCCAGGATAGCGTCGATGATGCCGCGAGTGTCGCGGATGCTGATGCGCTTGCCGGTTCCGTTCCAGCCGGTGTTCACCAGATAAGCCTTGGCACCGCTCTGCTTCATGCGTTTTACCAGTTCCTCGGCATACTTGGTGGGATGCAGTTCCAGGAATGCCTGGCCGAAGCATGCGCTGAAGGTGGGCGTGGGCTCGGTGATGCCGCGCTCAGTGCCGGCGAGCTTGGCGGTGAAGCCGCTCAGGAAGTAATACTTGGTCTGCTCTGCGTCGAGAATCGACACGGGAGGCAGCACGCCGAATGCGTCGGCACTCAAGAAGATGACCTGCTTGGCAGCGGGTGCGGCGCTGATGGGGCGCACGATGTTCTTGATGTGGTCGATGGGGTAGCTCACGCGCGTGTTCTCGGTCACGCTCTTGTCGGCGAAGTCGATCTTGCCGTTTTCGTCCACGGTCACGTTCTCGAGCAGTGCGTTGCGCTTGATGGCGTTATAGATGTCGGGCTCGGCGTCCTTGTCCAGGTTGATGACCTTTGCATAGCAGCCGCCTTCAAAGTTGAACACGCCGTTGTCGTCCCAGCCGTGCTCGTCGTCACCGATGAGCAAGCGCTTGGGGTCGGTGCTCAGTGTGGTCTTGCCGGTGCCCGACAGACCGAAGAAGATAGCGGTGTTTTCGCCGTTGAGGTCGGTGTTGGCCGAGCAGTGCATTGCTGCGATACCCTTCAGGGGCAGGTAGTAGTTCATCATGGAGAACATGCCCTTCTTCATCTCACCACCGTACCAGGTGTTGATGATCACCTGCTCGCGGCTAGTGACGTTGAACACCACAGCCGTTTCGCTGTTCAGACCCAGTTCCTTGTAGTTCTCCACCTTGGCCTTGCTGGCGTTATAGACCACGAAGTCGGGCTCCTGAGCCAGTTCCTCGTCGTTGACGGGGCGGATAAACATATTTTTCACGAAGTGAGCCTGCCAAGCCACCTCCATGATGAAGCGCACCTTCATGCGGGTGTCCTTGTTTGCACCGCAGAAGCCGTCCATCACATACAGTTTCTTGTTGCACAGTTCCTTCTTGGCCAGTTCTTTGACGGCCTCCCAGGTTTCCTTGCTGGCACGCTTGTTGTCGTTCTTGTAGCCTTCGCTGGTCCACCACACGGTGTCGTGCGAAGTCTCGTCGTCAACGATGAATTTATCTTTAGGTGAGCGACCGGTATACACGCCAGTCATCACATTTACGGCATCCAGCTCGGTGAGCACACCCTTGTCGTAGCCCTCCAGGCCAGCTTTCATTTCCTCTTCGTACAGCTCCTCGTAAGTGGGGTTGTAGAGCACTTCGGTAGTACCGGTAATACCGTACTTTTTCTCCAGAATAGACTTATCAAATGTTGCCATGCTATAAGTGTATTAAATGTTGATAAAAATTTCCCTTTTTATTAAGTGTCGAAGCGAAAGTCGATTGCTTTCGAACCGCAAAATTACGCATTATTTTTGGTATGCGACGACATAAATAAAGAAATATTTCTTTATTATGTTGGAATTATACATTTTTAAGGATTAGGAACTGGGCTAGATGAAGAGTTGTTTGAGCACGTCGGGCGAACGCAATGTGCCCAGTGTGCTGTTGTGCAGGCGGTAGTAGTCGAGCATGGTGTCGAGCACCTGGTTGCGCTGCTCGCGGCTGAAGCGGAACAGGTGCAGGTTGCGGAATGTCATGCGTGAAATCAGGTGCAGGGCTTCGGCCTCGGCGGGACGCATCCAGTGACTGCCGCCCGACGGGGCAGGCGCAAACACGCCGCCATCCATGTCGAACCATGCTCCGGGCGAATATGTGCCCACATCGGGCTGGATGCCCAGGTGCGCGCCCAGGTGGTAAAGGAAGCAGATGTGAAAGTTGGCCGTGCCGCGTTCCAGCTCTTCCAGTGCCATGACCGTGGCCTCGATGTAGCGATAGAGTGCTCGGTTGCTTTCCTGTTCTACAATCACATGCGAGAGCACTTCGCCCATGAACATGGCAACGGCGCTCTTGGCTGGATCGCTGTACAGACTCATCAGCGGGTAGGTGCGTTGCAGGTCGTGAAGCGTGGCCAGCTCACGGCCGGCACTGATGCGCGCTTCCAGGCTCACCAGCGACAGCGGCATGAGCATGGCATTGCGCATGCGGGCACCTCGCGTGTTGCCCTGCGGCACGGCAAAGGCCATGCGACCGCGCCCGTCGGTGTAGATGTGCACGATGTTGTGCTTGTCGCTATACTTGATGGTCCACAGTACTATTCCCCTCAGTTTTTCATACATTTTCGCTGCAATTTGGTCTACAAAGTTAGCGCACATGAACCATTTATGCGAGGAAAAACAAAAAAAATTGAACTTTCAAGATAGAAATGCATAATTTTATTCTTTCTTCTTGAGAGCAATTCTGATGATGCGCTGTTGGAAGTCGCGACTTCCAACAGCGGCCGGCAAGCAATGCAAAAAAATGAGGAAACCGAAGTTTCCCCAAAATGAATTAAATTTGCATTGCAAACATGACACATTTAACTCGAGAGCAAAGGTACGCAATTTATTTGGGACGGCAAGCCAAACGTACACAAAAACAGATTGCCGATGAGATAGGCGTGAGTCAGTCAACAGTCTCACGCGAGTTGAGACGTGGCAGCAAAGGACGCGGCGGCTACAACTGGCTTACAGCCCAGGAAAAGGCCGAAACCCGCAAGTCAAGGACACCGGGCAACCGTTGCATAGACAGCCTTGTGCTGTGGGAGGCCCTGCACCTGCTCCAGACCAGGCAGTGGTCGCCGGAGCAGATCTCGGGCCATCTGGCCAGGCATGGCAGGAAAATCAGCCACGAGACCATCTATAAGCACATCAGGGCAAACCCCGACAAGTATGCGAGGTTCTGCCACCACCACATGAGGTACAAGCGCAAGCGCAAGGCGGAGCCAAAGCCGACCAAGGCAACCAACATCCCCAATCGCGTAAGCATTCACCAGCGACCGCCGGAGGCCGACGGCAACCGCTTCGGGGACTGGGAGATGGACTTGATTGTCGACTACAAGCAGAACGCGATCCTGTCGCTGGTCGAGCGCAGCACCGACATGCAGCTCATCGAGAAACTGCCCGAGGGGAAAAGGGCGATGCCTCTGGCTCGCGCCGTCTACAGGCTCCTCTTACCGTTCAAGGAGCATTTGCACTCCATCACCACTGACAACGGAAGCGAGTTCGCAGCGCATGAGTTCCTGACCAAAAAGCTCAACGTGCCGGTCTTCTTTGCCGACTCATACGCGTCTTGGCAGAAGGGCAACGTGGAGAATGCAAACAAACTTGTAAGATTCTATCTGCCAAAAGGAACTGATTTTGACACCGTTAGCAACGCCACTATACATAAAATACAAAGAAAATTGAACTCAAGACCAAGAAAAAAACTTGATTTCAGTACACCCCTAAAAGAGTTCTTCAAACATTTTCTGTAAATTTGCAACATAATATGCATTTGCTTGTTGACTCTACAAAAAACAAAAAAAATGCCTAAAAAATCCGATTTGTTCATTCAAAATTTTGTCATGTCAAAAAATGTGTCTAATTTTGCACTCGCTTTTTTGCGAAGCATCTTATCGGGGCCCATTCGTCTATCGGCTAGGACGCAAGATTTTCATTCTTGAAAGAGCAGTTCGATTCTGCTATGGGCTACAAAACAATTATAAAAAGGAATATAAACGAGAAATTATGGCAAACCATAAGTCAGCAATTAAGAGAATCCGTCAGACGCAGACCCGCAACCTGCGCAACCGTTATTATGCAAAAACCATGCGCAATGCAGTGCGCAACGTTCGCAAGATGACCGACAAGGCCGAGGCTGCCGAGGCACTGAAGAAAGTGTCGTCGATGCTCGACAAACTGGGTCGCAAGAACGTTATCAGCAAGAACAAGGCTGCTAACCTGAAGTCGAAACTGGCTCAGCACGTCAACAAGCTGGAAGCATAATCACTCTTCCGGGTTGTCTTTAATGCGTTAACTCTGTAAGTGGAGTTGCGCAAGATATGGCCCATTCGTCTATCGGCTAGGACGCAAGATTTTCATTCTTGAAAGAGCAGTTCGATTCTGCTATGGGCTACCATGAGCGTTAAGAGTAAATCTTAACGCTTTTTGTCGTTTCTGTTGGCCGCTACCGCTTCACCGGCATCGTAAAAAAAACATTCTGGTCGTTCTAACCCATCAGTTGGGACGACCAGAATGGTGAGGCGTTGTGTTGTGGCGGGAATTCTTACTGAGCCATGAAGGCCTCCACGTCGGCGGGGTGGTAGGGTATACGCTCCTCGCCCAGGAAACGACAACCGTCGGCCGTGATGAGGATATCGTCCTCAATGCGAATGCCGCCGAAGTCTTTGTAGGTCTCCAGCAGGTCGAAGTTCAGGAATTCGGCGCAGTGGCCACTGGCGCGCCAGTCGTCGATGAGAGCGGGAATGAAGTAGATGCCCGGCTCGTCGGTCACCACAAAGCCCTCCTGCAGGCGGCGTCCCATGCGCAGAGCGTTGGTGCCGAACTGGTCGAGGCGTGGGCGAGTTTCGGCGTCAAAGCCCACGTAGATTTGTTCCAAGCCTTCCATGTCGTGCACGTCCATGCCCATCATGTGACCCAGGCCGTGAGGCAGGAACATGGCGTGTGCACCGGCAGCAACGGCTTCGTCCACATCGCCGCGCATCAGTCCCAGCTCCTTGAGTCGCTCGGTCATGAGTCGGCACACGCTCAAGTGCACGTCCATGTATTTCACGCCAGGGCGCGAGATGGCCAGTGCGTGGTCGTGGCACTCTTCCACGATGCTGTAAATATCCAGTTGACGCTGGGTGAATTTGCCGCTCACCGGCATGGTGCGGGTGTTGTCGCTGCAGTAGTTGTTCACCGTCTCGGCTCCGCAGTCGCACAGGGCCAGTCGTCCGGCTTCAAGCACGGCCATCGATGGGTTGCCATGCATGATTTCACCATGCTGTGAGAAGATGGTGGCAAAACTCTCGTGCGCGCCCAGGCTGTGGGCGATGCCGTCGATCTGTCCACCGATGTATTTTTCGGTCACGCCCGGCTTCACCAGGCGCATGGCGGTGGTGTGCATCATGTAGCCGATGTGGGCTGCGCGTTCCAGTTCCTCGATTTCTTGCGGTTCCTTGGCACTGCGCATTTCTATCACGGCCATGCGCAACGTGTGCGACACGGCGCCGCGCTGATCGCACGGATGGATGCCCATCAGGTCCATGATTTGGATCATGGTGTCGTGGCGGTAGGGTGGCAGGAAATGCACTTTGCGGCCCTGGCGGCGAGCCTCGTCGCAGATGGCCTGCAACTGTGCCATGGGAGCCGAGTGTTCCACGCCCACTTGTGCGGCCAGGTCGGCCACGCTGTCAACCGAGCCATACCACACGATGTCTTCGATGTCAATGTCGTCGCCCACCAGGGTCTCGCGGTTGTTGTCGATGTCGATCACGCCCACCAGTCCATCGCGTTGCTGCCCAAAGTAGTACAGGAACGTGGAGTCTTGGCGGAACGGGTAGTAAGCATTGTTGGGATAGTTGCACGGCGACTCGTTGTTGCCAAACAATAAAATCACGCCTTCGCCCACCAACTCCTTGAGTCGGGCACGGCGACGCATATAAGTCTCTTTGCTAAACATATTAGATAGGTTGAATTAAACGTGTATTCTGTTATATAATCAATCGTGCAAATGTAGTCATTTTTCTGCATTTGCGCAACGTTGCGATGCGTTTCTGTCCAGTCCTGGCCCGCGGGTTAGGTGCCTTCCTTTGGCAGTTTCTGCAGCAGCGACGGGTGGATGTCGGTGGTGACCACGGCCACGATGCCCTCGATGCTCACCACCACACGCTGGTTGCCCTTCACGCGGCGCAGCACGCCCTCGGCGCCCTCAAACGGTCCACCCATGATGCGCACGCGGTCGCCGCGGGTGAACTTGCGGGCGTCATACTGGACATATTCCAGCTGCTCGTCGTAGGAGCCTGCCACAGCGATGAAATTGTTCATCTGTCGCTCTGGCACCACCACGGGCTTTTTTGTGGCCGGATTCATGATGTAGCGGATGGGTAGCTTGGTCGTGGCCTTGTACTGCTTCATCGCCGATGGCTCGATGTGGAAAAAGATGAGGTTGTGAATAGAGGGCACAAGCCTCTTTACACGCCGACCGCGGCGCACCACCAGCGTCTGTTTCATGGGAATGAAACTTTCAATGCCGCGGGCGTCTAGGTCGTCTTTCACCTTGAGCTCGCGGTTGTAGGTCACACGGATGGCATACCACACCTTGTCCTCCGGTGCCTGATCTGGCCCGCTTGTGGGCTTGTTGTTCACTTCGAGTCGCTCCATGGGCGGTGGTTCACTTTCATTCAGTGCGCAAATTTAGCCATTTTTCTCCATGTGCGCAACCCGTCGTCGTTTTTCCGCCCCTTGCTGGTTTGCCCGATTATATCATTGGGTGGTGTTTCGGGAAAAGCAACGAATGCGTTGCAACAATTTGTGTCACAACGCATTCGTTAATGGTCTAGTGTACCCCCGCTGGGAATCGAACCCAAATTTTAGGTTTAGGAAACCCACGTTCTATCCATTGAACTACAGGGGCAACCCTATAATAGCTCTGTTAATCCGGGCACAAAATTAGTAAATTCTTGAGACATGGCAATTATTTCGGCTGTTTTTTTACGCATCAGGCACCCGGCAGATAGGGCTGTTGCCGCCTGCCAAGTGCCTGAAGTGATGTGTGGCTTGAAGATTAGAATTTGTAGTCGATGCCGATGCCGAACACCTTGTTGGTACGGCTATAGACATCTTTGCCAGCCAGCGTGGTGTTGCAGTAACCGGGAGTGCCAGCGGGCACGCTCTTGGTGTAATCCTTGTAGGTGGTCCAGAAGTAACCCACGTTGAGGCGCAATTTCTCGGTGAAGTTGACGGCACCACCGAATCCCAGCGAGTAGCTGTCGCATGAGAATGAGGTGTGAGTTTGGTAGTCGTCGCTCAGTCCGTAGTCGGTATTCTGGAAACCGCCACTGATGGTGAACATTTTGGTGATGTCCCATTCCACTCCGGCGAGCACTTCGTGTGTGCCGTGCTTGAGGGCTTTCTGCTTGTCGTTGGCCATCTCGGCGTGCTTGTCGTCGTAGAAGTGATATTCGACAGCGGCGCGCAGTTTTTTGGGAATGATTTCATAGCCTGCGGCCACGTAGAGCACTGCGGGAAGGTCGCTGGGTGTGTTCACGCCATGTCCGTAAGAAGTCTGCATGGCCTTTTCCAGTTCTTCCGATGCTTGTCCCATTGCGGTAGCCTCCAGTTTTTTGGTGTCGTTCTCAATGCTGAGATTGGTCTTGAATTCAAATTTGGCAGCGAGTGTGAGTCCGGCCACCTTGTAGTTCACACCCAGAATGGGGGTCACGCCCCACCCGGTCTGGTTGCAGTCGAGTGCGATGTGCGTCAGTCCACCCTCTTGACTCAGAGCATTCACTGTGGGTGCAAAAGCGGCTTGTTGTTCAGGAGTGAGAGTTGCCATTGTGGCCATGGCACGTTGTCTGATGGCATCGCCAATGGTGGCATCGACATGGCCCACGTAGTTGCCGTCGAAGTAGTTCAATCGCAGTCCTGCAAAACCGCTCCAGTGCTTGTTGAACTGATAAGCGGCACCCAACTGGAAGCCGTAGATGTACTGGCGGCCCTTCATGGCAGAATTGATGTTATACATGTCGGGTGTGATGGCATCGGCACCCACCATGGCCTTGAGGGCGGGCTGAGAAGCCAGCAAACTGCCGGTCTTGCTATAGATTCCGGCCATTACCTGTGCGTCAAACATGGGCAATCCGCTCTCAAAGTTGCATTTGCCGCCACCACCGGTGAAACCGAAGAAGCCCGTGAATGCCCATTTACCTCTTTTATATGCTGCGTAGAGGCTGGGAATGACGGGAGCCGAAGCTTTGCCTTCATATTTCTTGGTGTGGTTCTCGGAGGGGAACAGCGGGAACGTGGCCAGCACGTCGCGATGCTGCGATGCGCTCTGGATGTTGAGCGACAGTGTCCAGCCCTCGTGGTCGAGGAAAGCCATACCGGCGGGGTTGCTGTAGATACCGTCTATTTCGTTGGTGGCACCGCGTGCCATCATGCGCTGCCAGGCAATGCTTTGGTTCGTGTTGTGAAGCAGTCCGCCGGCCCATGCCGTTGCGGTCATTGTGCCCGCGAGGAGCAGTAGTGTAACAATCTTTTTCATCTTATTCTATGTTTTTTTCATTCCGAGTGCAAAAGTAATGGCAAAATTTTCAGCAGTGTGCCAAAACGCCAAAAAAATCGCCCAAATGGCTCAAAAGTAAAAAAAAAGACATTTGTTAACACTTCGATAATGTTAACAAATGTCTTTAGGGCTAACCCTTTAATGGCATGAACAAGGCCCTTAGAGGTGGAAGGCCGTGCGCAACTGTTGCACGTAGTCGAGCTTTTCCCAGGTGAAAAGTTCCACAGTCAGTTCGCAGTCGGCTTCATAGGGCGAGTGGAAATGCTTGGTCACAACCTGTGGCTCGCGTCCCATGTGTCCGTAGGCGGCCGTCTCTTCGTAGATGGGGTTGCGCAGCTTGAGCCGCTTCTCGATGGCGGCAGGTCGCATGTCGAACACACTTGCGAGCACCTCGGCAATGTGCGCGTCGTCGCAGGGCACATGGCTTGTTCCGTAGGTGTTGACAAGGAAGCTCACCGGCTGTGCCACGCCTATGGCATAAGCCACTTGCACGAGCATCTCGTCGGCGATGCCGGCGGCTACTGCATTCTTGGCAATGTGTCGCGCTGCATAGGCCGCGCTGCGGTCCACCTTGCTGGGATCTTTGCCGCTGAAGGCTCCGCCTCCGTGTGCTCCGCGTCCGCCGTAGGTGTCTACGATGATTTTGCGCCCGGTGAGACCGGTGTCACCGTGAGGACCGCCGATCACAAACTTGCCGGTGGGATTCACATGCAGAATGAGGTTGTCGTCAAACAGTGCTTGCACCTCGGCCGGCAACTGGGCGATGACGCGCGGCAGCAAGATGGAGCGCACATCTTCGCGAATGCGACTCAGCATGGCTTCGTCGGCCTCTTGCTGCGTGTGGCCGTCAGTGGGCAGGATAAACTCGTCGTGCTGGGTGCTCACCACGATAGTGTGCACGCGCACCGGGCGGCGAGTGTCGCTGTCATATTCCACGGTGACCTGACTCTTGGCGTCGGGACGCAGATAGGGCATAACGTCGCCCTGGCGTCGCAGGTCGGCCAGTTCGCGCAGGATGCGGTGCGACAGGTCCAGGGTGAGTGGCATGAGCGATGGCGTTTCGCTGCACGCGTAGCCGAACATCATGCCCTGGTCGCCGGCCCCCTGTTCCTCGGGAGTGGCGCGCACCACACCGCGGTTGATGTCGGGCGACTGCTCGTGCAGGGCATTGAACACGCCACATGCCGAGCCGTCGAACATCAGTTCGCTGCGGTTGTAGCCGATGCGGTTAATCACGTTGCGGGCGGTGGTCATCAAGTCTACATAGGCCTTGCTGTTCACCTCGCCGGCAATGACCACCTGTCCGGTGGTGACAAGGGTTTCACACGCCACCTTCGACTGCGGGTCGTAGGCCAGGAACTGATCCAGGATGGCATCACTGATTTGGTCGGCCACTTTGTCGGGATGGCCTTCTGAAACGGATTCAGACGTAAACAAATACTTCATTTTTCCAATCGGTTTAATGTGGAAAAATGCTAATGAAGAGGATAATACGTGAAGGGGGATTATCGCAGTTTTAGCATTTTTTTGAGTGGTTGCAAGCAGCCAAATTTTTCCACTTGGTTAATAAATCGGCTGCAAAATTAGTGCTTTTTACCGAACTACCAAAGATTAGGGCTAAATATAATGAGTGATGGCCAATTTTTTACGATAGTATTTGCATATTACCACAATTTGTGGTAACTTTGCGCCGATTAATAGCAAGTTAACTACTTGCAGAACTTGAAACCATCATATCTGAAACACACATGAACGAACAAGACATTATTGCTCGCATCAAGTTTCTGATGAAAGAGCTGAACTATCGCCAAGCCGACTTTGCGCGCAAAATTGATGTGGACACCTCCAACCTGTCGAAGTATCTCAACGGGCGCTTGCCCATGAGCGAGTCGCTCATCAATCGCATCGTGGTAAACATGGGCGTGTCCAAGCAGTGGCTGGAAGAAGGTGCCGACCTGCCGTTTGCCAAGCCCGTCACCCCCTCGGCCATGCAGTTGCTGCCGGCCACGCTGCAGCAAGGCAAGCACGGCACACCGGTCTATGACATCGATGTGACCGCCGGTGCCATGCCACGATCGATGATGTTCACCGACGACCAAATCATCGGTTGGATTGACCTGCCCGAGGTGGCCAGTAGCGAACACCGCATCGTGAAGGTGAACGGCGACTCGATGCAGCCCGTGATATGCAACGGCGACTACGTGGCCCTGCGTGAGCTCTCCAGCACGCAATACATTTATTGGGGACAAATCTATGTGGTGCTGCTCGACGACTACCGCCTGGTAAAATACGTGCGCAAGCATGTAGATCCCGCCATGGTGACCCTGCGCAGTGCCAATCCCGACTATGACGACATGGACATCCGCCGAGCCGACATCCGCGAACTGATGCTCGTGCAGCAGATACTTCATTTAGATACACGCCTGTGACAATGCAAGAAACAATATACAGCACACGAGAGCCACGACACGAGATACACACCGCCACGCTGGCCAATGGGCTGCGAGTAGTGTGCGTGGCGCGCCATGCCGTGGTGGGCTGGTGTGGGCTGGCCGTCGGTGCCGGCAGCCGAGACGAGAGCGAGGGGCAGTATGGGCTGGCCCATTTTGTGGAACACACCATCTTCAAGGGAACCACCCATCGCCGTGCGTGGCACATATTGAACCGCATGGAACGTGTGGGTGGCGAGCTGAACGCCTACACGACCAAAGAGGAGACCATGCTCTACACCATTTTCCCGGGTCAGCACCTGGAGCGTGCAGTGGAGTTGCTGGGCGACCTGGTGCAAAATTCCGTCTTTCCCGTCGATGAACTCACCCGCGAGCAAGACGTGGTGCTGGAAGAGGCCGCGTCCTACCGCGACACCCCCTCCGAGGCCATTTACGACGACTTTGAGGACATGGTGCTGGCTGGCAGTCAGTTGGGACATAACGTGCTGGGCGTGGAACGCGACCTGCGTCGTCTCTCTCAGGCACACTGCTTGGACTACCTGCACCATCTCTATGTGCCTGAGAACATGGTGTTCTACTATGTGGGCGATGCGCCCGTGAGTCGCGTCGTGCGTCTGGCCGAGAAGCATCTGGGTTCACTGGCGCGCACGCTGCAACGCGCGCCGCGTGTGGTGCCGGCAGTCAATGCCCCGGTGCGGCGCGAGGAAAACATAGGCAGTCACCAGGCTCACACTATAGTGGGCGCTCGTCTGCCCGGCATGCACGACCCCCGTCGCCATGCCATAGCACTGCTTAACAACATCCTGGGCGGGCCGGGCATGAACTCTCTGCTCAACGTGCAGCTGCGCGAGCGCCGAGGCTACGTCTACACGGTGGAGTCGAGCGTGGCGCAGTTTAGCGACTGCGCGTTGATGGAAATCTACCTGGGGTGCGACCCTGGCGACGTGAAGTCGAGCTTGCGGGTCATCGACCACATCACGCAAGACCTGGCCGGGAACCTCATTCCCGAGCGGCGACTCGAAGCCTACAAGCGACAGTATTGCGGACAGATGCTCGTGGCTGCCGACAGTGCCGAGTTTATGGCCTTCAACGCAGGCAAGAGTATGCTCTACTATGGCACGGCCCCCGATTTGAGTGCCATGATCGACCGTGTGATGGCAGTCACGGCACAGCAGTTGTGCGATGTGGCTCAGCAAATCACCCTCAATCATTGCTCGGTGCTCACCTATCGCTGACGATTACAAAAACATGCAACACCAAGCGTCCGGCTGATTCCTGGTGCTCTGCACAATCAAGTCCCAAGTCAAATAATTCATCATTCATCATTCATCATTCTTAATTAAATAGTCCCGTATCAAATAATTCATCATTCATCATTCATAATTCTTAATTATTTCGTACCTTTGCAAATTAAATGCTATAATTCATATCACGCAATGAAAATCCTACGACTGGTTTACACGCTGATAATCACATTGATGGCGCTGTCGGTACAAGCAAATCCCGAGGAATTTCCTGTGGATGTGCCCGTGCGTGATGTGGATGGTATCGACGTGAGCGACCACCAGAAAACCATAGACTGGGAAACTGTGGCCCGCGACAAAAGGGTGAAATTTGTATATATCAAGGCCACCGAGGGTGCCACCTATCAGTCGCGCGTGTATCGCTATAATCTGGAAAACGCGCGCCGCCACGGCATCAAGGTGGGCAGCTACCACTTTATGCGCACCGGCTCGCGTGTGCAAGACCAGTTTGAGAATTTTACCCGTGTAGTGAAAAAGCACGAGCAAGACCTGTTGCCGCTCATCGACATCGAGGTGCGCCAGGGATGGACCAGTCAGCAGGTGCGCGACAGCGTGAAGCTCTTTGCCGACCTGCTGGAGGAGCACTACGGTTGTCGCCCCATGATTTATACCAGTTCGCATTTCTTCAACACTATCCTGGGGCGGGCCTTTGCCGATTATCCGCTCTTCATCGCTCGCTATGCCAGCAACGCCCCGTCGCTCAACAGCGGCGACTGGATTCTGTGGCAGTATAGCGAGAAGGGACGCATCGAGGGCATTAATGCCAACGTGGATCTGTCGTGCTTCAACAAGGGACGCGGCTTGCAGGATATCCTCATCAAGGGTAGCCGCATGGGGTCGCGCAGGCGCAGCAACGCCGATGCAGTCGACAGCAAAGACAAGCCGTCGAGCATCAAGGTCAAGGAGGCCCCAGTCATGTCCAAGCAGCAGGAGAAAGAACTGAAAAAGCAGCAAGAAAAAGAACGCAAGGCTCGCGAGCGGGCCGAGAAACTCAAGCGCGAAGAAGCCGAGAAACAGGCCAAGAAACAACGTGAACTCGAGGAAAAGCAGCGCAAGCAAGCCATAAAAGAAGCCCACGAGCAGCAAAAGAAACAAGAGGCCGAGCGCAAGAAGCGCGAAAAAGAAGAGAAGGCGCGCAAGGAGGAGATTAAGCGTCAGCAAGAAGCCCAGGCCCGCATCGCCAAGCAGCAACGCCAGGCCGAGGTGGAACAACGCATGAAAGAGCAAAAAGCCGCCGAACAGAAGGCTAAGAACGAGCAGAAAGATAAGTTGCAGCAGCAAAAGCAGAACGCTACTCAGGCCCGGCAAGGCAAAACGACCGCGACCAGCGTGCGCCAGGCTACACGCACGCGCAAGACCAATAAAAGTTCGGCCGATAACGACTAGTCTCAATTTGTGCGCATCATGCGGCGGCGTGTGACAACATATCTCGTTTTGCTCATGGGCATCGCGCTGATGTCGCCGGCCAAGACGGCTTCTACCGACTATCAGGGCATAGATGTGAGTTGGTACCAGAAGAAGATTGACTGGCGCGCCACGGCTCGCGACAAGAAGGTGACCTTTGTCTATGTCAAGGCCACCGAGGGCGGGCGACTGCAAGACGGCAACTATCGCTACAATGTGGAAAACGCGCGCCGTCACGGCGTCAAGGTGGGCAGTTACCATTTTCTGCGGCCCGAAACGCCCGTCAAGCAGCAGTTTGACAATTTCAAGGCCCGGGTGAAAAAGCATGAGCAAGACCTGATTCCGGTTATCGACATCGAGGATGTGCCCGAACTGGGCGTGTACTGGAAGCCGCAACAGGCTCGCGACTACCTGAGCGACTTCGCCCAGCTGGTGCAGAAACATTATGGCTGTCGTCCCATGATATATACCAGCAACAAGTTTTTTGTGGATTATCTGGGACGAGCCTTTGCCGACTATCCACTGTTCATTGCCCGATATGGCACTGCCGAGCCAGCGCCACAAAATGGGGCCAAGTGGGTGCTGTGGCAGTTCACCCGCGATGGTCGCGTAGATGGCATCGACCACGTCGTGGACCTGTCGCGCTTCAACAAAGGTTGTGGATTGCACAGCATTGCCTTTCACAAGGGCAGTGGCGGCAAGCACCGCGGCAAAAAGCACGCCGCTCATGCCGGCAAGAAGCATCACAAGAAGGAGACCGCCGGCAAAAATGTGACGAAGCATAAAGCCGAAAAGAAGTGCAAGAGCGAGAAGGCGCGTCACAAAGCTGCCCAGGTCAAGAAGAAAGTGCAGAAAGAAACCAAACAGAAATCAAAAAACCGTCATGGAAAGCGAGGGAAGAAATAGGATGAAGTGGTTGCCACTGGTAGTGCTCATGGCGCTGCTAGGCGGCATGGCGAGCTGCGGACAACGCGGCGCGTCGACCTCGCGTGCAGCTCACATTGCGCCCCGCGACTCCACGGCTCCCTACGACGGTATCGACATCTCCAGCCACCAGGGCGACATCGACTGGGCCAAGGTGGGCAACGATCCCTACATCCGCTTTGTCTATATCAAGGCCACCGAAGGCGCTACCTACCAGTCGCGCCATTACCGCTATAATGTGGCCGGTGCGCGGCGACAGGGTTTTCTGGTGGGCAGTTACCACTATGTGACTTCCACGTCGCCCATCGACCAGCAGGCTCGCAACTTCTTCATGCAGGCCACCCGTGAATCGCAAGACCTCATCCCCATGCTCGACGTGGAAGAACGCGGGGCCTGGTCGCGCCGGCAGCTCATCGACAGCGTGAGCAAGCTGGCCGCGTTGCTCGAGCGGCACTATGGCCGTAAGCCCATGATTTATTCCACCATCGACTTCTACAACAAAAATCTGGCGCCGCAATTCAACAAATATCCCCTCTACATCGGGCGCTACTCATCGTCGAAGCCCCGCATCAACTGGGACGGACGCTACACCGTGTGGCAGTTTACCGAAAATGGCATCATTCCCGGCATTGATGCCTATGTGGACCTGTGCCACTTCCACGACGATGGCTGGCTCGATGAAATCACACTGCATTGATAATCGGTCAATTCCGTAATGAATGTGATGAACAACATAATCAAGTCAAATAATTCTTAATTCATCACTCTTAATTCATAATTAATTAGTAACTTTGTGGATTGAAAAGATTTGCTGGATTTTCACTCAAGCAACTGACAAATAATTAATTCACTATTTATATTAACCTAAAACTGATTCAAGATGAAGAAATTTTTATCTTTATTGATGATGACCCTGCTCACAGCCACTGCCTGGGCAGGAACGGTGACGTTTGACCTCACTGCGCAAGGCTATGCAAATGCTGCAGATGTGACAAGCGTTACAAGTAGCGATGTTACTCTGACATTTGCTAAAGCAACTGGAAGTAATGCCCCCAAGTACTACACTTCGGGTAGCGCAGTACGCATGTACAACAGCAACACTCTTACAATTGAGGCTCCTGGAGACATTACTGCTCTGGTATTCACTTGTGTTAGTGGATATGATTGTACTGGGACGTTTAACTCAGGTTCCTACGAATCACCTAATTGGACTAGTGGAGAAATTACTTCAACCTCTGTGGTTTACACTTGTGGCTCAAGCCAAACAAGAATTCAGAAAATTGAAGTGACTTATGAAGAGGCCACACAGAGCAACGTGGCGACTCCGTCCATTACGCTCAGCCCCGCCGAAGGTCCCTACTATGAAGGCACTACGGTTACCGCAACAATCGCTTGCGAAACCACAGGCGCTACATGCTACTATTCGACCGATGGTGAGAACTGGATTGAGGGAACTACTGTGGCTTTGACGACAACCACCACCCTCAGTGCCAAAGCCGTGCTGGACAACGACGAGAGCAACGTGGCCACCAAGACCGTGACCTTCGTTCCCGCTCCCACCAATGTAGCCACTATTGCCGAGTACAAGAATCTTGGAATAGGTGATGAATTCACGTTCACAGGTAATGTGACAGTTACTTACGTAAACGGAAACAATCTCTATGTGAAGGATGCTACTGGTGCTGCTCTGATTTTCGGCTATAATCTGCCCACTTTCACTGCTGGCCAGGTGCTGAATGCTGGATGGACCGGTAAGACTAAGGACTATAATGGCCTGCTGGAAGTTGACCAAGCTGCCAATTTGAGCGCTTCTAACGAAACTGTGGAGGTCACTCCCACTGAGTATGCTGTTTCAGCTATTACTACCGCCAACGATAATGAGTATATCATTGTTAAAAATGTGACTTTAGGCGAGGTGAGCAACAGGAACTTCACCATCACCGACGCTGAAAGCAACACCGTGACCGGCCGTACCAACTTTAACGGCGTGACTCATCCCACCGACCTCACCAAGAATTACGATGTGACGTGCTGCGTCGGTGAGTACAACGGCACCGTTCAACTGTATCCTACAGAATACGTTGCAGTTGAGGAGCCTGCCGAAGAGGTGACACTGACTATCACTCCCGATGCCACTGGCAACGTCTATGACGCACCTGTGGAAGTGAGCATTGCTTGCAGCGATCCCGATGCTATTGTTACCTACAAACTGGGTGAGAACGGTGCAGAGCAAGACTATACCGAGCCTTTCACCATCTATGAAAGCACTACGGTCTATGCCTATGCCGTGAGCGAAAATGCTGCCGACATTATCGAGGCTTCGATGGCCTACACCATCAACCTGGCTCCCATCGCCGTGACCTTCACTCCCGCTGCCGGCACCTACGAGGGCACGCAGAACGTGAAAGTCGCCATCGCCAACACCTATGGCGACGTCGTGGCCACTTATTACCTGAACAACGAGGAAGTGCAATACAACGACGAGACCGGTATCGAGGTTGCTCAGAGCGCAACCATCAAGGTTGAAGTCATGGACGACTACCACGCCGACGTGGCCGAGTTCACAGCCGAATATGTGATCACCGAGCCGCAGCCCGTAGATCCGACTCTGACAACTGCCACTATCGTGTTTGATAACTATGAAACCGATTCTAATACAGCGATAACCTCCGATGAATTGATGGAATACATCACCGAGGGTGCCAACTATGTTGCTTCGGCTGCCGATATCAACAAGGTGTACAAAGGCAAAACCGGCTTGAAGTTCAGTTCGAGCAGTGTTAATGGCGCTGTGACCCTTAACTTTGCCGAGGCGTTTACCAATGTCACCAAGGTGGAGGTCGAAGCCATGGCTTGGTTGAACACAAGTGGAGCACAGGCCGATGCTACCGCCGCTATCAATGGCCAGGCTGTGAACACAGAGCTCGCTACCTACGAGATTATGGGTGAGACCGAATCTCTCGAGAGCCTCACTCTGAGTGCCACCAAGCGCGTGTATGTGAAGTCAATCACCATCACTTACAAGAACGAGGAGACTCCCGAACCTGCAAAGAACGTGATTGCTTACACCGTGCCCGAGAACTGCGAAATGACCGTGGCTACTGCCGACGGCGCTCCCATCGTGAGCGGTGAAACCGAGGTGGAAGAAGGCACTCAGGTGGTGATTACCGTTACTCCCGCCGAGGGCTACCAGGTGAAGAGCGTGACTGTGACCAAGGACGAAGTGAACGTGACTCCGAGCGACGATCCTTATGGAGGTGAGTTTGGTGCTCCTCGTCGTGCCGATTCGCTCGATGACGCATTTGTCGAGGTGACCGCAGGCGAAAATGGTGCTTACACCTTCGTTATGCCTAACGTTCCTGTTACTATCGACGTGACCGTGGAAGAGGAAAGCCCCGTGACCGCTATCAGCGACATCAACGCTGCCAACGCTGGCACCGTGAAGTATGTCAACGCTCAGGGTCAGGTGAGCAATCGTCCGTTCCAGGGCGTGAACATCGTGATCGATGGCAACAAGACCTACAAGATCGTGAAGTAATTATGAATTATGAATTATGAATTATAAATTATGAATTAATAATTAATAATTAATAACGAATAATTCTTTGACTCGGTAATTTCTGAGAACTCCGAGAACTCTGAGAACTCCGAGAACTCCGAGAACTCTGAGAACTCTGAGAACTCCGTGAAATTCCGACGTCGCAATAAAATGGCTGCGCAAATCCCCAGTGGGTTGCGCAGCTATTTTATTGTTGGATGGGGGTGTGTATCATTCTGGAATATCGTGGGTCCCACGATTTTTGCCACTGTTCTTTTTTTATTAGATCAGTGTGTTACAAACTTCCTCCCCCCCTGCTAAGCGAAAGGCAGAAATAACAAAAAAGCCTCGGTGAGAACCAAGGCTTTTCTGCGGTGCGTACAGGACTCGAACCAGCGACCTCCTGCGTGACAGGCAGGCATTCTAACCAACTGAACTAACGCACCAGTTTTGTTTTGCGGGTGCAAATTTACGGCTAAAAAATGAACCGTGCAAGTTTTTTGCCACTTTTTTGAAAAAAATATTCTGTACCTTATTAATTAAGGATGATGGACGATGAATGATTTGACGCAGTAATACCTTATTCATCAACGTGAGTGTGACGTCGAATGGGTGTTGGTGAGCAGGGCAGTGATGGCGTCCAGGGTGGAGACTTCGAGGTCGGCGGTACCGGCTATGGCAGGCCGTTGCTTGCCGTTGAAGTAGATGGTGCGCCAGCCTGCCTGGTGGGCACCGGCGATGTCGGTGTCGGGGTCATCGCCAATCATGAGGGTGTGCTCGGGTGTGCATTGACACACGCGCATGGCGTAGTCGAAGATGCCGGGCCGGGGCTTAGTGATGCCGCAGTCGTCGCTAAGCACCATGTGGTCGATGAGATGGTCGATGCCGCCGCTGCGCAGTTTGCGCTGTTGCACGCCGGCAAAGCCGTTGCTCAGCACGTTCACCTGCATGCCGCGTGCGTGCAGGGCCTCCAGCAACTCGCGTGCTCCGGGTACCAGTGCCGGTAGTGTGGCCAGGTCGTCGAGGTAATAGTCGTTCATCTCTCGGCTCAGGGCCGTGTGGTCGCAGCGCGCATTCACCTGTTCCAATACATGGCGAAACCGCTCCACCAGCAGGAAATCGCGCGTGATGCGCCCGTGGTGGTACTCGTGCCACAAGGCAGCATTGCGGGTCTCGTAGATGTGTTCGAAGCGGTCATATTGCGGTTCCCACTGCTCGATGTGGAAGTGTGAATAGGTGTGTGCCAAGGCCACGCGGCTGTTGGCAGTGAACCACCACAGCGTGTCGTCGAGGTCGACAAACGCCGTGGTGATGCCATTGAAGATGTCGCTGCCGCTCGTCATTGTGCCGGTTTGTTGGCGTAGCGGTGTTTCCACGCATAGAACCACACCACAGCCAGCACTGTGATCACGGGCGTTACCACCCAAGCCAGTGCAGGCGGCAATGCCATCGCTTGCGGCGACACCACGATGAAGGTTGAGCACACCACCGTCATGAACACGGCCGGGATGAGGGTGATGATGTAGGGCTTGTGCTTCACGGTGAGATACACGGTCACAGTCCACAGCGTGAACACACTCAGCGTCTGGTTGGCCCAGCCAAAGTATTGCCACAGCACGTTGAAGCCGTCGGGATTGCTGATTTGCCATATAAGTAGGGCAAAAACAGTCGCAAACACCGGCAAGCAAATCATGAGGCGCTTGGGCACCGAGCGCTGATCCACATGCAGAGCCTCGGCCAGGATGAGGCGCACACTGCGGAGGGCGGTGTCGCCGCTGGTGATGGGAGCAGCCACCACACCCAGCACCGCCAGCACGCCGCCGGCAATGCCCAGCCAGCCGGTGCACACTATTTTCACCACGGCCGGAGCCCCAAAGTACTGAATGAGTGTCTTGCTCTCGGCTCCTGCCAGCTGTGCGATGAAGGCCTCGACCTGCTCGGCAGGCACCACTTCGCGCCAGCCGCCGGCATAGAAGAAATAGGATGAGACGGTGGCCCAGATGAGTGCCACGATGCCCTCGGTGATCATGGAGCCGTAGAACACCTTGCGACCTAGCCGCTCGCTCTTCATGCAGCGGGCCATGAGGGGGCTTTGTGTGGCGTGGAAGCCGCTGATGGCTCCACATGCGATGGTGATGAACAGGCAAGGGAAGAGCGGATTTTTTTGTAAGTATGGGGCGATGCCCAGGGCATCCTTGCCGTTGATAATGGCGGATCCGGTCCATTGGCTCATGTCGTCCATGTGCCACAGTTCGGGCAGGGTGGGCATCTTCACCAGCAGCACCACCATCAGGGCCGCAGCCATGAACAGCAATGAGAAGGCAAACAGCGGATAAATCTTGCCGATGATTTTGTCGATGGGCAGCAGCGTGGCGATGATGTAATAGACGAAGATGACCACAATCCACAGCGTCATGCTGCCGCCGAAGCTCTGCAGAATGATGGCTGGGCTATAGACAAATACGGCTCCCACAATGAGCAAGAGCAGTACCGCAAACACGAGCATGATGCGCTGTGTGGTGCCACCCAGATACTTGCCCACCAGCGAGGGCAGTCCGGCGCCGTCGTGACGCATGGAAAGCATGCCGCTCAGGTAGTCGTGGGTGGCACCGGCAAAGATGCAGCCCAGCACTATCCACAGCAGTGCCGCCGGGCCGAACCACATGCCCATGATGGCACCGAAAATGGGTCCTGTGCCGGCAATGTTCAGGAACTGAATCATAAAGATTTTCCATATGGGCATGGGCACGTAGTCCACGCCGTCGGCCAGGCGCACGGCCGGTGTCTGGCGGTCGTCGGGACCGAAAATGCGCTCCACGATAGAGCCATAGATGAAGTAGCCCATTAGCAGGGCCACGATGCTGACAAGAAAAGAAACCATTGTAATTCAGAATTATGAGTGATGAATTTTAAATGATTGTTTTGCAAAGGTACTATTTATTTATAAGGTGTGCAACGACGGCTGCAAAAAAGGCTGCGCAAATCCAAGCAGATTACGCAGCCTTATTTCTCAGAGTTCTCGGAGATCTCCGGGTTCTCTATTAAGGATTAAATCTTCAAGATGATGTTGATGATGGCGTTCACGTCGGCCACATCCACCTTGCCGTCGCCGTCGATGTCGGCATTGCCGGGATAGTCTTCGGTGGTCTTGGTCTTGAGGATGATATTGATCACGGCGTTCACGTCGGCCACATCCACCTTGTTGTCACCTGTCACATCGCCCTCGGGGAATGCGGGAGTTTCCTCGGTGCCAAATTCAACGGGATACAGTTGCAGGTTGCCCTTGTACAGGCTCAAGAAACCAGTGATGTCGCAGGTGCCGTCCTGGGCCATAGTGACGTTGTTGCTGAACTTGTTGAAGATGGTGATCGAGCCGGTCTCGTCGGTAGCGGTAGCGTAGTTGGTGGAGTCGTTCACCAGCGTCACGCCTTCCAGCTTCACATAGTTGTGAACCATGTCGGTGCCCAGGTCTTCGATGGCATACACAGTGGGTTGCACAGCGGTGCCGGTGGAAGCCTTCACAAATGTTGAGCCCACGGGGATGAGCTGCGGAGCATCTTGGTAAGTGCTCCAGCTGGCCTGTGCGCCACTGATGATGTCACCATTCTCGAAGGTGTTGTTCAGGTAACCGTAAACCAGTGTCTGGGTGCCGTTGGCATCCTGCACGTAGAGGTAGCTGCCGTTCTGGTAGATGGCGGTGATGTCAGCCTCGATTTCGTAGTTCACGCCACTGTTCTTGGTCAACAGCTCAGCGATGTCGGCCACCTTGGGGATGGTCACCTCGGTGAGGAAGCGAGTGGGCGCAAACTGAGCATTGTTGCTGTGCACAGAAATCACACCTTCGATATCATAAGACTGAGTCAGGTCGCTGGGCAGTGTTACTGTACCATTGAACGTGTTATAGCCCACGGTGCCATCCTCGAAAGTAAAGTTACGGCCGCTTACACTTGCCAGCTTCACACCGCGCAGCACGCAATACACGTTCTGGTTTTCAGCAGTGATGTTGGCAGTAGTATATTCAACCGGAGTAACGGTCTGGGTTGTGCCGGTTGTCGAAAGATTAGCAGCAGCAGTAATTTCATACAAGCCATTGTAGTTAGTCTTCGTGCCGGTCCATCCGCTTGCTAACACATCGCCCTGGCTAAAGCCAGTGGCAATATCTGTACCATAAATCATTGCCGAGCCGGTGTTGTCCTTGATGTAGAGATAGCGCTTGTCGTTACCGTCAACATAGGTCACCACAGCATTGCCGGTGAAGGTGAAGGTTGCATTGTCGGCGAGTGCCAGATACTCGGCGATGGTAGCCACGCCATCGGTGGGATCGGGAGTAGTACCGCCCACTTTTTCCAGTGTCACGGGCCACACCTCGTAGGTCACGGTCTCGGCATCTTTTGCCTTGTAAGAACCGATAACGGCAGTTACGTTGTAGGTGGCTTCGTAATCGATAGTAGAAGCGGTGATACCCATGCTGTTGTTGGCAACGGCTGTTCCGCTGTTGTCGGTGATTGACGACAAGCTCTTTGCTCCGCTAGAGCTGGTGGTGTAAGCCAGAGTGGCACCGGGGATGTAAACCAGGTGACCGAAGAGGTCGGCCTCTACGTCGATAGCTTGGATGGTTTCGGCAGTCACGGCAGTACCTTCGGTACCAGCCTGGAAGTTGTCGGTGTTGTAAACGCTCAGTTCGGGTTCGCCGTTATAAGTGACCTTGGTGCCGGTGAAGCCTGCGGGAATCACGTCGCCGTTCTTGTAGGTTTGGCCGGTTTCGCCATAGATGAACATGTTGCCGGTGTTGTCCTGAACGAAGAGGCGCTTGTTGTACTGTGCAATCACGGTCACGGGATTGGTGAACTTCACCTTAGTGTCGTCGGCTACACCTTGATAGGCAGCGATGTTGGCTACTTCGGTTGCAGTGCCAAACTCGTAGGCGGCCTCGGCCACTTCGCTCTGGAGGTCGCCCTTGATGGCGATGGCCTTCACGGTAGTGGCAGTGCTCACCTCGAAGGGAGCGCTGTAGAGCGTGCTCGAAGCGGTGGGAGTTGCACCATTGGTGGTGTAATAGATGCTAGCGCCCTGAGTGCCACAGTTGATGGACACATTGATGGGTGCGTAGTAAGTACCGGCAGCAGGAGTGATTGCAGGAGCAGCCACTGTTTCAGCCACAGCACCGGTATTGATGTCGACTTGCGTAAAGTCTAACTGGCCGGCTTTTGTCGCTCCGTCTGTTCCATAGGTAGCATAATCGCCCACAGTAAATGTAACATCGGTTGCCGAACCAGTCCAGGTCACGGTCCATGCAGTAGCATCAATGCTCACGCTACCTGTGCTGGCAGTGATTTCAGCCAGACGTTTCTGGCCAGCAGTTGAAATTGTAAACACAATTTGAGTCATTGCGTTACCGGTAGTTGTGAATTGAGCTGTATTCTTGGCATAAAGACGAACATCTTTGCCATTTGAATTGTACGTTGGCTTGGTTGCACCATTATTACCAAGGCAATTCATTGTGTAGGTGCCAAAAGTCAGCGAAAAATCACCATTTGTTGATGGCAATCCGGTTTGGTCGGCCATCACAAATGTTTCTGCATGAATGGCTGTGACAGCCAGCAGACACATTGTCAAGAGAGATAAAAATTTCCTCATGATGTGAATTTTTTTATAGGTTAGTAAATTAGTGATTTAACAAGTACATAGTTTTACGGCTACAAATGTACTGCCTTTTTTTAAAAGATGAAAATTCATTGCCATTTTTTTCAACGAATTTTTTAAGTTGGTGTTCAACGAGTTCGCCCACGGGACTGATTCCTTGCTGTAGTGAACAGTAGTATCCTATTGTTTCCAATAAACCGCCGAGCCATCTGCAAGTGAGTGCTGATGAGTGTTGTGGCTATAGAACATTAAAAATGAATAATGCTGGAGAACGATGTGACCAAGAAATGCAGCGAGATTGACAAAAAAAGGTAGTATTAAGACGAAAAAGTTTCATTCTTTTTGGTGTGTATATTTTTATGTGTAATTTTGTAGCCTTGTAGGGAATGTTTCATAAAAGAGCGTACATTAGAAAACCAACAAAATAGAACGTAGAATGAGAATTAGACTTGTATCCTTATTGTTGTGCATGCTGCCGCTGTGGCTCGGTGCGCAGACAATAAAAATCCAGGGTACAGTGGTTGACGACAGCGACGGCAGTCCCCTGCCGGGAGTGACGGTGACACTGGAAGGCACCGGAAAGACCACTGCGACCGATTTCGACGGTCAGTACGAAATCACAGCCACAGGCCGTGGCACATTAGTGTTTACATTTGTGGGAATGGCGGCCGAGCGCCGCTCGTTTACCGGTTCATCGACCATCAACGTGCGCATGAGCGAGGACAACCAGATGCTCAGCGAGCTGGTGGTGGTGGGCTACGGCACGATGCGCAAGAGCGACCTTACCGGGTCGGTGGCGTCGATCGGAGCCGACAAACTCAAGAAGACCCCCGCGGCCAATCTTGACCAGGCCCTGCAAGGTCGCGCCGCCGGTGTGACGGTGAACGCCAATAGCGGTCAGCCCGGTGCCGGAGCGCAGGTACGCATCCGCGGTATCGGCACGGTGAACGATGCCGACCCGGTCTATGTGGTGGACGGCGTGATATGCAACGACATCAACTTCTTGAGCCCTGCCGACATTGCCAGTACCGAGATCCTGAAGGATGCTTCGGCCACCGCCATCTATGGCAGCCGCGGTGCCAACGGCGTGGTGCTGGTCACCACCAAGAAAGGCGAGAAAGGCCAGAGCCACATCTCGCTGGACATGTATGTGGGTATCCAGAATCGATGGAAAAAATTGGACTTGATGGGCCGCGACGAGTTTGTCGATACCTATCTGGCGCTCAACGGCCGTGCCGCCGAGGTGAAGCGCTACCAGGAGCGAGGCTTCAATGAGTGGCTGCAGCAGTACAAGTTGGGCACCGACCAGCATTTTGCCGTGGCGCAGACCGAGAAATATCCCGATGGCTTAGACTACAGCAAGATTGCCACCGACTGGCAAGACGAGGTCTTTGCCCACAATGCCATAATCCAGAACTATCACTTGAGCGTCGACGGTGGCACCGAGAAGGCCAACTACTCGTTCAGCGGCAGTTGGTTTGACCAGGACGGTATCATCAAGAGCAGCGACTTCAAGCGCTTGACGTTGCGTGCCAACACGTCGTTCCAAGTGAAACCGTGGCTCAAAATAGGTGAGAACCTGAGTTATGTGTATAGCTGGGGCCGCAGCACCAGTGCCGACGAGGCCAATGCCGACAGCAACCTGCTCTCGCAGGCCATCTCCATGGCGCCCTGGGATCCAACCCATTACCCCACCGGTGCCATCAACACCAAGGGTCTGGACATGAGCGGAAAGATTGCCGCTCCCAGCCTCAACAAGAACGTGTATAGCCCCATGAGTAGCATCTCGGTGAGTCATCCGCGCAATGTGTATAGCCGCTGGATAGGCGACATCTATGTCGAAATCACGCCCTGGGAATGGCTCACCTACCGCGCCGACGTGAGTTACGACGACGTGACCTACAACCACCGCCTGTTCAAGGACAAATATGAGGTGTCGAGTTACGACCAAGCCGATAAGAACTTTCTGGAACGCAGTTTGGCACACTACACCACGATGGTGTGGGAAAACACGCTCACGTTCAAGAAGCAGCTCAGTGCCGACCATTACCTGAACGCCATGGTGGGCCAAACCACCGAGGAGTTCAACTGGTACCAAATCAGCGGCTCGGGCAACAGCATCAATAATCCCGTGGCCCGCAACTGGTTCCTGGGCCAGACCACCGAGACCAATCCCGCCGGCGACAGCGTGGACCGCACGCGCCGCATGTCGTGGCTGGGTCGTGTGCACTACACGTTCAAGGACCGCTACATGGCCACGTTCAACTTCCGTGCCGACGGCTCGAACAAGTTCCCCGAGAACACCTGGGGCTACTTTCCCTCGCTGGCTCTTGCCTGGCGCATGAGCGAGGAAGCATTTCTGAAGAACGTGACCTGGCTCGACAACCTCAAGTTGCGTGCCGGCTGGGGTCGCATCGGTAACGACAAGATAGGCAACAACGCCTTCGTGACCACCATCTTCAACACCGGTCCCACCTTCGTGGGCTATCCTCTGGGTGGCAATGCCGACACGCCGGGAGCCACCATCCTCATCTACCCCAACCAGGGCGGCATGTGGGAGAAGACCGAGACGTGGAACGTGGGTGTGGATGCCTCGTTCATGCGCGGCCGGCTCACGGCCACGGTGGAACTCTTCCAGCGCGATACCAAGGACATGATTGTGGGCAAGATGATGCCCGCGCAGATGGGTCAACGCTACAATCCGCAAATCAATGCGGCCACTGTGCGCAACCGTGGTATAGAAATCACACTGGGCCACCAGAATACGTTGGGCGACTTCCACTATGCCATCGACGGCAACTTGTCGATGATAGAGAACAAACTCACGCACCTGAATGGTGGTACACCGTTCTGGGTCGACGGAGTGCGCTACAGCGACGAGGGTCTGGGTCTGTTCACCTTCTGGGGGTATGACTATCAGGGCGTGTTCAATACACAAGAAGAGGCCGATGCCCACTGGCATGGCTATGCCGAAGGAACAAATCCCTTCCATGCTGGTGATGCCATCTATGCCGACCTCGATGGCGACGGCGTGCTCACCGAAGACGGCGACCGCAAAGACCTGGGTAACCCCTTCCCCTGGCTCAGTTACGGCTTGAACCTGAGTGCCGATTGGCGCGGCTTCGACTTGTCGGTGTTCTTCCAGGGCGTGGCCGGAAACGAAATTTACAACATGATGCGCACCCGCACCGAGTATAACGGCACCTCGAGCCAACTCAGCGTCGACATGCGCAACGTGTGGACGCAAGCCAAGGCCGACGAGGGCATCTATGGCTCCATCCCCAACCCCAACGGCAATAGTTACAATCGCTCTACCAGCAGCCGCTTCGTGGAGAAAGGCGACTACTTGCGTCTGAAGAACGTGCAGCTGGGCTACACCCTGCCCAACAGCATCGCCCGCAAGCTGGGCATGAGCAAGTGTCGTGTGTATGTGAGCGGCAGCAACCTGCTCACGTTCACCAAGTATAAAGGTTACGACCCCGAGGTGGCCGGCGGCGTGGACTGGGGTAACTACCCGCAGTCGCGCACCTATATGTTCGGACTCAACCTGTCGTTCTAATAATTATTAAAAAGCTAAGAAGATGAAAAAGACAATAAAATATGCAGCGCTCATAGCCATGACTGTGGTCATGGGCTCGTGCAACGACTGGCTCACCGAAGACACTCCCGGTTCCAACAAGATAGAGGACTACTTCGTGAGCACGGCTACGGCCACCGAGGTGGTCAATGCCACCTATGCACCGCTGAGCTTTGAATATGGCACTTCCACGACTTTCTATAGCGAGTGGTATATCGGCGACATCGTGAGCGACGATGCGCTCAAGGGTGGTCAAGGCACGACCGACATGGGAGCGGCCTACGACATGGAGAACTTCAAGACTAATCCCGACAATCGCTTGCTGCTGGGTTTCTACAACGCGCAGTGGCAGGGCATTCAGCGCTGCAACCTGGCCATCCAGCAAGTGAGCATGATGGAAGTGGGAGCCGACGCGCAGTTCACGCAAGAACTCAAAGACCGGCTTGTGGCCGAAGCCACGTTCATGCGCTCGTACTACTACTTCCGCCTGGTGCGCGTGTTTGGCGGCATGCCCCTCATCGACTATGTGGTGGACAGTTCCAATAAGTTCAACTTCGACCGCGCCACCTTGCTGGAAACCTACGAGTTCATTATCAAGGGGCTGGAAAATGCGGTAGAGGCACTGCCGCTCAAGTCGAAGTATGCCGCTGCCGACATGGGTCGCGCCACCCGTGGTGCCGCGCAAGCCATGTTGCTCAAGGCCAACCTCTACTATGCCGGCTTCCTGGCCCAGGAAGGGCGTGATGCCACGGCAGCCTATCAGGCCGCCAAGCACTGGGGCGAAGAGCTGATGACCAGTGGCGAATATGACCTGGTGCCCACCTACTTCGACAACTTCACGCTGGCCGGCGAAAACGGCAAGGAGAGCATCTTCGAGATACAGTATGTGGAGGATCCGCGCAGCGACTATGGCGAGGGCGAAGGCTTCTCCCGCGGCACGTTCACACTGATTATGCAACGCCCGCGTGCCGGTTTCAACGACAGTGAGACCGGCTGGGGATTCAACCACCCCACGCAGAATCTCTACGACGAATATGAAGAGGGCGACCTGCGGCGTGATGCAACCATCATGCAGCAGGAGGGCGGCGAGATAGACGAGGCCAGCATCTACCTGGGTAACTACTACTACAACCGCAAGTATGCCCAGACCACCGATGGTGCCGGCGGCACCTGGTATCACCTCACGCATCACTCGCGCGGCCCGCTCAATTATCGCCTGATTCGCTACAGCGATGCGCTGCTGATGTATGCCGAGGCCTGCTGTGAACTGGGCGACCTCACGCCGGCCATCACCGCGCTGAACCGCGTGCGCGACCGTGTGGGCCTGTCGCCGTTCCCCTATACGGCCACCATCCAGGGCCAGCATGTGGTGTTTACTTCCAGCCAGGCCGACCTGCGCCGTGCCATCCGTCACGAGCGTCGTGTGGAACTGGCCATGGAGGGTCACCGCTGGTTCGACCTGTGCCGCTGGGGCATTGCCAAAGAGACGATGGATGCCTACATTGCTGGCGAAAATGACGAGGTAAAAGCCGAGTATGGTATCTTCCAGAAGGGCAAGCACGAGCTGATGCCTATCCCCAGCGAAGAACGTCAGTTGGCCAATGGAAAATTGGCCCAAAACCCCGGTTACTAACTAGAAAAAACGTCAATAGTGGCAAGGTGGCCTGCCATGAGCGGCCATCGTTTAAGTAATCCGTATTAATTTGTAGTCCCCGGCTGTGAACGGGAGCCACCTTGCCGCCGCGATGTTTATTATAATTCACTTAATAAACAAAAAAACGAAATGAAAAAATTATTTACTCTTGCGGCCCTGTTGCTGGCTGCCAATAACTTGGCTAGTGCCCAGTTTATCACTAAGGCACTCAACGACAATGATGAACCCACCTTCGACTGGAGCAAGTGCGCAAAGTTTATTCCCATCTCCATCAGCAATAGCGTCGGTGAGGCCATGCCCACCGAAGACGTTGTTTTCGATGCCACCATCGATGATAATCGCAATTTCCTCTATGTGTGGGAAGAAACTTATGTTGGTGCTGCTCAGGATGGCAGCCTGAACTCTTTTGGTCAGCCTGAAGATCACGTCGCAATGGATGTGTCCTCGAAGGGCTGGAGCGGTTGTGGTTTCTGCGCGGTGGGTGAGCCGCAAGACTGGAGTGTGCTCGACGACAGCTGGGTGCTGCACTTTGCCATCAAGAGCATCGACAACGCTGGCCACCAGATTGTTGTGGGCGAGAACCATGGTTTCACCTTGGGCGAGGCCGAAGTGAATGGTGCAAAGGTGCTTGGCAACTTTGAGCGCAATGGCGAGTGGTACTATGTAGATCTGCCTTTCAGCGTGGTGAAACAACTCGCCGCCGTTGATATGTGGGGTGCTGATGCCACCAACTACACAGGCAACTACTTGAAGGTTCTATCTGGCGGTGTGGAGGGCACTCAGCTGCGCCTGGATAACATCTTCTGGTACAAGGACAACACCATCGTGGTGGAGCCTGAACTGCCCGTGGGCGATGTGGATGGCGACAAGAAGGTGGACGTGAGCGACGTGAACGCTGTGATCAACATCATCCTCAAGACCAAGACCGAGGCCGACTATCCCGGCAAGGCCGACATTGACGGCGACGATAAAGTGGACGTGAGCGACGTGAACGCCATCATCAACTTGATTCTGAAAGCCTAATAACTTATGGAAGAGGGTGTGCCTTCATTTCTAAGTCCAGAAATGAGACACACCCTCATTTTTTCTGGTAAAACGACAATGAAAAAAACATTCATCTTTGTGGTAGTGTCGTTGCTGGCAGTGGCCGCGATGGCGCAGCCGGCACGCAGCTACAAGCGCGGCGTGAGCGAGAACGGCTTCACCTATGAGGCCGAGATTCACGCCCTCTCGCCCGGCGTGAGCTGGTTCTACAACTGGGCCAACTTGCCCAACCGACAGGTGCAGGACGTGGTGGGACCAGGACAGGAAATGGAGTTCATGCCCATGATTTGGAGCGCCAACTTCAACGAGGCTAACCTGCGCGCCTATCTCACTGAGCATCCCGGCGTGAAATACCTGCTGGGCTATAACGAGCCCAACTTCCGCTCGCAAGCCAACATGACTCCCGATAGTGCTGCGCGCCTGTGGCCCATCGTGGAGAAAATCGCTGCCGACTACGGCATGAAACTTGTGGCACCGGCACTGAACTACTCGGGCGAAGCACTTGCCGATGGCAAAGTGTATCAACCCGAGCAGTGGATGGATGCTTTTCTGGCCGCCTACCCCGAAGCCCATTTCGACTACTTGGCACTGCACTGCTACATGAACGACCACAAGGCGCAAATCGCCTATGTGGAGAACTTCGCCAAGAAATATGGCAAGCAGGTGTGGCTCACCGAGTTCTGTGCCTGGGAAGGAACCGTGGATTCAGCCTATCAGCAGCGTCAGATGGTGCTTAAGATGCGCGACCTGGAGCTCAGTCCCTATGTGTATCGCTATGCGTGGTTCAAGGCCCGTGGCTCGGCTGCTGCTCCCTATTACCGCTTGATTATTCCGCCCAACGTGCGCACTGGCGAGCCTGCTCCGGGCACCTTGAGCAATACGGGCATCCTTTACACCTATCTGTCGTCGTTCGACACCACCTATTATTACCCGGTAGGAACCGTGATTCCGGCAAAAGACTGCGTGAACTTCAGCGATGGTGTGGAGATGGAACTCAACTCCGACACCGAGAGCGGCCAGCGGCTGCAAATAGGGAAATTTGATGTCTATGCCCAGGCCGATTATCTGGTGGAAGTCCCCGCCGATGGCAAATACACGCTGCAACTGCGCCTGGCCAGCCGCAAGTTCCTGTTCGATCCCAAGATCAGAGTGGAGTGCGACGGCGTGGCCATTGCCGAAGAAGTGCTGCCCGCCACCGGCACAGTGGATGGCGTGTGGAAGACACAACAACTCACCGGTCTGCAACTGCCGGCTGGACGTCACCGCATCTCACTCAAGAGCCGCCAGAGCACCACGTGCAAAATCAACTGGTTGCAACTGGTGGCCGAGCAGGCTGTTACGGGCGACGTAGATGGTGATGGCAAGGTGGATGTGACCGACGTGAATGCTGTAATCAACATCATTCTCAAGACGAAAGTTCAGGCCGATTATCCCGGCCTGGCCGACGTGGACGGCGACGATAAAGTGGACGTGAGCGACGTGAACGCTATCATTAATATCATTCTGAAGGTATAAGCATTTTAACACATGAAGAGAATCGTTTTCCTTGCGGTGGTTCTAGCCGCCTTGATGGCACAGGCGACTGTTACTCCCCTGTATCTTGATGAAACCGCTCCGCTGGAGCAGCGCATCGACGACTTGTTGCCGCGTCTCACGCTTGATGAGAAGCTGGCCATTATCCATGCCCAAAGCAAATTTTCCAGTGCCGGTGTGCCGCGATTGGGCATCCCCACGTTCTGGACCGATGACGGACCGCATGGGGTGCGCCCCGATGTGCTGTGGGACGAGTGGGAGCAAGCCGGTGCCACCAACGACTCGTGTGTGGCTTTCCCGGCGCTCACTTGCCTGGCAGCCACGTGGAATCCGGCCATGGCGCACCGCTATGGCGTGGCACTGGGCGAGGAAGCGCGCTACCGCGGCAAGGATATGATTCTAGGGCCCGGCGTGAACATTTATCGCACGCCACTCAATGGTCGCAACTTCGAGTATATGGGCGAAGACCCCTATCTGGCATCGATCATGGTGGTGCCCTATGTGCAGGGGCTGCAGTCACAGGGCGTGGCGGCTTGTGTGAAGCACTATGCCCTGAACAACAACGAACTTTTCCGCCACACTACCAACGTGATTATTGACGACCGTGCCCTGCACGAAATCTATCTGCCGGCTTTCAAAGCCGCCGTGCAGCAAGGCCATGCCTGGGGCATCATGGGAGCCTATAATCTGTATAAAAACATCCATAACTGCCACAATCCCTATTTGCTCAACGACATCCTGAAGCGCGACTGGGGCTTCGACGGCGTGGTGGTGAGCGACTGGGGTGGCGCGCACGACACCGAGCAGGCTATCCGTTATGGGCTGGACCTGGAATTCGGCACGTGGACCAACGGCCTGAGCGAGGGAGCCCGCAATGCCTATGACAACTACTATCTGGCTCTTCCCTACAAGCGACTCATTGAGCAAGGAAAATACACCACGCGCGAGCTGGACGAAAAGGTGCGTCGTGTGCTGCGTCTGTTCATGCGCACCACGTTGCGCGACTATCGCCCGCGAGGGTCGATGTGCTCGGCCGACCACTACGATGCGGCTCGCACCATTGCCGGCGAGGGCATTGTGTTGCTGCAGAACAAGGGTGGCGTGCTGCCCATCGACACCCGCCGTGTGCGTCGTGTGCTGGTAGTGGGTGAGAATGCCATCAAGATGATGACCGTGGGCGGTGGCAGCAGTTCGCTCAAGGTGCAACGTGAAGTGTTGCCGCTCGACGGCCTCAAAGCACGCCTGCAACGCGATGGCATTGAAGTGGATTATGCCCGTGGCTATGTGGGCGACACCACAGGTGCCTATAATGGCGTGACTACCGGTCAAAACCTGGTGGATCACCGCACTCCTGCTCAGCTTATCGACGATGCTGTGAGCAAGGCTCGTCAGGCCGATGCCGTGGTCTTCTTTGGCGGTCTGAACAAGAGCAACCATCAGGATGCCGAGGAATATGACCGTGAAGACTATGGCCTGCCTTATGGCCAGAACGAGGTCATCGAGGCACTGGCCAAAGCGAATAAAAATCTGGTAGTTGTCAATATCTCGGGCAACGCTGTGGCCATGCCATGGCGCGACCGCGTGCCGGCCATCGTGCAAGGATGGTTCATTGGCAGTGAAGCCGGCAACGCGCTGGCCGATGTGCTGGTGGGCGATGTGAACCCCAGCGGAAAGTTGCCGTTTACTTGGCCCGAGCGATTGCAGGATGTGGGTGCACATGCCGTGGGTGACTACCCCGGCACCAAGCGCACTGGTGAAGATATATGGGACGAGGAGTATCGCGAAGGCTTGTATGTGGGTTATCGCTGGGTGGATAAAGCCAAGACGCGTCCCGCGTTTGCCTTCGGTCATGGACTGAGTTACACGACATTCACCCTGGGCAAAGCCGTGGTCAGTTCCAACCACATCACAGCTGCCGATAGCCTGACGGTGACTGTGCCTGTGACCAATACCGGCTCCTGTGCCGGTGCCGAGGTGGTGCAGCTCTATGTGCGCGACGTGAAATCGAGTATGCCGCGTCCCGCCAAGGAACTGAAAGGGTTCAAGAAAGTGTATTTGCAACCGGGTCAGACTGCCCAGGTGAGCATCACCATAGGCCGCGATGCGCTGAGCTATTACGATGATACTCGCCACCAGTGGGTGGCCGAGCCGGGCGACTTTGAGTTGCTGCTGGGCACCGCTAGTGACCGTCTACCGGTCAAGGCAAAGTTCACGCTAGAGTAGGGCAGGACAACGTCGATTGATTATAAAAAATGAGTGACAAGCACAATGGCCTGTCACTCATTTTTTTATTATCCGCTATTATGTCCTCATTCACTAGCGTGAGAGGAACTTGCTGTTGATATAAGAAAGGAAAGTATCTTTGTAAAGATCGCCTATGGGCAACGATGCTTCCTGGTTCATGAGCACGTGATTTTTGTTGACCTCAATGATTTTTTTCAAATTGATGATGTAGGAACGATGAATGCGCATGAACGTGGTGGAGGGCAACCGCTCTTCCATCTTCTTCATGCTGAGCAGCACCACGATGGGGCGGGGACTGGCGTCGCTGTAGATGCGCAGGTACTCGCTCATGGCCTCGATGTAGCGAATGTCGCTCAGAGCCACGCGCACGATCTTGTAGTCCGACTTGAGGAAGATGGCGTCGTCGCCGTCGGGACTCGATACCACAGTGGGCATGTTGAGGGCTTCAAAGAGTTTTTTCACTTTCTCGGCCGCGCGTGTAAACTCGTCGATGCCGAAAGGCTTGAGCAGATAATCCACGGCATCTACCTTATAACCCTCGATGGCGTAGTCGCTATAGGCTGTGGTGAAGACCACCAGTGGCGGATTGTTGAGCGAGCGAACGAAGTCCAGCCCATTCATGTCGGGCATGTTGATGTCTACAAAGACGGCATCGATGGCTTCTGTTTCCAACAATTTCAATGCCTCGGGCGCACTGGCGCAGGATTTGACCAGTTCCAGATAAGGCACTTTCTTGATGTATGTGGTGAGTTGTTTCAGAGCCAGAGGCTCGTCGTCGATGGCAAGGCAGCGAATCATGATGATATGTGTTAAGAGTTAATGTATTTGGTCTAAAGGGAAAATGAGTCGCACTTGATAAGAGGCATCGTCTTCATGAACTTCAAATTCATAATTATTGCCAAACATGAGCTCCATGCGTTTGACCACATTGTCGATGCCGAAACCTCCGTGCTCAATGCTTTCCCGTTGGTTCTCATTGTGCTTGCTGTTACTGCAAGTGAAGAAAAGTCGGTTGTCCTCTACTTGTATGCTGATGTGGATAAACGAGTGCTTGGCATAGCTCACGCCGTGCTTGAAGGCATTTTCCACAAACGAGATGACCAGCAGCGGCAACACGTCCACGTTGGGAATAGGACTGGGATAGTCGAAAACGATGTCCACAGTGTCTTGGTAACGCATGCGCATCAGGTCGATATAGTTGCTTAGGAACACGATGCCGCGGTCAAGCGGGATGGTGGATTTAGCACCATCGTAGAGCACATATCGCAACAGGTGCGACAGCTTGACGATGCTGGCCTTGGCATCTTCGGGCTCAATGTCGACCAGGGCATGGATGTTGTTGAGCGTGTTCATCAAGAAGTGTGGATTCACCTGATATTTGAGGTAATCCAGTCGCTGCAGCAGAAATTCTTTTTCGATGTCTTTCTTGCGGTCGGCTTCTTTCATGTTTTTGAACAGGTTCTTCAGCCCGATGTTGGTGGCCAGTATGAACATGAGCAAGATGATGC
The DNA here is from genome assembly GCA_017940245.1 of Muribaculaceae bacterium. Classification (GTDB taxonomy): domain Bacteria; phylum Bacteroidota; class Bacteroidia; order Bacteroidales; family Muribaculaceae; genus Sodaliphilus. Next base: position 22,895 of record JAGAYZ010000065.1, on the reverse strand, counting down.
TCATCAGGTCGTTAGGTCGCAATGGGGGGCGCTGTCCGTTGTGCGGTGGCTTGTGCGAGTGTTGATGGTGGAATTCAACAGTGTTGGTGCTGTTGCCACCGATTTTTCCCGATTGTTCCATGTTGGGCTTGGAATCGCTGTTGGAACTATTGTTCATTTCCATGCGTGGAGGTATGGGTGGATGCGACACACACATATAAAGAGTGAAACATCCGCACAGGAGCAACACGCCCAGCACATATCCCTTCCACTTGTGCTGATAGAGTGGTAGAGGAGCCAGAAAGTGGTTATGAATGAGGAAGATAATGAGCATTACCACGATGCCGTCCCACAAGTGCAGAACTGGATTCCAGTGGAACTCTATGTTGTCAGTGATGGCGGCATGAGCATACATGCTCGCCAGCGGTGCCAGGAACATAATGAGCCACATCACCAGGTAAGTGATCCATTCTTTTCGTGTTGTGCAATGGGTCTTCATGAAATGCTACAATATCGTTACAAAGTTAACAGAATAAAAGGGAAAAAGCAAAAAAAATCAGTGATTTATCCAATATCGTCGGTTAATCACTGATTTTGTTAATTATAAGCGTTTTGCGATGGTCAACTGTCAATAGAAAATGCGGATGCGGTGGTTGTGCGTCTCGTAGGTGGAGTAGCCGGTGGCCACGGTGAGTGTGCCATTGGCATCCAGCGGGTTGCCATGTCGGCTGTAGGTGTAGGTCTTGCCGCCCGAGATGTTGATGTCCTCATCGCTTTTGATGCCCTTGGGCGACGAATTGACCTTGGTGCCGGTGGCCACCACATTGACGTTGCCGCCGGTAATGGTGATGTTGCCCACGCTGTTGATACCCTTGCCACCCTCGCCGGTGCTCTTAATGTTGATGGTGCCGCCGGAAATGGTTACCAGTCCGTCGGCTTTAATGCCGGCGCAACTGCTGGTGTCGGCCACGGTTTCCAGTGTCTGTTCGGTGATGCGGCTGTCGCCCGAAGTGATGACGGTGGTACGGCCGCCTTTCACTTCCACATCCATGTCGCTATTGAGTCCCTTGTAGCCATCGCCGGTAACGGTGAGATTGAGCACGCCACCGTCGATGAAGATGCCGTCGTTGGCCTTGATGGCGTGTCCGGCACTGGTGGTGACGTTGATTTTGCAGCCCGGCCGCACGCGGATGTAGTCATCGCTGGCAATGCCGTGGCCGCCGGTGGCATTGACATTGAGCGAGCCGCTGCCACTCACCACCACTTGCCCCTCGCTGAAGAAAGCACCCTTCATCTGTTCGCCGGTAGTCACAGCATAAGACGCGCCGTCGGTGAGTGAGTTGCTGGTGCCGTTGTTGAGCACGAGGTAGACGGTTTTTCCGCACTGGTCGTTGATGGCAGCGCCGGTGGGGTTGGTGAGTGTCACACCGTTCAGAGTGAGTTTGAACTTGGAGTCGCTGTAAATCTTCAACGAGCCGTCGGTGCTAGTGCCGGACAGCACATAGTCCATGTGGCCGGCAGTGCTGCTGATGGTCACGTGCGCACCGCTGGTGCTGATGCTCACGCGGCTGGTCTCGCCATCGAGCGTGACGTTGTTGCCGTCGTAGTGGATATAGACCACACGAGAGAACTCGTCGTTTTCCACATAGTCGTTATAGTAGGGGTCGTCAATGTCGGTAATGACTTGGTCGGCCTCCTCGGTCAAGTCGCTGTAGTCGAGTGCGATGTCGATGGGCATTATGGCGTCTTCGGCCTGTTGCAGCAGGGTGTTGAAGTCACTGTCATCTTTCACGCAAGAGGTGAATAGAACCATGGTGGCCAGTATATAACAAAAGCGTTTCATTGCTGTAGAGAAAATGATTAAAATTTGTATTTATAACCCACTCCCAGATAATGAGAGTTGCCCTCGCCGTCATCGTCTTCACGCACGTTTTGGTAACGGTAGTAGAGTGTGAAGGTGTGCTTCTTGAGCAGTGAGTAGTCTACGCCGGCTTGCAGGCGGGTCTTGTCCAGGCTCAAAGAGTTGAACAGCTCGTAACTGGCCCAGGGCGTGAATTTGCTCTTGGGAATGTCCCACTGCACTTTCAATCGTGAGCGCAACACGTGCTTGCCTTTGCTGGAAACGGCTTTGTCTTCCCACCAGCTGTTGTCGAAGTCATATCGCTCGGTAGTCTTTTCGGGCCTATAGGTGTAGCGCCATTGCTCGCGTAGCGAGAAACTCACGCGGTTCCACTTGTAGCTGGCAGTGAGCGAAACGTAGAAGCGGTGCCGTGTGCCCCAGTAACTGGGTCGCCAGTTGTTGTAAGAGCCGTCGGTGTTGAACGTCAGTTTCTCCTTGTTGTTGTCGATGAGCAACTGGTAGCCGGCATCGGCCTTGAGCCATGTGGTGAGTTTGTACTCGCCGCCCAATGCCAGTGCGATGCGGTCGGCGGTGCGGAAGTCGTTGCGTGTGCGGAACTCGGCTTCCAGGTCTACGCTGGCTTTCTTGTTGATTTTTTTCTCCACGGCAGCTTCCACGATAAGTCCCGTGTCGTCGGCCACGGCTTTCGTTGGCACGCATACAGCGGCCAGAAGTGCCAGCGTGGCCACCAGTGTCAGTTTACTTCTTGCCATTCGTCACGCTTGATTTTTAATGTGTTATCGATGTTGTCGGCTTTGACTTTGTCGTTGTAATATACCCGCAGGATGGCGGTGTCGCGCAGAAAATCCACGCTCCCCACTTTCACGTCGGTGATTTCCACGCCCAGGCGTTCGTGCAGGTCGGCCAGCAGCTGCTCGCGTTTGTCGGGTGTGATGAGCTTGATGCGGTCATACTGCACCAGCTTGCTCTGTTGTGCCGACCTGAGCAAAAACAATTCGCACAGGAACATAGCCAGGAGCATGATTACGTTGGGCACTAGCGCCTCATAAAAATTGATGGCACTGCCCAGGGCGTTGATTACCGACAGGCAGATGATGCTGAACAGATAGGTCATCTCGCGCACGGGCATGGCATCGGTGCGGTAACGCATGATGCTGAAGATGCCAAACAGTCCGATACCGATACCGATTCCAGTCTTCCCTTTCATGTCTTCAAGCACGAAGATCATGGAATACACTAGGAAGTAAATAGCCACTCCCAGTAGCATGAACGTGAAGTAGAAATCGCGGCGGTGACTCTTGCGGTAGTAGAGAAAATGAACCATTACCCACACAATAAACAAGTTGAGCAGCAAGGAATTTACCGCCAGGTGGCCGAAGTAGCCCGTGGTGAACAGTTGTTCGCACATGGCCAGGAAGTCGTTATTCATTTTATCGAGGTTTTGATGTTAATACTAAAGTTGTTGTCTCAGCAGTTGGAGTCGAGCAATCGTTCTACATATCTCATGCGTTCCTTGAAGCGGTTGCGCTTGAGGCGGTCGTTGGTGAAAGCTTGTCCCATGCAGTACTTGCTGAATCCTTGTGGCCAGATGCGCAACTGTCGCAACAGTTCCAAGATGGGCGATGGCTGCAGCCCGTCGCGCTTGAGTTCGATGATAGCCAGGCCGGTGAGGTCGCGCTCTTTACCGCTCACCAGGTTGCGGAATCGCAAGCCGGTGTCGATGGTGAGCCTCTCGGTGCGGGCCTTGTTCACCAGTGTAATGCGGTTGAAGTTGTTCTCCAGTTGTTGGGTGAGTGTCTCGGGCGCAAAGCGCAGGTGCGCGCGCAGAAACTCATCGAAGGCAACAAATTGCTCGTTCTGCCGACGGAAAATGATGTTGTGGGGCGGGTTGGTGGCATCGAAGTCGGCGATAGACACCCGTTTCTTCTTGGTGCGGCGGTGGTTGTTCTTGGTCTTCACCTCCAGGAAGTCGAGATGCGAGTCCACGTAAGAGCGGATGCGCACTTTCTGGCGGTTGAGGTGGCCGTTCTGGTGCATGGTGTACATGGCCTGGTCGGCCGTGTCGAAGTAGGCCGTGAAATAGCGCGCAATGCGTTGTCCGTCTATGTCTTGCGCAAAATAATCGCCACGAGCGAGCTGCAGCAACTCAAGCAGGAGCCGCTCCGTGGTGACAAACTTGGTGTCGGTGCGGTTCATCAACTTGATGCCACTCATCTGCTCTAGCGTGATGGGCTCGTACTGTGTGATGATTTTTTGCAACATGATTTCTACTCTTGTACGTTATTAAAACGTGAAAATCACACGATTAGTGTGTGAAAGGAAAGCAAAAGTATAGCAAAATAACCGAAATTAAAATTGTTTTCAATTAAAACATTGAATTACTCAGTCAAAGAGATAGAAAAACAAGTCCCGCCATTGTGCGGGACTTGTGTCGGAAGAGGGGATGTTACGAGGCAAAGGGGTTGGTTGATATGAGGCATTTGGTTTATTTGCCTCCATCCCCTCGTTTATACTTTTAGGATGATATTAATCACGGCGTTCACGTCGGCTACGTCCACCTTGCCGTCGCCGTCCACGTCGGCCTGTCCGGGATAGTCGGTCTGCGCTTTGGTCTTGAGGATGATGTTGATAATGGCGTTCACATCGGCCACATCCACTTTTTCGTCGCCATCCACGTCACCCACGATGCCTGAGCCTGCTCCGTGATCCTTGTCGTTGGTAAACTCCATGTAGTCGATTTCGTTCAAGGCAAGCGTAGTGACCTGATCACCTACAGTGACCACGGCGTTGCCGTCGCTGAATGTGATTTTCAGCCCTGAAGTTTCTACCTGTGTGATGGCCTCACTGGTATTGACAAAATTAAGATAGGAGTAGGTCTGTGCTTTTGCGCCGAGCATTGCAAACGCGACCATCAGAAGAAATATATATTTTTTCATTGTTGTTGAGTGATTAGCGAGTGAATTATTGTAGAGCTGAATAGGGTAGTGCCGCGGTGCCTGTGGCAAGGGCTGTGCCGGGAGTGGTTACAGCGTCGCCGCTGGTGTATAGGCCATTCCAGTTGTCCTTGCTGGTGTCGAGTGTAGAGCCGCTGTAGAGCGTATAGCCGGTGCCCTGAGTGATGGACGGGCTGGACAGCAGCAACGTGTGCTTCTTGCTCGACGAGTAGGCACGTGCCTGAGTGAAGGCCATGATGCTGTTGCCGCTGGCATCGCAGAGCGCAAAGTTGGTTTTTGGCATTGTGGCCGTGTAGGTGAGCGCGGGCTGTGTGGGCACCGTGTCGGTCGAGGTCTTGGGGGTGCTCATGAGTGCGCCCACGGCAGCAATATTTCCACCCTTTATAAATAGGTGTGTGGTTCCGCGCAGGCCATACCCCACGGTCGAGGCCGCATAAGCCACGATAGTGCCGCCGCTGATGGCCAGCGTGTCACCGCCGGCGTTCACGCCATGAGCTGCAACCGAGTAGGCGTAGATTTGTCCACCGTTGATGTTGATCCGTGTCTTTGAGTGCAGGGCGTTATCGTCGGACGTGACCAGGATTTGTCCACCGTCGATGGTGATGTCTTGCTCAACCTTGATGCCTTTTGCTCCGTCTTCGATGGCGTTGACGCTGATGTATCCGTTGCTCATGATAAACTGGCCGTTATTGGTCTTGGTGGAGTCTTTCTTGCAGTCGATCTGGATACCGTCGCCGGTGCACTGCTCCACGATGATGCTGCCGCTTTTCACTTCCAGATACTGGTTCACGCTCACGCCATCGCCCACGGCATTCTTCACGGTGATGGTGCCGGTGAAACTCTTCTTGAGTTCCATGTACTCGTCGCTCTTGAACCCGTGCTTGGTGTTGCCGGTGAGCACGAGGTTGCCGCCGCCCTTGAACTCGCTGTGCCCCTCGACCACGAAACAAGCGCTTTGTTTGCCCTTGGCGCAGTCGGTCAGTGTGTTGGTGGTGCCGTCGGCCACTTGAATCTCGATGCGCTTGCCGTCGTCGATGGTGATGGCGGCGCCACGGGTGCTGGTGAGCGTGAGCCCGTTGAGGATAAGCGTGGCTTTATAGTTGCCGCTCTGCGAGAACGAGCCGTTGGTGCTGGTGCCGCTCAGCGTGTAGAATATTTCCTGCTGCATGGTGGTGTCTTGCGCCATGGTGACGTGCGCACCATCGAGTGTGGGGGTGACTAGAGTTGCGATGTTGCCGGCAATGATTGCGCTGGCGTGGTCGCCGTCATAGTTCACCGTGATGGTGTTACTGTCGATAATGTCGCTAGTAACGTAGATACTGTCGATGTCGCTTACATTGAACGCCTTGCCTTGCAGGGTGAGGGTGGTGCCCCCGTTGCTGAAAGGCATCTGTCCCAATTGCTGCGCGTCGAACGCATATTTTATCTCCCCGGTTGCTACCCAGAGGGTCTGTTGTGCCCAAGCAGTGCAGGTGGCTAAACCGAGTGCTAAAATGAGCAATAATCTTTTCATTACTAGAGTCTTTAAAATTCTCGCTGGCAAATTTAATGTATTTTTTGCGTTACTGCAAATTTAGTCAGCGAAATCACCTCCATCGTTGGCCAGGCACCACAAATTTTTCCACAAGTGATGTTGGCACAGGCTGATACATAAATGATTAAAAAAATCCTATTGGCACTTGCGGCGCAGTGTGACGAAGGTGTAGGGATAGGGGTTGCGGTCGTCGGCCGGGTGGTGTTCCTCGTCAATCATCTGCCACTCATCGGGGTCGATAGTGGGGAAAAAGGCATCGGCATCGGAGAAGCTGGCGTGCAGCCTTGTGAGGTGCAGGGTGGTGACACTCTGGAAGGTGGCGGCATAAATCTGCGCTCCGCCTATGATGAACACGTCGCCGGGCATGGAGGCGGCACGCAGAGCCTCGTCAACCGAATGAACCACGGTGACATCGGGAGCCGAGAAGTGTGGGTTGCGAGTGACGACGATGTTCTGCCGGCCGGGCAATGCCCCCTTGGGGAACGAGTCGAAGGTGCGCCGTCCCATCACGATGCTGTGCCCCATAGTAATCTGCTTGAAGTGCTTGAGGTCGGCAGGAAGGTGGCACAGCAGGTCGCCGCGGCGGCCGATGGCTCCGTCCTGTGCCACCACCACGATTGCGGCCAGGTAGCGGCCGTGTTGCTCATCGCATTTAATATCTTGTTTCTCCATCATACCGAAACTACGCCTTTGATGGCCGGATAGGGGTCGTAGCCTTCCAGCGTGAAATCTTCATATTGATAGTCGAAAATGCTCTTCACTTCGGGGTTGAGTACCATGCGTGGCAACGGGCGCGGCGTGCGGCCCAGTTGCTCGCGCACCTGGTCGAAGTGGTTCAGATAGATGTGTGCATCACCAAAGCTGTGCACAAACTCGCCCGGTTGCAGGCCGGTGACGTGGGCTACCATCATGAGCAGCAGGGCATAGCTGGCTATGTTGAACGGCACGCCCAGAAACAGGTCGGCACTGCGTTGGTAGAGTTGCAAACTAAGACGTCCGTCGGCCACATAGAACTGGAACAATGTGTGGCAGGGCGGCAGCTTCATGGTGGGCACGTCGGCCACGTTCCAGGCGCTGACGATGAGGCGTCGGCTGTCGGGCGTGCGGCGAATCATGTCCACAACTTGCGCCATTTGGTCGATGGTGCCGCCGTGGTAATCGGGCCACGAGCGCCACTGGTGCCCGTAGACCGGTCCCAGGTCGCCGTTTTCATCGGCCCATTCGTTCCAGATGCGCACTCCATGCTCTTGCAGGTAGTGCACATTGGTGTCGCCCTGCAGGAACCATAGCAGTTCGTAGATGATGCTCTTGAGATGCACCTTTTTGGTGGTGAGCAGGGGAAAACCGTCGGCCAAGTCGCATCGCAGTTGGTAGCCAAAGATGCTCTTGGTGCCGGTGCCGGTGCGGTCGGTCTTGACCGTGCCGTGGTCCATGACGTGGCGGAGTAGGTCTAAATATTGCTTCATGATTGTTTTAGCTACGATTTTAATTCTGAATGATGAATTAAGAATTATGAATTAGCTACAAGCTAAGCTACAAGTGGGGCTGCAAGTTCACAGTCTATTCTTTCTTTTTGCGCACGCTCCAGCCGAAGTGCCCCAATTCCTGCCCCAGACTGTAGTAGTGGCCGTGGCAATAGGTGATGAGGTCGGCGCGCTTTAGGTCGAGGGCTCCGGTGCCGGGGTCGATGAATCGGTCGTCGGCAATGACGTTCATCACCTGGGCGATGAACATGTCGTGTGTGCCCAGGCTCACGATGTCGCGCACCTGGCACTCGATGCTCACCGGCGCCTCGTCGATGTAGGGTGCGGGTACGGTAACACCTTTCACGGGCGTGAGTCCACACTCGTGCCACTTGTCGAAGTCGCGCCCGCTGCGAACGCCACACCAGTCGGTGGCGCGTGCCATGGGGCGTGTGGTGAGGTTGAGCGTGAAGGCCATGTTGCGCTCCACGATGTCGTGGCTGTGGCGCTCGGGTCGTATCGACACATAGCACATGGCCGGGTCACTGCAAAGAGTGCCCGTCCATGCGGCTGTGAAAAGATTATATTCTTCGGGCGTTGCACCACAACTCACCAGCACGGCAGGCAGTGGGTAAATCATGGTGCCCGGTCGCCAATTCTGCTTCATGCTGTGCTCTGTTATTTGAGCTGGATTTCGCTCTGTGCCACAGTGCGCTCGCAGTGGTGGCAGCGCAGCACGATGGGGTCGCGGTTTTCCACATGGAAGCGTGTGGGCATGGGCTCGTTGTTGCTGATGCACTTGGGGTTGTTGCAACGCACGATGTTGTTCAGCTCATCGGGCAGTTGCACCTCATGCTTCTTGACCACCTCATAGTCGTGGATGATGTTGATCACGGCATGTGGTGCGATGACGGCGATGCGGTTGATGACATCCTCGGGAAACTCAACGTCGGCAATCTTGATGATGCCTTTCTTCCCCAGGCGGTTGCTGTCGAGGTTATTGCCTATGGTTACGCTGCCGGTGAGTTTTTCCAGTTGTAGCAGGTTGACCACCTTGAAAAGTGACGAAGACGGGATATGGTCGATGACAGTGCCGTTTTCCAGTGCGGCCACTGCGAGTTCTTTCTTTTTCATTGTGAAGATAGGAATTTAGAGTGAGTAAAATTAAGGAACCTGAATGTCGAGAGCGCGGCAGATGAGAGCTTGACGGGCATAGAGTCCGTTGCGTGCCTGCTCGAAGTAGTAGGCCCATGGCGTGTCGTCCACGTCTTGAGCAATCTCGGTCACGCGTGGCAGCGGATGCAGCACGCGCATCGTGGGCTTGGCACCCTGCAGCATGCTGGCCGTGAGGGTGTAGACGTTTTTCACGCGCTCATATTCCATCAGGTCGCTAAAGCGCTCACGCTGCACGCGGGTCATGTACAGAATGTCGGTCTGGTTGATGATGTCGGGACCGAAATCGGTGGTCTCGTGATAGGCCAGGCCACGTTCGCGGCAAAACTGCTTGTACTGCTCTGGCATCTGCAGTTCCTTGCAAGCCACGAAATTAAAGGTGGGGTTGAAGAATTGCATGGCCTCGAGCAGCGAGTGCACGGTGCGGCCATACTTGAGGTCGCCCACCATGGTGATGTTCAGGTTCTCAAGTGTGCCTTGCGTCTGGCGGATGGTGTAAAGGTCCAGCATGGTCTGGGTGGGATGCTGGTTGGCTCCGTCGCCGGCGTTGATAATGGGCACGGGCGAGATTTCGCTGGCATAGCGTGCTGCACCCTCCAGCGGGTGGCGCATCACGATAAGATCGGCATAGTTGCTCACCATCATGATGGTGTCTTTGAGGGTCTCACCCTTGGCTTGGCTGCTGGTGCTGGCGTCACTGAAACCAATGACACGCGCACCCAGTCGGTTGGCAGCGGTTTCAAAACTCAATCGAGTGCGAGTGGACGGCTCAAAAAACAGTGTTGCCACCACCCGGCCTTCGAGCAGGCGCTGATTGGGATTGTGATCAAACTTGCTGGCCACGTCCAGCAGATGGGTGATTTCCTGCTTGCTAAGGTCAGAAATCGAAACTAAACTCCTTGTGTTCATTTTGATTAACTTGAGATTTACGTGCAGTCCCCGCCTTACCGACGACATGTCGCTAGCCCGGTTATGCTTAATTGCAAGCAAAGTTAAGCATATTGCGTCAATTAAATTGCATGAGAAAGTAAAAAAAAAGTCGGTCGAAAAATATTTGCTTTTTCATTGTGCTATATTGCGCATAAAGTAGTAAATTTGCACTTTCTTCCCGTGTGTGAGAAGACAACGAAAATGCTGAGAGCACTATGAGTAACGCTAAAAATAAACATGCGGCGCTGTTGCAACGCAACTCCCGCATCGTGAAACGAATGTGGTGGACCTTTGCCGGTGTGATGGGGGCAATCCTGTTGCTGTTTATCCTCATCTATAACGGAGTGATAGGCTATATGCCGGCCATCGACCAGCTCAAGAACCCCACCGACAAGTTTGCCTCTACTATCTATGCCGCCGGTGGTGAAGAGATGGGCCGTTACTATCGCAGTAAGGGTAACCGTGTCTATGTAGACTATGACCAGTTGTCGAAGCACCTGAGCAATGCGCTCATTGCCACCGAGGATGCACGCTTTTACAGTCACTCGGGTATCGACGTGAAGGCACTGGGGCGTGCCGTGGTCAAGCGCATCATCATGGGGCAGAAGAGTGCCGGCGGTGGCAGTACCATCACCCAGCAGCTGGCCAAGCAACTCTATTCGCCCGAGTCGAGCAACATCTTCGAGCGCGCCTTGCAGAAACCCATCGAGTGGGTCATTGCCATCAAGTTGGAGCGCTACTATACCAAGGACGAAATCATCAAGATGTACTTCAACCAGTTCGACTTCCTGAACAATGCCGTGGGCATCAAGACGGCAGCCTATGTCTATTTTGGCAAAGACCCGTCGAGGCTCAACCTGCAGGAAGCCGCTACGCTGGTGGGAATGTGCAAGAATCCGTCCTATTACAACCCGCTGCGCCACAGCGAGCGCACCCGCGAGCGCCGCAATGTGGTACTCGACCAGATGGTCAAGGCCGGTTTCCTGAGCCAGGCCGAGTGTCAGGCCACCCAGCAGTTACCGCTGGTGCTCAATTATCACCGGGTAGACCACAACGATGGCCTTGCCCCTTATTTCCGCGAGGAGTTGCGCCGCGTGATGATGGCCAAGAAGCCCGAAGAGAAGAACTATCCCAAGTGGAACCGGCAGGCCTATGTCGACGACTCGGCAGCGTGGGTCAATAATCCGCTCTTCGGCTGGTGTCATAAGAACAAAAAGGCCGACGGTACTGATTATGACATCTATTCCGACGGCTTGAAGATTTACACCACCATCGATGCCAAGATGCAGCAATATGCCGAACAGGCCGTGCGTCAGCACATGTCCAAGACGTTACAGCCCGCATTCTTGCGCGAGCGTGGCGGCACCAAGAATCCCTACACCAACAACCGCCAGGAGATTTCGGCTGCCGGCAAGCAGGCACTCATCAACAATGCCATCAAGCGCACCGAGCGTTACCGTGTGCTCAAGAAAGCCGGCAAAAGCGAGGCCGAAATCATGAGTAATTTCCGCACCCCAACGGAAATGCGTCTGTTCAGTTACGACGGTGACTATGAAACGCGCATGAGTCCGCTCGACTCGCTGCTCTATACCAAGTCGTTTTTGCGCTGCGCCATGATGTCGATGGACCCTGTCACGGGATATGTGAAGGCCTACGTGGGAGGTCCCGATTTCCGTTTCTTCAAGTATGACATGGTGTCTACGGGTCGCCGCCAGATTGGTTCTACAGTAAAACCGTTTGTATATTCCAAGGCGGTGAACGACTTTGGTCTCACCCCGTGCACTGTGCGCCCCGGTGGAGCACCCAACATTCGCTGGTATCGCGAGGTGTGGAATCCGCGTGGCGTGGGTGGCACCATGTCGCTCAAGTCGGCTTTGACCAGTTCTATCAACTCCATCTCGGCTGGTTTCATGAAAGGCACGTCGCCCAACTGGATTGAGCAACAGGGCTATGAAGTGTATCCGCCCAGCGAGCTGGCGCACTGGATGCACAGTTTCGGCATCACCAGTCATTTGGAGCCTGTGCCGGCTTTGAGCTTGGGCGTGAGCGAAATCACCCTGCGCGAAATGGTGGCGGCCTACTCGGCGTTTGCCAACGGTGGCATGCGCGTGGAGCCGGTGTATGTGACTCGCATTTGCGATAACAAAGGGAATGTGCTGGCCGAGTTCACTGGCCAGCAGACCGAAATCATGAGTGAAGACACCTATTATAAAATGCTGTCGATGCTCATGAGCGTGGTGGATGCCGGTACGGGTCGGCGCCTGCGCTCGCAATATGGCATCAACGCCGAAATGGGAGGTAAGACAGGAACCACCAACTTCAACAGCGATGGATGGTTCATGGGATTTACTCCCGAACTGGTGACCGGTGTGTGGGTAGGTGGTGAAGAACGGTATATCCATTTCGTGAGCACTGCCATGGGACAGGGAGCCGAGGCAGCCTTGCCCATCCTGGGCCTGTTCCTGCAACGCATTTATCGCGACGGGTCGTTGCCCTACACACAGAGCACTAAGTTCAAGTTTCCTAAAGACTTCAATCCCTGTGCCGACGAGCTGGGTCACGTGGGCGGCTATGTGGGCCGTCGCAGCAGTGGCGGTGGTGGAGGCAACACAGGTCCCGGTGAAGAAGTGATGGAAGGCGCCTTCGATTAAAGAGTTAACGCTAAATAATAATGATTGAGACAGTCTCTTGCGGGAGACTGTCTCAGTTGTATTATAGGAGGAGTGCCAATTATTGGGTGACCCGGAGTTGCCAGAAGGCGACAGCCGATGCCGCGGCCACATTGAGCGAGTCCACACCATGCGCCATGGGGATGCGCACCACATAATCGGCCTGTGCTATTGTGGTGTGGGAAAGTCCGTCGCCCTCTGTCCCCATGACAATGGCCAGCCGTGGTTCGGCCATCAAGGTGGCATCGTCTAGCGGAACGGAATTGTCGGTCAGTGCCATGGCTACCGTTTTGAATCCAATATCATTTAATGTGGTGATGGGACTGTCGAGCCAAGTCCAAGGCACAAGAAACACCGATCCCATCGACACCCTCACGGCGCGTCGGTTGAGCGGGTCGCAACTCGTGGGGGTGAGCAACACCGCATCTATGCCCAGTGCCGCCGCCGAGCGGAAGATGGCTCCCACATTGGTGGTGTCGACCACTCCGTCGATGACCACGATGCGCTGTGCTTTGTGGCACACGTCGGCAACAGCAGGAGCCGCTGGGCGGTGCATGGCGCAAAGCACCCCCCGCGTGAGCGTGTAGCCTGTGAGTGAAGCCAGCAGTGGACGGTCGCCCGTGAATATCGGAATATCGCCACAGCGTGCAATAATGTCGGCAGCATCGCCGTCGATATGCCGTCGTTCGCACAACAGTGACACCGGTCGGTAACCGGCATCGAGTGCCACGCCGATTACTTTTGGACTCTCGGCAATGAAGATACCCTTGTCGGGTTCAAGGCGGTTGCGCAGTTGAGCCTCGGTGAGCGTGGAGAATACTTCCACGCCGGGATGGTCGAGCGATGTGATTTCAATGATGGGCATAAAGGCGAGTTAATGATGAATGAGTGCTGGTTTCTGAGTGATGTAAATGTCGAGCCGAGGAGCTAAGGCTATAAGTCGGTGTTTAGGTCCACGGTGAGTTGTTCGCGAGCCAGAATGGTGCTGGGAAACACCTCACGGGCTTCGTTGAGCAGCACCGTTTCGTCGAGGTATCGGCTGGAAAAGTGTCCCAGAATCAGGTTCTTGGCACCGGCTTCGCGTGCCACGGTGGCCGCTTCGCGGGCGGTGCTGTGATAGCGGTGGCGTGCCTGTCGCTGACATTCGTCGCCATAGGTGGCCTCGTGATAGAGCCAGTCAACCCCCTGCACGGCTGCGGTGACGCGCTCGCTGGGCGTGGTGTCGCTGCAATAGGCGTAACTGCGCGCGGGGTCGGGTGGTGTAGTGAGCTGGTCGCAGGGCACGACGATGCCCTCGGGTGTGACGTAGTCCAGCCCATGCCGCAGACCGTTGATGGCATATCGTGGCACTTGATGGCGGGCGATGGCTTCGGGGTCGATGTGTCGCAACTTGGGCTTCTCGTCGATGCGAAATCCCACGCATGGAATGCGGTGACGCAGCGGGAATGTGCTCACCGTCACACTGCTGTCTTCATAAATCACACCGGCCGTGTTGCCTATCTCGTTCAGTTGCAGGTCGAACGAACGTTCGCGGCAGAAGTAGTCCATCCAGCTGGCCAGCAATCGAGCCCCGTCGGCAAAGGTGTGTACCGTTACAGTGCCCGTCTTTCCCAGCAGTGCCAGCGTGGACAACAATCCGGGCAAGCCAAAGAAGTGGTCGCCATGCAGATGGCTGATGAAAATGTGGTTAAGTCGTGAAAACTTGAGGCGGCTTCGGCGTATTTCCAGTTGTGCGCCCTCGCCGCAGTCTATCATGAACAAGTGGTCGCGCACATTCACCACCTGACTCGAGGGCAAGTGCCTAAGTGTGCTGGTGGCTGAGCCACATCCCAGTATATTAAGGTCAAATCGTGTCATTAAGATGCAAAATTACAACTTTCGCGCTTGAGAATGAAAAAAGTGACATCATTTAACAAAACGAAAATGCGAAAAAGATATAAAATAATTTAAAATGGTGTTCTTAGAATGTTTTATCTTCTAAAAAAGCGCAACGAGGCAAAAAAATATGGAAATATTTCTTTATTATCTCAAAATTAATCGCTTACTTTGCAGCCTGAACTAAAAAGAAATATCGTATTTAACAACTTAAAATTAGATTATTATGTCTGAAATTGCTGAAAAAGTGAAATCGATTATCGTTGACAAGCTGGGTGTAAGTGAAGCCGAAGTTACTCCCGAAGCTACGTTTGCACAGGATCTGGGTGCTGATTCTCTCGACACCGTGGAATTGATCATGGAGCTTGAGCGTGAGTTCGAGGTGAAGATTCCCGAGTCTCAGTCCGATTCTATCCAGACTGTTGGCGATGCCATCAAGTTCATTGAGGACGCAAAGGCTTAATTGTTAAAAACTTCTTCCTTCGCTGCTTGCACGGCCAGAAGACGGTGCGGCTGCGAAGGTTGATTTTATTTTTTAGACATTATTTTTCCCACTATTAATATAGAGGTATTATTATGGAATTAAAGAGAGTAGTGGTAACCGGTCTGGGTGCCATCACTCCGCTGGGTAACGACGTTGAGACCACGTGGAACAACGCCGTTGCTGGTGTGAGCGGCGCAGGTCCCATTACCCATTTCAACGCCGAGTTGTTCAAGACACAATTTGCGTGCGAGGTCAAGGACTTCGACATGAAAATGTGCATGATCAATCCCGACGACCGTGCGGAAATGAAAGATATCAAACGCATGGATCTCTATTCGCAATATGCACTGGCTTCCGCTAAGCAGGCTATTGCCGACAGTGATTTGATGGCCGAGGGCATCGACCGCGACAACGTGGGTGTGATTTTTGCTTCGGGCATTGGCGGTCTGCACACGTTTGAAATTGAGGCAGGCAACTATGCCAAGCATGAAGAGGATGGTCCGCGCTACAGCCCGTTCTTTATCCCCACCATGATTGCCGATATCGCTGCCGGTCACATCTCGATGAAGTATGGCCTGCGTGGTCCCAACTTCGGTGTGGTGTCGGCTTGCGCCACTTCTACCAACGCCATGATTGATGCGTTCAACTATGTGCGTCTGGGCAAGGCTAAAGCTATTGTCACCGGTGGCTCTGAGGCTCCTATCTTCCCGGCCGGTGTAGGCGGTTTCAACACCATGCGTGCCCTTTCTACGCGCAACGACGAGCCCACGACCGCATCGCGTCCTTTCAGCGCTTCGCGCGACGGTTTCGTGATAGGCGAGGGTGCCGTGTGCCTTATCTTTGAGGAACTGGAGCATGCCCTGGCCCGTGGAGCCAAAATCTACGGCGAGGTGATCGGCGGCGGCATGAGTGCCGATGCCTACCACATTACCGCTACACATCCCGAGGGACTCGGTGCCAAGCTCGTGATGCAACGTGCTCTTGACGATGCCGGTATCAAGCCCGAAGAGGTAGACTACGTGAACGTGCATGGCACGTCCACTCCCGTGGGCGACCCCAGCGAGGCCAAAGCCATCGCGGCCGTCTTTGGCGACCAAGCCTACAAGATGAACATCAGTTCCACTAAGTCGATGACGGGACACATGCTGGGCGCAACCGGTGCCATGGAAGCACTGTTCTGCCTGCTCGCTTGCCAGACGGGCATCATCCCCCCCACAATCAACCATGCCGAGGGTGACGAGGATGAGACTATCGACTACAAGATGAACTTCACCTTCAATAAAGCTCAGAAGCGCGACGTGAACATCGCCCTGTCCAACACGTTTGGCTTCGGCGGTCACAACGCCAGCATCATCGTCAAGAAATACAAGGGATAATACCATCTAGCCATGGTATTGTCGAATGTCATATCACTCGTAAAGCTCCTTTTTGTCAAGGACAAGGAGCTTTACGTTTTTATTCATAATATTACGGGATATTATCCCCGTGACATCGATCTTTACCGCCTGGCACTGGTGCACCGCAGCAAGCCGGTGAAACTGCCCAGCGGGCAGTGGGCCAACAATGAGCGTTTGGAATTTCTGGGCGATGCTGTGCTCGACACAGTTGTGGCCGATTACCTTTATGCCTTATTTCCGCAAGAGCGCGAGGGTTTTCTGACCAGCACCCGCGCCAAGATTGTGCAGCGCGAGAGCCTGAACCGTATCGGGGTGCTGCTGCACGTCGATGCGCATGTGCGCGCATCGACCCACTCGTCGTCGCACAATAGTTACATCTGCGGCAATGCCGTTGAGGCCCTGGTGGGAGCTTTCTATCTCGACCACGGCTATAAACGCGCGCAACGCTTCATCGTTGAGCGCATCGTGGAGAAGCATTTCGACCTCGACAGTCTTGTGCACAGCGAGTCTAATTTCAAATCACGACTGATAGAGTGGACGCAGAAATATCGCGTAGCCATCGACTTTGAGCTGGTAGACACACTCACCGATGGCTCGGGAAACCCAATCTTCAAGACCGCCATCATGCTGGGTGGTGTCTATGCTGCCGATGGCACAGGCTACAGCAAGAAAGAGTCGCATCAGGCCGCCAGCAAGCGAGTCATGGATCGCCTGGAAAGAGATACTCCATTCAAGCAGCAAGTGCTCTCTACAGTCACCCCGGTGTGAACCCTGGCAACGCATTTGCTTTCTGCCGCAAACTCCAACCCCTCAATTATCCATAAGGTCATTGCAAAGTAATAGCGCCGTGCTGTGATTCACGCTAAAAAACGTGAGTTGCCATTAAGCCTGATGACAGATTCCGGTAAAATAAAAAGAGGTCGCATCTGGTGCGGCCTCTTCGTGTTTTGCCAAATTTCTCTATAGGAGATTTATTTCTCCATTTCCAGGACGCGCAGATGCTCGGCATCACCGTCCTTGACGATAGCGTCGAAGTACTCCTGGTTATAGCCGCCATAGGTGGGCTGAACGGGTACCCCTGCTTCGTTGCGCTGGAACTTGCCGTCTTTTTCCTTCTTCACGTTGCCGTCGAGATACTTGACAAGCAAGTATTCGCCCAACTTCTTATAACGTGCTGTGGCGGCTTGCGCCTGCTCGTTGCTGTAGGCGGTGAGCATCTTCACGGCTGCGGCGGGATTGGTGTCGTAGAGAGCCTTTGCCTTGGCTTCAACGCTAGCTTGGTTGTTGTGCCAAGCGTCTTCTATTTCGTTCTGCACCTTGCGGATGTCGCCAATCATTTTGTTGTAGCGCGTGTAGGCCTGATTGGCTACCCAGTTGTTGACCCAGAAAGCACTTTCCCAGTTGAGGGTGTAAAGGTCGGCTGTGCCTTGAGCGTAGCTCTTGGGAATCTCAGTGATACAGCAGTACATGGGTACAAAGACGGCTGTGTTGGCATCGTCTACGCCGAACCAGTGCACTCCGCCCACTGCATCGGGCAGCCAGGAGCGCATCTGCGAGACAAACACCCAGCCCGTCTGTTGCGTGGCGATGGCACGCTCGTGCAAGTATTCCTTTCCATCCACCTTGTATTCCATGGGGCGCCAGCGGTAGGGCACATCGTAGAGAATCTTCGAGCCTTTGTCCTTGGTCATGTCGAAGGGGGTTCCCTCGTAGTGGTCGCGCATCATGTTTTGCACGTCGCGCACGCTCACTTTGCGGTTGGGTTGCACATAGAGGGGCATCACCTCGGCGTTCTTTTTACCGTTGATATAAGGCAGGTAACGGTCCATGCCGGTGGCAAAGCGATTGAAATAGCTCCACACACGGGCGTCGCAGCCGCGCAGGGTGCCGAAGTCGGCCGGACAATAGGTCTGCGAGAAATCAAACTCGGCGTCTTTGCCATTGAAGTAACCCATCTTTCGGGCAAACGAAATGACGTCTTTCGAGTATATGCAGTTGGCTTTGTCCTTCAAGGGGAAGGTGTGAATGCGGGGCTGGTTGGCATGTCCGCTGATGCAGTCATCGGGAATGCGCTGTGCCACCCACACGGCACCGCGTTCCTTGCCACCCTTGCCGATGAGGTCCATTACCCACACCTCGTTGGGATCACCGATGGAGAACGACTCGCCCTCGCTTCGGTAGCCGTAGCGGGCCACCAGGTCGGTCATGATAGTGAGTGCCTCGCGAGCGGTCTTGGAGCGCTGCAGGGCGATGTAGATGAGACTGCCATAGTCGATGATGCCGGTGGTGTCTTCCAGCTCGTGACGGCCTCCCCAGGTGCTCTCGCCTATAGTCACTTGATGCTCATTGATGTTACCCACCACGGCATAGGTGTGGGCCACCTCGGGAATCTCACCCAGATATTTGCCTGAGTCCCAGTCATAGACTTTGCGCATCTCGCCGGGTCGGTGGTCGGCTGCCGGCAGGTATTGCAGGTCGCCATAGAGCGTGTGTGAGTCGGCAGCATAGGAGATAATCGTGCTGCCGTCGGCGCTAGCTTTCTTTCCCACAATCAAGTTGGTGCATGCTTCGGCACTGCTCCATGCCATGAACATTGCTACGGTGGTCATGGCGGTTAAAATCGTTCGGTTCATAATTTCAATGATATTTGGTTTTAGTTATAATTCTTAATTGATAAAAGTGGATGGGACGGGTTCCCGATTCAATGACGCAATTCCCTATTGGACTTTTCCCTTATCACTGTCGGCAATTTCCACCTGCACCAGGTCGATGCGGTAACGGTCCATCTTGAGCACCTTGAACTTGAAAGTGCCATAGTCGAGCGTTTCGCCTTCCTTAAAGAAGTCGCCCTTCACATCCAGCAGCAGTCCGGCCAGAGTCTCGGCTTCCTCGCCGTGCTTGCCCAGCAGGTCGTCGTCGATGTCCAGCACACGGCAGAAATCGCTGAGCAGAGTTTTCCCTTCAAAGTTATAGGTATTCTTGTTGATGCGGGTGAAAAATTTCTCCTCGGTGTCATATTCATCATCGATGTCGCCCACAATCTCTTCCAACACATCTTCCAGGGTGGCGATGCCCTGCGTGCAGCCATACTCGTCAACGATGATGGCCATGTGGGTTTTCTTTTTGCGGAAATCTTCGAGCAAGTCATCGATCATGCGCGTTTCGGGCACGAAGTAGGCCGGCCTGACCAGCGATTGCCAGCGGAAACGGCTGTCGTGCTTGCCGATGTAGGGCAGCAAGTCTTTGGCATAAAGGATTCCCTTGATGTTGTCGGGAGTTTCGTCAAAGACCGGCATGCGTGAATATCCTGTGGTGATGACGCGGTTCACCACGTCGTCCCATGTGCTGTTCACGTCGATGTCCACCACGTCGATGCGCGGCCGCATGATTTCGCTCACGGTTTTCTCGCCGAAGGTGAGGATGCCCTCGAGCAGTTCCTTCTCGTCTTCGTTTTTCACTTCGCTGGCTTCGAGTGCGAGAGAGAGGTCGTCGGTGCTGATGTCGTCGGTCTGTTTGTGCGCCAGGCGGCTCATGATGCGAGCACTGCCGCCCACCATCAAGCGCGACAGCGGTGAGAACAGTTTCACCATGGCGGTGAGTGCCGGGGCGGCTATCAGGGCAAATTTCACATTGTGATTAGTGGCGTAAAGTTTGGGGATAATTTCGCCAAAAAGCAGAATCAGGAATGTGAGAATCACCGTCTGCAAGATAAAGTCCACCACAGGGCTGTGAATGGTCATCATCTGGTTCATGGCAAAGTTGAGCACTATGATAATCATCACGTTCACCAGGTTGTTGCCTATGAGGATAGTGGCGAGCAGTTTCTCTGGATTACTCAGCAAGGCCGTGATGGTTTCGCGGCTTTTTTCATCATCAATTTCCTCGATTTGAGACTTTTTGAGCGAAAAAAACGCAATCTCCGACCCTGAGTTAAAGGCCGAAAGGAAAAGTCCCAGTAAAGCTACAATGATGGCAATAATGCTCCCTGTAGTGGGAGTGTTGAACGTGATGTAATGTTGCTGTGCAGTACTAGCTACTTGATTGAGCAACAGTGTGATAGATAATAACGGGTCAGGGTCCAAGTCTGTTATAGATTAGTTATACAGGGCAAAGTTACAAATTAATTGTGAATTATGAGTGATGAATGATGAATAATTTGACTTGGCAGGCAATTTTGAAGCTAACCATTAGGCTGATGCCTATTGTTCGCGGCGCAATCACATCGGTTATGAAGGAAATTGCCCAAAAAGGCATCGGCTGTATACCAAGTTTTGCGTGAGCGACTTTTTAATCTTGAAATTGTAGTTTTGCTGCGTTTTTTGTGGCTTTCTAAGCAAAAGTAACCTCATACAGACTTAGATTTTTTTGTTTTTATATTTATTACAAATTTGTTGCAAATAGTACACATATCGAATTATTTTCTTATTTTTTGCGGTTGAATTTAAACAAAGAGTAATCATAAAAACTTAAAATTGTAGACAGAAAGAAAAAGTTGATGATTGTTGCCCTGATGTTGACATTGGGCATGGGCTTATTAATGGCCCAAAACCAGAAGGCCGAGTGCAAAAAGACTTCCACAACTTGCGTTTCAAAGACTCCCTGCGACGATTGCAAAGGTGAGGTGAGGCCAAGCAGCAGTGCAGCAAGGATGTAGCGACCAAGCACGACTGCAAAGGCGAGGCCCAGAAGCAGTGCGGCAAGGATGCAGCGGCCAAGCACGACTGCAAAGGTGAGGCCAAGCAGCTTTGCAGCAAGGATGCCGCCACAGCACCTAAGAAGGATTGTTGCAAGGACAAGTGAGCAAGGTGTAGCGACTTCGATGCAATCAGGCTAGTCAGGCACAGATTTTAGCGAATGTGCCATTTTCTCAAAAATGAAATAGATAATGCTGTGTTTCTGAGATTTTGCCATTTTGCAGAAAAATTATAATTAATAATTAAATGCTTAACCTATGAAAAAATTATTTACTCTTCTCATGGTTGTGGCTATAGCGGTCACAGCATCGGCCCAGGTGCCTTTCATTGGGCGCACATCGCAGAGCAACAAAGTGCTCAAGCGGGAAAACGTGGGCAAGTCGAAACGCACAGGCCTTCACCAAAAGGCTCCGCGTCGTGCACTGGGTGAACTCATCACCACGCAGCCCGAAGGCGAGTTGCGCAGCTACGTGCGCTCGGGTGGCAACATCTATCAAGGATGGGACGCTCCCGCGTGCATTTCGCAGAGTGGCATGACCGATGTGGTCTTCGCCCCCGATGGCACTACCGTGTATTTGCGCGACGCTGTGTTTGATGTGGTGAGCGATGCCTGGATCAAAGGATACCTGAATGAGGACGGCACCAAGATCACGGTGCCTACCGGTCAATGTATCTACTGGGATGAGAGCGCTGAGAGAGGCATGATGGTGTACTGGATGAGCACCTCGGTGAGCATCCCGCCCGGCGAAGAAAATCCTGAACTCTCTCTCACCGTGCATCAAGGTTTGACCGAAGTGACCTACACCATCGCTGCCGATGGCACCATCTCGCTCGACAACACGGTGGGCGACATCAATGCCGAATTCCCTAATAATTATGTGGCCACAGGTCTGGGCGTGGTTTACAGCGACGACCTCGGCTTCTGTGCAATGGACTTCAACACCGTGTATAAGCAGTTCCAGCTTGTTCCCGCTGTTCCCGCCGACCCCATCATCTATGAAGACTCGTGGTTCAACAGTGGCGAAGAAGATGGTTACAGTTGCTTCGACTTCAAGGTGCTGCCGCAAGACGTTGACGGCAACTTAATTGATCTCTCCTACACGTCCTACAGCATCTTCACCGACGACGACGTGCCCTTTGTGTTTGATGCCGAGACCTATGTCAACGACCTGGCGGAGAACATGACCGAAATCCCCTACGAAATATATAATGGTGGATATGACTTCGATGCATCACGCATCTATTTCTATCGCACCAACATGGGCGACAACCCCATGTTCTATAACCGCATCGGCATTCAGGTGCATTACGATGTGCCTGTGACCGACGAGGATGGTGTGACCACCACGGTGCGTAACTCATCTAATATCGTCTATTGGGACAATCTGGGTACTGGCATCAGCGAGGTGAAGTCGGCACCTGTCGTTGATGATGCTTATTATAACGTCATGGGACAGCGCTTCGTCAGTGCTGCAGGGCTCCCGGCAGGTATCTACATCCATCAGGGCAAGAAGGTGCTCGTCAAGTGATGATGGGAGTGGTGTGATTTACAAATAGAATCCAATCAAAAAGGAAATCAGTATTTATAACTGAACATAGTTATTTTAGGCGGCAGGGGACGGGCGGCGCTCGTCCCCTGCTTTTGGCGAATATGTGAAAAATAATTATTGCTGTCCGATAAAACTGAATTAGTTGAGGGTGTGTAATAATTCAGATTGTATGTTTTTTGTGTCAATGTATGTGAATTTGAAAAATGTAGTGCATCTTCGAAGCACCTTTCTAAGTCGCTGTCTCTCACCAAGCTGCGCACATCTTCGATGTTGCTTGCATGGTGTTAAAGAAATGGTCGCATCTTCGATGCGCCTGCGTTTTCAACGCTTTT
>JAGAYZ010000064.1 GCA_017940245.1 Muribaculaceae bacterium | reverse complement strand
GCCGCGGCGAAATGGCCGTTACTTGACCACCACCTTCTTGCCGTTGTGGATGTAGATGCCGGCAGCGGGGTGTGCCACGGGCTGGCCCATCAGGTTGTAGTACAGTCCGTCGCCAGTCTGTGCGGGTTGTGCCTCAATGTCGGTGATGGCCGTGGGAGTGCGGAGCTTCACGCGCGCCACCGTGGGTTCGCCGCTCACCTGCGTATGGTCTTCCGAGCCGAGCGCCCCGCCCATGGGGAAGTCCTTACTAGGACACCAGAAGAAGCTCTCCACCATCTTGATCACGCCGTCTTCAGTGAACTCATCGTTGGCTTTCACCTTCATCAGTGCAATTGGGTAGGTGCCGTTGAAAAAGAAGTGGCCCCAGATGCCGGTAATCAAGAATCCGGGAGCGGTGCTGTATCCGATTTGGCACATGTAAGGGCTGTAGTGCCCCGGTTCCTCATCCTCATACATACCAATCTTATCCTTGTCCCAAAACTCATGGTTGGCGAAGTTCTTCGACAGTGCCACCATGCGTTCATAGCCTTTCATGCTGTCATCGACATCGAAGGTGTAGTCGTCGGGCAGTTCGCCCTCGTCGATGGCCGCCATCTCCAGCCCTTTCGGGAGCTCGAACTTGGCATACATCCATTCCCAGGGCACAGTGTTTTCCAGCCACACTTCCATGAGCTGGGTTTCACCGGGATTGATGGCGAAGTCGTTGATAAACACGCGGTCGGGAATGATGGGGATTTCCGGTTCCTCGGCACTGGCAGTGCCCCATGCGCAGCCCAGGCACATGGCCAGGGCCAGCAGCTTAAAAGTAAAGTTCTTTTTCATAAGATTATAATTTAAAGTAAAACAATATGGTTGATTAATGTGTGAGTCAGTCGCCCCGTGAGGTCACTCCACCTTGAGGATGATGTTGACCAGAGCATTCACATCCTCCACATCCACACGCCCGTCACCGTTGAGGTCGCCCTTCAATGGTGGTGTTTCCTCATCCATTTCTACAATGTTTGCGAAGTCCTTCCACTGGTTTGCCCTGCGATAGAGGCCAGCAGACCCTTTGGGCACATACAGAACGCATGTCTTGGTCGGAATGCCGTAGAAACTGGAGAAGTCCAAGGTTGAACTCAGCTCTATGTCAGACGGGTCAGCTACGTGACATTCCAGTCTTTCCAGTTCGGCACAATCGCCGAATGCTTCGCTTTCTATCTTGATGATGGAGTTGGGAAGGACAACCGATTTAACCGATAAAGAGCAATAAATCCGCGTCTCGATGACCTTGATGCCGGCTGGAATACGTGTCGTGGCGCAAGCTAGTACCAGCGCGTCATCGGCAGTACGCACTACACCGTTGCAGCCGTCGCGAGAGTCAAAGAACGGATTGGCGGCATCCACAGAGATGGACTCCAACCCTTCACATCCAAAGAACGAAGATGAGTGAATATCGGTTAACGAAGCTGGAATGTGCAGAGACTTGATAACTGCCCCTTGCACAAATTGCTCCGGCAGACTCACCACCTCATCGCCGATGACCACTTCTTCCAGCCTCTCGGTTCTGATTTTACCGAATCCATATGGTTCCACGTAGCGACTGCGGCTGGCACTTGTCTTAGCCGGCGCTGAGGAAGTGACAAGATCCAGCACCTCGCAATTTCGTGCGTTCCACACCACACGCCTGACGCTGTTGCTGTAAAATGAATCATATAGCAAATACTGCAGATTGCTTCCCACATAGAGCTCATCGAGGCTTATCTCGCTGAATCCCTGATAAAAATCAAGCATCGTCACCGGGTAAATCTTACCCTCATTCTCCACCACATCGGGGATGACATAACATTTGAGCGTGTCGGGGTCACCCACGAAAGCCCTCAAAGTTACCGAGTTGCCGTCGTCACTGACTGCATATTCATTGCCATTCACCACAAAGTTGTCTGCCTTGGCTAACAGTATGACTGAACAGACAATAAAGAACAGCAAAAACTTTTTGTTGAAATATTTCATAAGTCAATTGTTTAAGTTTAAGTCAAGCAAAATTATAATTAGAATCCCTATTTTGCAAATGATTATAAATTAGTTTTGACTTCCAATGACGCATTTTTCTTGATTTCAGTTCCGGGAGCCAACAAAACACCACCGGCACTTTGAATCTCCAAATTGCCAGATTCGACGACCACCGGTCCTTGTGATAAAGTGCCGGTCACATTTTGGCCAACATAGGTGTTTTCAGCAACAATGAGCCTATTATCTGAAATAGTTTCGTTTTGAATATATGTGTTTTTTTGAATATTCTGAACGAAAGGAATGTATCCAGGACTTGTTATGCTTACGTATACGTTATCGGTTGCCCCAAGAAATGAAGCCCTGCCATTGATTGAATTCCCAGTCAAATAATAGTGCTCGCCATAATCATTGAGACTGCTCACGCATACCTTAAACTGATCATTATTATGAGTTGAAACAGTCAAAATATTGTTGTGAAAATTGAATTTTACATCAGTTCTTTCCAATGGGCGACTCAAATAAACAGGCATTTCAGGGTCACCCATCAGGTTGGTAGCCAGACCTAGCCATCGGGCCGCTCCATGTTTGTAATAACTATTTTTCATAAATTGCAAACGGGCATTCATCGCTGCCTTACCCAAGCAATTGGTTTCTGATAATAACCTTTCTAACAACTTTTTATTTAAAGTGGCTGATTGGTCTCTTAATCCTAAACGCTGAGAACCGTAATAAGCCAAAACTCCACTTTTTGTGCTTTCTAAAAAAGCTTGACTGAGACACGTCTCCCCATCGTCGAAAGCATTGGTTGAGCAAGCAGCAGTCAATATCACAGTCCCCTTTTTCTCGTTAACGACCGTTCTGGCTTGGGAACGGTAAAAGCTATTATGATCAAGAACCCAACGCTTTCTTGAACCATGTGATTCTTCATGAACCAAAGTGTAACCTTTGTTCAACTCTTTAATCATATTGACATTATTGACTTTATAATTTGTGCCTGATGGCATGTCAGTATATGTATCAAAGAATCGGACAATGTCACCATTCCATCCATTTGATTGTAAGTGGTCGTATATTGTTTGCCCGACAATTTCAGTGTCACTGATTTGCCGCCCATTTAGTGTATAAACTGTATCAATAACTACACCCGTCAATAAAATATTATCATTCCACTCTCCATGTATCGGATCCATTTCATAATTGATTATTCTTTGGACCATGGCTTGAGCACCATCAGTATTCTCGGCAGGTAAACGAGATATCACTACTTGATGCTCTATGTTAATTGCAGAATCACCCACATAACCAGTAGAATCAAGTTGTGCCGCAATACCATCACCATTAGAATCCCAGTCCATTTTTTTTAGGCATGCGTAAAAAAAATCACTTTGAACTGTATCCTTATGAGTTTTATACTCGCCATTAGATCTAGCATCCATTTGTATGTAACAAGGTTGTGCGGGAACTGCATGTTCATCTCCACCCAGCAATACATATTTCGTAGAATGATTTTCTTGATAATCTTTAATGGCGGCATTTATTTTAAGTGGAATGGAATTTCCATTATATTGAGAGCAAATTTCTTCTACGGTTAGTACCTTTGCTCGCACACCTTTTCTTGTCTTCCAATGCGCCAATGGTTCAAAAGACGATTTCAGATTCTCATTTGTAATGAGTAAATATGTGTAATAATTGATGCTGTCCAAAGCCGACATGGCTACGACAGGATCTCCATAAAGTGAACTCATGTCGTCGCCATTGACGGCCACATCCTCAACAAAGTCATTCAAAAAAGCCCCTCCTACATGGACAGGATTATTTGATGGAACATGCACTGGGTTGGGCTGATTGAGGCACAGACTGACATTGATACATTGATTTAGTGCCAATGTGGACTGTAGGCCGTCAAAAGCAAACGGGTTGACTATGAGCCTCACCATTTTATATCCGTCAAGTGTCGCTGTCTCTTGATATTCTACTGTAGCCGGATAGATACCATCGAAATTGGATGAGTTGGAAGAACCACCTTCACCTTCCGAATCAGTTCTTATGGGGACCTCGCATGCGGCAATATTTATATTGTTCCACATGATGGAATTGCTAAAACTGTATGTCAGAGTGTCAAATTGTTCATTCGGCCCGATTAAAACATCAATCCCAATTTTTGGAATTTTTGGAAATAATTCCGATTCTTCAAAAAGCAAGTCATGGACATTTGACGAAATATGCGTCTTTCCGTCAATTTGCGTGAACTGGAAATCCCCCGCACTGAAATTCAGTTGGATGGTTTCCGTTCTCTGACTGCCCCAGGAATATAGGGAGACCAGAAAACATAATATATAAAAAAACTTTTTCATGGTGTTGCATTTTTACTTGGTGAGAATCATTTTCTTGCTGGCCAGTTCGCGTCCGTCGGCGATGAGGCTGTAGATGTACATGCCGGCCTGCAGGTCGCCGCCTTGCAGCGTCACGCTGGTGGCGCTGGCATCCACGTCGAGGCGCTTGACCTGCTTGCCTTGCAGGTCGTAGATGTAGATGGCGGCCTGCTGGGTGCCGTCGGGCAGATGGTAACCGATGCTCGTGTCACTCGAGAACGGGTTGGGCGTGTTCTGGCTCAGCACTTCGGTGGTGCGGTCGGCCAGCAGCTCGTCGGTGCCGCTGGTGCGCGGTGCGCGGTTCACTGTAGGTGTCGCATCCTCGCCGCCTTCCACCTTCTCCAAGCGGCCGCGCAATTCCTGTACGGCGTTGACCAGCAGGGGAATCACACCGATGTAGTCCACCGACAGGTAACCGTCTTTGTCGGTATGCACCAGTTCGGGGAATATCTTCTGCACTTCCTGGGCGATGAAGCCATAATGACGCTCGCCGTGGGCTTCCTTGGCATAATATTTGGCAAAGAATTCATTGTCGCTCTTGTGCCCATCCTGCTCCAGTAGCCGCTCGGTTTCTGGGTCGATGGCATAGTCGGGTGTCTTGCCTGGCTTGTAGCGGTAGCTCACGCTCGACAGGGCTGAGAGCGCGTCGAGCGACTGCTCCAGCGGCTCCACGTCCTCTTTTAACCGTTCGTCACTCGTTACCAGGAAGTGCGGGCTTTGGATAGGTTTGTAGACCTCTATGAGATCATTTTCTAGTGGCTCAAACTTGATGATGGTGTCACCGGCTAATTGGTTATATGTAACACAAAATCCTTTATTGCCTTGTAACCAAAGAATGTCGCTGTCAATATCATCATCATTACAATAACGCTCACCAATCATCACAGTTTTGTGAGTGCATAATCTTTGGTAACCAAACGACATGCGGGCATTGGATCCACTGTATGTGGGTCCCCACACGCGTAGCATCGTTGTCGTGTCCATCATCCCCGGAAGGTTAAAACCATGCTCGTCCCAGTAGTCAGAGCCGATGCGCACATTACCGTTGTTAAACACTTTCAATTGAGCATTAATGCTCATTACTGTGCAGCAAACCAATGCTGCGAAAAAAATAAGTTTTTTCATTTTTCTTTGAATTTTGTTAATTAATAAATAAATTTTATAATATCTATTATTTTAATAGGTATTACCGTAGGCGGATTGGTTGAGGGTGCCGTAGTAACAGCCGCAGTCGTCACTCTCGATGTAGATGTCGACGACGCTGTCAAGCGAACCGACAGGTATGTTCACCACGGGCGAAGTGACGATATAATCCAGGCTGGCATAGTCGCTCTGGAGGATGATGGTGTACTGCGAATAGTACACCGGATCCAGCTCAATGCTGAGCGTGGCAGTCGAGACCGTGTAATAGGCTTGCGGCTCAGTCACCTCGGCCATGTGAGGCTTTGGGGCTTTCATTCCTGAAATATCAATACCATGTCGGCCGATATTTCCGTTCGGTTCGTTTTGGGCATAGGAAATAGCACCAATCATTAAGATTATTAAAAATAATAAATTCTTTTTCATAGTTTCGTCATATAATGATTATGATAGCGCAAAATTAATTGTTAGCATTTAAGATGCAAAAAAAATAATCTTAACAAGATTTGTTATAACAGCTTGGAAATCATCATTGTAGGGCCTTAATCACTACATTTAAGAAAAACCTTAACAAGTAATTATCCAATTATCAGATTGTCAGATATTTAATGCCTAAACAACCTTTAGTTGCGGTAAAATGATTGACAATAAATATCCAAAAATAGAATCTCTATTGGTTAAAATTCTGCTTGTCTATCACGCAACAGATTATAGTCTTTATTAAATCAAGGTGTATGGAAGTGGAACTTTTTTCTTGGACAAGTGTCCAGCGCAGTAATAGTCTCACCTGATTTTCCACAATTGCATGGCATCATCGTTTATTTCTTAGACTTGACCTAAGTGGGAGAGAATGAACAGATTCTGCTAGAATTAATTATTTGATTTCTCTAACTGAAGAAGGTATTCTTCGATACTATCTTTAATGCCTAATTTTTTCTTTAACCTACTTTTGACCGCATAGACCACCTCTTGGCTGCCATATTCCATGCATACGGCAATAGCCATTGAACTGAATCCCAGTTTTACCAGCATAATAAGATGCAACTGGTCATCAGATATGTTAGGATGGGTTTGCGCAAAGCGAATAAGGCAATTGTTATGCTTCTCATTGATATATCTTTCAATCTGTCGCCACATATTTTGGCTTTTCCATATTTGATTAAACTGGTTACTGAAGTCTTTCATAAAGAGTGAAGCGTTTTGGCCATGCTGAAAAAAATCACAGGCCATTTTTTCCAATGGCACAAAGTTTTTTTCAAATAGCGCACTAAGTTGGGCATAGAGAACTCTAACTAATTCTGTATCACTATGCATTTGGCGCAAAGTCATAATTTCCTGATTCTTTTCTTCCAAGGTTTCTTCGTATGTGGCCAAAAGTTGAGCCGATTCTTCTTGCTGAAGTTTAAGAGAATGTAAATTAGCCTTATGTTCTTTATAATTCTGTTCTAACCATTCCACCTTTAAAAGTAAGTTTTTTTCATTTTTCCTCCACCTCTTTATAAAGATTCTTATGATAATGATGGTCAGTACAAATACAAGTGCAATACCAATAATGGCATATAGTGAAAGGTGAATCCATTTTGTGTCAGCCGATTTATTAACTATTTCCTTCTCAATCGCATCTTCCTGTATTCGTTTTGATGATTCTTTGCAAACCAGCAACTTGCATTCAGTTATGCTATCACTCAACACCTCATATTTATGAGCATCACGCCAATTTCCCTTAAGTGAGGAAATTAGAGATAGCGCATGAAAGTAATAGGTGGAATCAACGGAAAACTCTACTAATGGGGCTGCATTAAAATAGTATTCAGCAGAATCAACTTGGCCTGTATGAGCATAACACAGTGAGGCGTAATACCAACATTGGTGAGGCGTAAAATTGGTAAAATCAGAAATTGCGCTTATAGCTATATCTTTTGCCTCTTTAAAACATGAATCATAATACAAAAGGCATGCCTGCGAGTAAAGGGCGAGTGCTTGATATAGACTGTCTTTTTGTTGTTTAGCAATTTGCTTTACAATTTCTATGTAGAATTTTGAGCTATCAATTGCTAAATTTTTATTTTGGTAAAGTTGTGAAAGTTGTTGACAACAAAAAAGATAACTACTTGTGTCTGTTTGATAGAAAACATCTATGGCTTGGCGATATTTATCAATAGCCTGGCGAGATTCCATATATTGTTGGTAAAGTATTCCCATTGACATTTGGGCGTAGGCGCGGTGGTAGTGGTCGTCGGGGCGGGATTCGAGCTCGGTGCGCTTGTACCAGCGCATGGCGCTGTCGGGGTGGCCGAGTTCCTCGGCGGTGGTGCCGCTGTAGAGCATGGCCCGGATGCGTCGGTCGTATGGGCCGTGGTCGCGGTAGTAGCTCCAGGCTCGGGCGATGAGCGTGTCGGTGGTGGCGGGGATGTAGGCCTTGTAGAGGGCCTGCGTGGTGAGCACGTCGTGGTAGGCGCGCAGGTCGGCAGGCAGTGAGTCGGCATTGATGTCGGCCAGCAGTGCCAGGGCACTGTCGGGCTGCGCACTCACCAGCGAGTCGATGGCCACGAGCCGCGCCTCGACATCATGCGTCGAGCGCCGGCAAGCCACCCCCACGAGCATCAACCCGAGCAATATGTAAACCAAATGTTTCATATTACCGACAAAAGTACACATTTAATTAATAATGAACAATGAATAATGAACATTTTTTGCGCTGTTCTGGTGGATTTGCAATCCGCGGGGCGACTGGCAAGAATCGATTCGAGTAGTCTCACGCAGATCACGCAGATTTGCGCAGATTCTTTATAGGCCATAAGCTGTGGGCTATGAGGCCCCAGAAACTGTTCTGGTGGATTCAGCTGTTCTGGCGGATTTATAATCCGCCAGGAGGTTGGGTTGGGGATTTGTAATCCCCGCACTGGGACAGTGCATGGTAGCCCTCACGGGCTGGCGGATTGTAAATCCGCCGATGTGACGGCGGCTGGATTGCAAATCCAGCCGAACCAGAATCCAGCCGAACGTGTAGTGCAATTTCCGGCAAACAGGGATGAATTTTTGGAGTTCCACTTCAGTTTTTCGGTGAATTTTTGGAGTGATACTTCCGATTTTCGGCGAATTTTTGGAGTACTACTTCAGATTTTCTGCTTTTTTCTTGCAGGTTTCATTCTTTGAAATTAATTTTGCGACAACTAATCATGAGTGAATATGCTGGAACGAATACTTAAGTTAGAAGAGATTAGAGATGATAGTGTTTTCCTGTGGGGAGCCCGTCAAACAGGGAAAAGCACATTATTGAAGATGCTTTTTCCAGATGCTATAATGTATGACCTGTTGAAGAGTGATGTGCGCTTGACACTGCAAATGCGTCCTGCATTGCTCCGAGAGCAATGTGAAATGCTTGACGAAGGCACATTGGTCATTATAGATGAAGTACAAAAGGTACCGGCTTTGCTCGATGAGGTTCACTGGTTAATTGAAAATAAGGGCCTGAGTTTTATATTGAGTGGTTCGAGTGTTCGCAAGTTGCGGCGCAGTGGTGTTAATCTACTGGGTGGCAGGGCTCTTAGCAAAACGTTGTTTCCACTCGTAAGTGCTGAGATTCCAGATTTTGACCTAAATAGAGCGTTAAACAATGGTATGTTACCTCGTCATTATCTTGTTGAAAATCCTACGATGAGGATTCAATCTTATATAGGCGACTATTTGCAGCAAGAAATTGTGGAGGAAGCTATCGTGCGTAGGCTGGACTCCTTTACAAGGTTTTTGCAAATAGCCGCACTATCCAATTCCGAGATTGTGAATTATGCCAATATCGCACAAGACTGTGGAATTTCGTCGAAAACGGTTAAAGAATATTTTACTATTCTCGAGGAAACTATGTTGGGGTTCTATTTGCCATCTTTCATGAAAGTTGTAAAACGCAGAGTAATTCAGTCACCCAAGTTTTATTATTTTGATGTGGCAATACCTAATCATCTGTTAAACCGGGTACCATTACAACAAGGAACCGACGTATATGGCCACTCATTAGAGCATTTAGTCATACAGGAATTAAGAGCATATCTCTCATATTGTCGGCAAGGTAAGTCGTTATCGTATTGGCATACATTAGATAACAAATATGAAGTTGACGCAATAATAGGACAAGCAGAAGTAGCCATAGAAGTAAAGCCATCAAAGAATATCCTTTCAGCCGATACAAAGGGCTTAAAGGCCTTTGGCGAGGAGTATCCTGATGCCAAGTTGATGTTGTTATCGCTTGAAGAACGCCCTCGAATGCTTAATGGAATAGAAGTGTGGCCTGTGCAGCAGTTCCTTTCACGCCTTTGGAATGATAAAGTGGTTTGACCACGAATGTAATTATTATAAACGCAAACTAAGAGTCCACTTTACAAAGCGATGAACACAAATATACCAGGAATTAATCCTGATTTTTATTATAATTTTCCGCTAATTAATGATTTTCGTATAAATATAATTCGTAAAATTCGTTTAATTTGTTGTTGTGACCTTTTCAAGTGAACTCAACTAACTAACCTTTAACAAAATATGAACAAGACAATTATCATGTGTAGCGCATTGCTTGTTGGCACAGCCATGGGCGCTAGTGCCAAAGTGAATTATCCGGCAACGAAGCGCGTCGACACCGTCGACGTGTACTTCGGCACCCGTGTTGCCGACCCCTACCGCTGGCTCGAAGATGACCGCAGCCAGGAAACCGCCCAGTGGGTCAAGGCACAAAACAAGGTCACGCAGGACTATCTGGCCCGCATCCCCTTCCGAGCCGACATCAAGAAACGCATCACCGAACTGGCCAACTACACCAAGTGGGGCACCCCCTTCAAGGTGAAAGACAAATACTACTACTTTAAGAACGACGGTCTGCAGAACCAGAGCGTGCTCTACGTGCAAGACACGATGGACGGCACGCCGCGCGTGGCGCTCGACCCCAACACGCTGAGCACCGACGGCACCGTGGCCCTGCAGCAGATCAATTTCTCCAACGACGGCCGCTATCTGGCCTACACCATCACTCGCAACGGCAGCGACTGGAACGAGATCTATGTAAAAGACCTCACCACAGGCCAAGTGCTTGACGACCACATCCGCTGGGCCAAGTTTACCGACGCACAATGGCTGGGCGACGGTTTCTTCTACAGCTGCTACGACGAACCCGAGTCGGAACTCTCGTCCAAGAATGAATATCACCGCGTGTGTTATCACCGTCTGGGCACCCCGCAGAGCGAAGACTATGTGGAATTTGAAAACAAGACCGCGCCGCTACTGTTCCACCAGGCCATCGTGATGGACGACGAGCGCTATGTGTGCATCGAGCAGAGCGACGGCGAGGCCACCACACTCTATGTGAAGGATCTCAAGGACCGCAATCCGCACTACGTGAAACTGTGCTCGAGCGACCGCTACAGCTATTCGCCCATCGGGGTGGATGGCGGCAAGCTCTTTGTGTTCACCAACGACGACGCGCCGCGCTGGAAGGTGATTGCCTTCGATGCCGAGCACCTCAGTGCCGCCTCGCGTCACGATGTCATTGCCCAGAGCGATGCCGTGCTCAGCGGTGCCCAGTTGGCCAACCACAAGTTTATTCTCACCTACGACCGCGACGCATCGAGCCACCCCGCTGTCTATAGCCTCGACGGCAAGCTGGAGCGCGAGATTGCACTGCCCACGTTCGGCTCGGTGGGCATCAGTTGCAAGAAGAAAGACAGTGAGGTGTTCTACAGCTTCACCAGTTACACTTTCCCCACCACCATCTATGCCTACGACATGGCCACCGGCAAGTCGCGTCAGCTCTTCGCTCCGCAGGTGGCGCTCAATCCCACCGACTACGTCACCGAACAGGTGTTCTATCCCAGCAAAGACGGCACACGCATCCCCATGTTCCTCATCTACAAGAAGGGGCTCAAGCGCGACGGCAAGCGCCCCGTGTTCCTCTACGGCTACGGCGGCTTCAACGTGAGCATGAACCCTGCGTTCAGCTATTCACGCACTCCGTTTGCCATGCTCGACATGGGCGGCATCTGCGCCTACACCAACCTGCGCGGCGGTGGCGAATATGGCGAGCAATGGCACGATGCCGGCACACAGATGAAAAAGCAGAACGTGTTCGACGACTTCATCGCCGCGGGCGAATACCTCATCCGCGAGGGTTACACCAGCAAGGGCAAGATTGCCTGCAACGGCGGCAGCAACGGCGGCCTGCTGGTGGGGGCAGTGGTCAACCAGCGTCCCGACCTGTGGGGAGCTGCAGTGCCACAAGTGGGCGTGATGGACATGCTGCGCTATCACCTGTTCACCATCGGCTGGAACTGGGCACGCGACTACGGTCGCAGCGACGACAGCCGCGAAATGTTTGAGTACCTCAAGGGCTACAGCCCGCTGCACACCATCCACAACGACGGCACCCCCTACCCTCCCGTGATGGTCACCACCAGCGACCACGACGACCGCGTGGTGCCCGCACACTCCTTCAAGTATGCCGCCCAGCTGCAGGCCAGCAACACCGGCGATGCCATCAAGATTATCCGCATCGACACCAATGCCGGCCACGGCCACGGCAAGCCCATCTCCAAGGTCATCGACGAGTACACCGACATTCAGGCCTT
The DNA here is from genome assembly GCA_017940245.1 of Muribaculaceae bacterium. Taxonomy (GTDB): domain Bacteria; phylum Bacteroidota; class Bacteroidia; order Bacteroidales; family Muribaculaceae; genus Sodaliphilus. Next base: position 30,154 of record JAGAYZ010000064.1, on the reverse strand, counting down.
CATCATGTATAACCTGGGCGTGAAGTACAAATACCGCAAGCACAAATAACCGCTTTGCAACAGAACAAACCTACCGGGGGTGACCGCTAGCATCACCTCCGGTTTCTATTATCACGCGTTCGGCTGAATTTGCAATCCACCAGAACAGCTTCTAGGACCTCATAGCCCACAGCTTATAGCCTATAAAGAATCTGCGCAAATCTGCGTGATCTGCGTGAGCCCAATCCCCCTCATTCAGGAGGGGCTAGGGGAGGCCAGCCGCATGGGGATTAGTATTGCTCGTTGTCGTTGGGGAAATCGCCGCGCTTCACGTCGTTGATGTAATTGCCCACACTGTCCACGATTTGCTCGCCCAGGTTGTTGTATAGGCGCAGGAACTTGGGCTTGAAAGCGGTGTTGAGTCCCAACATGTCATGAGCCACAAGCACTTGTCCGTCGGTGCCATGACCGGCACCAATGCCTATGGTGGGCACATGGATGGCCTCGGTCACCTTAGCGGCCAATAAGGCGGGAATCTTTTCGAGCACAATGGCAAAGCACCCCACTTCTTCGAGCACGCGTGCGTCGCTCATCAGACGCAGCGCTTCGCTCTCGCCAGTGGCGCGGGTGGCATAGGTGCCAAATTTGTTGATTGACTGCGGCGTGAGTCCCAGATGCCCCATCACGGGGATGCCGGCGCGCAGAATCATCTCGATGGCACCGCGCATCTCGCGGCCACCCTCGAGTTTCACACCGTCGGCCCCGGTCTCTCGCATGATGCGCACGGCATTGCGCTGAGCCTCAATAGGGTCGCCCTGATAAGTGCCAAAAGGCATGTCCACAATGACCATGGCACGCTTGGCTGCGCGGGCCACCGTGCGCCCATAGACTATCATGTCGTCGATGGTGATGGGAATGGTGGTGGCATTGCCCTGCATCACATTGGAGGCGCTGTCGCCCACCAGGATGATATCCACGCCAGCCTGGTCCACGAGCGAGGCCATGGTGTAGTCGTAGGAGGTGAGCATCGCAATTTTTTCACCGGCTTGCATCATGTCTTTGATGCGCTTGGTGGTCACCTTTTTGGTGTCGGTAACGGTGTAAGTTGACATTTTTCTTGCTTGATTAAGAATTACGGCACGAAATTACAATAAAAAACTCACTCGCACACCAATCATAGCAAAATTTGTGCCAACGTGTGGAGGATTGATAGATTTTTTACTCCAAAGGCGGCTTTTTCCACAAAAAAACAGTAATTTCGCCACTCAAATATCCCGTTCAGACTATGAAGAAAACGATTTTAGCCATACTGCTGGTACTTATCACCGCACTGCAAGCCGCTGCTGTGCTCAAGGAGCAAGACATGGAGAAGGCGTTGAGCGTGCTGCGCTCAGAGCTCACCATGATGCACAAGGAAGAGGTGCAACGCATGGCCCGGTTCAATGAGATGAGCCGCCGTTTCGACAAAATGATGATTCAGGTCATGGACCGCAGTCACCAGATAGAGCTGATGCTCTACTCGCAGAAGAGCGACTACGTCTTCGACCTGGCCTACGCCTGCAACGAGGCCACCTCGCTGCACGACCAGATGGAGCGGCGTATGCTCCCCTTTGAGGTGTTTGCCCAAAAGTATAACGACCAAGTCACACAATACGTGCACTTGGTGCGCTCACTGGAAAAGATGCCCGACATGCTCCTGACCACGCAACAGGCACGCGCCGACCGCGACAGTTGCATCGTGCTGGCCAACCAACTGGCCAAGGACATGGCCATCCAGCAAGTGCACATCGAGAAAACCCACGAGCGCTCAAAACAGGTGCTCGACAAGGCAAAAGAGCTGAACGCCTTTGCCCTCAAGGCCTACGACGACATCCGCCGCAGTGTGTTCATCAACGGCGACCAGTCTTACTTTTCCATCCTGTCCAATCTGCCGCGATACACTCGCCAGGGCACCATGGACCTGCGCAGCAAATATCGCCCCATGGGTCGCACGCACAGTGAATGGCGCGGCAACCTGGTGATGTTTCTGTTCATCTTCATCGTGGTGTATGTGGTGCTTTCGGGCGCGTTGAGCACGCTGGTAATCAGGTTCCTGATTCCCAAACGGTGGGTCACCCCCGGATTCCTCAAGAAGCGCGCCTGCATCAACATTGCCGCCAGCGCGGCTGTGTTTGCCATCGCCACACAAGTGATTTCACTCACACTCACCGACCACAACTTCATGATCATGGCCTCGCGGCTGCTCAGCGAGTACGCGTGGCTGCTGGTGGCCATCATGCTCTCGCTCATCATTCGTCTCAAGGGCGATTCGGTGAAAAGTGGCTTGATTCTCTACACCCCCATCACGGTGGTGGGGCTGGTGGTGTTTATCTATCGCATCACCTTCATGCCCAACACCATGGTCAACCTCACCTTCCCAGCCATCCTGCTCGTTTGCACCCTGTGGCAGTGGTGGGTCACCCACCGCCACAGCAAGCGCGTTCCACGCTCCGACAAGTTCTATGCCTGGTTCTCGCTGCTGGCCATGGTGGTGTCGCTGGTGATGGCATGGTGCGGCTACACGCTCATGAGCGTGCAGGTGCTCATCTGGTGGATTATCCAGCTTACCATGATACAGGGCATCACCTTCATCTACGACCTGCTGCACCGCTACGAAGCCGCCCACATCCCGGCCGATGCCGACCTGCGCCGCACTTGGTTCTTCGACGCGCTCTACAAGATGATTATCCCCATCGCCGCCACACTGAGCGTGGCCGGATCTATCTACTGGGCCGCTCGTGTGTTTGACCTCACGGAGTGGTGCAAAGAATTGGTTACCAGCAAGATTATCGACATTCCCGACGTGATTGTCATTTCGCTCAACCGCATCATTGCCCTGGTGGCTCTGGGATTTGTGTTCCACTATCTGATTTACCTGTGCATCAATGGCTACATCATGTGGAAGGAGTACAAGACCAAAACCAAGAACAAAGCCGTGTCGCTGAGCATGAACCTGATGAAGTACCTGGGCTGGGGACTGTTCATCTACATCGTGATGGTCACCCTGCACGTGAACCGCGCAGGCATCACGCTCATCCTCACGGGTCTGTCAACCGGTATCGGTTTCGCTATGAAAGACACGCTGGAAAACCTGTTCTACGGATTGTCGCTCATGAGCGGCCGCGTGAAGATTGGCGACATGATTGAGTGCGACGGCATCCGCGGCCGCGTGACCAACATCAACTACCAGAGCACCATGGTGGAAACACTCGACGGCTCGGTCATCGCCTTCCTCAACAGCCAGCTTTTCAACAAGAATTTCAAGAATGTGACTCAGAACCATGGCTACGAGCTGGCGCAGGTGAGCGTGGGCGTAGCCTACGGGTCGCAGGTGAACCAGGTGCGCCGTCTCATCACCGAGCGCCTGTCTGCGCTCGACTGCTATGACCACAAGAAAGGCATCCAGGTGCTGTTTGACAACTTCGGCGACAGCAGCGTCGACCTCAACGTGGTGCTGTGGACCCCCGTGGCAACACGGTTACGCGACATCGCGCGCATCAAGGAGAACATCTACGACGTGCTCAACGAGAACGGCATCGAAATTCCTTTCCCGCAGCGCGATGTGCACATTATAGAGAAAAGCGAATAGTTTTTTGACTTGGTTATCACTCGGAAATCTCCAAAAACTCTGAGAAGTCAGAGATAAATTGAAATAAGATGAAAAAGCTTCTATTACTTGATGCCTATGCCTTAATTTTCAGGGCCTTTTATGCAATGATGCGCAATCCGCGCACGACCACGACAGGAATCGACACCAGTGCCGTGTTTGGCTTCGTCAACACGCTGCAAGACTTGCTCAAGCGCGAGCGCCCGTCGCACATTGCCGTGTGCTTTGACCCCGGCGGCAAGACATTCCGCCACGAGGCCTATCCCGAGTATAAGGCCAACCGCAGTGCCACGCCCGAAGGCATTCTCGTGGCAGTGCCCTACATCAAACGCATCCTGGAAGCCTACCGCATCCCCGTTTATCAAGTTGATGGCTACGAGGCCGACGACGTGATAGGCACCCTGGCACACCAGGCACAAGAGCAGGGCTTTTTCACTTATATGGTGACAGGCGACAAAGACTTCGGACAACTGGTCACGCCACACGTGAAAATTTTCAACCCCGGCAAGAACGAAATCATGGGGGTGGAGGAAGTGAACGAGAAATATGGTCTGCACGATCCCAAACAAGTCATCGACATCCTGGCACTGATGGGCGACTCGGCCGACAACATCCCTGGTTGCCCCGGCGTGGGTCCAAAGACCGCCGAGAAACTCATCCAGCAGTATGACTCGGTCGAAAACCTGCTCGAGCACACCGCCGAACTGAAAGGCTCGCTCAAAACCAAAGTGGAAAGCAACGTAGAGCAAATCAAGTTCTCCAAGTTTCTGGCCACCATCATCACCGACGTGCCAGTAACCCTTGACGAGGAGGCCTTGCGACGTGTGCCCGTCGACATGGATGCCCTGCGCTACGTGTTTGCCGAACTGGAGTTCCGCTCGTTCACCACCCGGCTGGTAGATGGCGGCGAAGCCAACGTGGGACTAGACGATGATTCCCAACCTGGCACCCATATCAAGCCCACCGCTCCTGTCGCTTCACCGGCATCGAAACCCTCCCATACAGCAGGCGACCAACTGTCGCTATTCGACACCAACATCGCCGACTCCCATGACGAGTCGCCATCGGCTTCGCCCCACCCCGAGCTTGAAACTCGCCGCTCGCTGGCCGACACTGATCATCATTACCGCCTAGTGACCGACTTCGACGAGGCTGCCGCCATCGTAAAACAACTTATCTCGCAGCCACGGGTGGCTGTGTGCGCCATGAGCGAAGGCGAGGAAGCTATGCGGGCCACCCTGCTGGGATTCGCCTTGTGCGCCCAGGCTGGTGAAGCCTTCTACATGCCTCTCGACGGTATGGGATGGATGATGAATGCTGTGGCGCCACTGTTCACGGCCAGTGCCTCTATTGTGTGCGACGACGTGAAACGCCTCATGGTCATGCTTCATGCCGCTGGCCAACAGTTCACCGCTCCCTATTACGACACCGCCGTGGCGCACTACCTGCTGCAGCCCGAGCGCGGCCACTCCACAACTGAGATGGCGGCCGACGTGCTGCACTACGACACCATACGCCCCGAACAAGTGCTGGGAGCCAAAGGCCGCAAGCAACTGCGGTGGTCTCAGCTGCGGCCTGATGCCATGTGCGACTACGCCTGCGAACTGGCCGACATCGCCCTGCAACTGCCCGAGATGCTTAACACAAGTATTGATGCCGAGGGCATGACTCATCTGCTCACCGACATAGAAATGCCACTGGTGCAAGTGCTGGCCAGCATGGAAATGGCTGGAGCACGCATCGACAAACACGCCCTCGACGAATATGCCGTTGCGCTCACCAGCCAAATCGAGGCCATTGAGAAACAGTGCTGGGAACTAGCTGGCATGCAGTTCAACACCGCCTCGCCAGCGCAGGTGGGCGATGTGCTATTTGATCACCTGCACCTCGACGACAAGGCCAAAAAGACCAAGACCGGACAATATAGCACCACAGAAGAAATCCTGCTCAAACTGCGCGACCGGCACCCGCTGGTAGACAAGATTCTGGACTTGCGCGGAAAGCGGAAGTTGCTTTCCACCTATGTGAGCGCCCTGCCCCAGCTCATCAACCCTCGCACGGGCCGCATCCACACCACCTACAACCAGACGGTGACCGCCACCGGACGGCTCTCGTCTACCAATCCCAACCTGCAGAACATCCCCGTGCGCAGCGATGAGGGGCGCGAAATCAGGAAAGCCTTTATACCGGCCGACGGCAATGTGTTTTTCAGTGCCGACTACTCGCAGATTGAACTGCGCCTTGTGGCCGACCTGAGCCATGACCAAACCATGCTCGACGCTTTTGCACACGACCACGACATCCATGCTATCACTGCCGCAAAAATTTACCACGAGTCACTGGAAAACGTCACTCCCGACCAGCGCCGTAAAGCCAAGACAGCCAATTTCGGCATCCTCTACGGCATCTCGGCCTTCGGACTAAGCGAACGTCTGAACATTCCGCGCAGCGAGGCCAAGATGCTCATCGACGGTTACTTCGCCACATTTCCACAAGTGCGCGACTACATCGACCGCAGCGTGGAACAAGCCCGCAAGCAGGGTTACGTCACCACGCTTTACGGCCGCCGGCGAATGTTGCCCGACATCAATTCGCGCAACGCCGTGGTGCGTGCATTCAGCGAGCGCAATGCCGTGAATGCTCCCATCCAGGGCACCGCAGCCGACGTCATCAAGCGCGCCATGGTGGCCATCTACCGCCAGTTCCAACTTGAGGGCATCCGCTCGCAAATGATTCTGCAAGTACACGACGAACTCAACTTCGATGTGATTCCGGCCGAACTCGACCGCGTGCAGCGCATCGTCATCGAGCAGATGGAAGCAGCCTATCAGGGACACGTGCGCCTCACTGCCAGTCACGGCACAGCCACCAACTGGCTCGACGCCCATTAAAGATACAGTGGGCCGATGACGATATATTATTTTGAAAGCAATCACCGAACGGTCACCGACTTTTACCTCAACATCATCATTGAGGCGCTAAGAAATGTCGGCTTTCACGTTGTGCCCCTACCCGACTTCGGGCTGGCACATTTGTGGCGGCTACCCAAAGACTCATGGTTTCTCACCACAGGGCATAAGGACATCTTGCGACTGCGAGTGTTGGGCTTCGGCCATTTCATCCACTGGTTCCAGGGTCTGCCTGCCGAGGAAGACTTCATGCGCACCCATTCACAATGGCGCAAACGAGCGATGAACATTCTAGACCGCGCGTCTATGCGTTACAGCCGGTTCAGTTTCTTTGTCTCTTCACAGCAACGCGACTACCTCAGCAGCAAGTTTGGCATTGCACCCCGCCACCACTTCATCATGCCTTGTTTCAATGAGGTACTGCATCCGCAGCACTTCTTCACACAGGGCAAGTATGATCACAACACTTTCTGCTACGTGGGGTCGGCAACCGACCCCTGGCAGTGTTTCGACCAGATGCTGGCCATATACCGGAACATCGAGCGCCGGCACAACCATTGCCACCTCAAAATCCTCACCCCCGACGGCACAGTAGCGCACAAGGCCGCACAGCGAGCACAACTGGAACACTATACCATCAAGTGCGTTCCCCACGAGCAAGTGGCACAAGAAATAGCCTCCTGCAAATTCGGCTTCATCATCCGCGAGGATCACGTGGTGAACCACGTGGCCACTCCCACCAAGATGTCGAGTTACCTGGCAAGCGGCGTCATTCCCATTTTCAGCGAGGCCCTGCTCCCCTTCAACGAACTGGCTAGGCAACACTCATTCCTCTACACAATCAACTACCGGAACACGGCCGATGTCATCGACCAATGTCTGGCTACCACTTTCCAACCGCAACAGGTGCTGGAATCTTATCGTGCCATCTTCGACACCTATTTCGGCCGCAAGCGTTACCTCACAGCCATTACTGCCGCCCTGCGCAGTTTCCTCGCCCAGCAGTGACTCACTTTAGTTGTATAACCAAGCTAAACGCATGGAAGTTATGAAAACGAGCAATCAAAACATGGCCATTCTTTTGGCCGTTCTTGCTGCAGCACTTTATGCCATTACCAAATGAATTACAGAGTCAAATAATTCTTAATTCTTAATTCTTAATTCATAATTAATTACTAATTTTGCAAGTTAATTGAGGTCGTGTGTCCTCATTGAAGCATCGAAAAATCAAAAATATCTTTTATATAATGGAATACAAGTATCAGGAAATTGAGCAGAAGTGGCAGCAGTACTGGCGCGAACATGGCACCTACAAAACCGAGGTCGACCGTAATAAACCCAAGTTCTATGTGCTGGACATGTTCCCCTATCCCAGTGGAGCCGGCCTGCATGTGGGGCACCCGCTAGGCTACATCGCCAGCGACATTTATGCCCGCTACAAACGCCAGTGCGGCTTCAACGTGCTTCACCCCATGGGATATGATGCCTATGGCCTTCCCGCCGAGCAATATGCCATCCAGACGGGACAACATCCCGAGGTGACCACCGTCAAGAACATTGCGCGCTATCGCGAGCAACTAGACAAGATTGGGTTCTGCTACGACTGGGACCGCGAGGTGCGCACCTGCGATCCGGCCTACTACAAGTGGACACAGTGGGCCTTCCTGAAGATGTTCAAGAGTTACTACAACACCGCCCGCGAGCAAGCACGCCCCATCGATGAGCTGGTGGCTCATTTCGAGGCTCACGGCACCGAAGGCTGCAACGCCGCTTGCGGCACCGAGGAGCACTTCACTGCTCAGCAGTGGAACGCCATGAGCAAGGTGGAACGCAACGACGTGCTGATGAACTACCGCATCGCCTACCGCGGAAATACGATGGTGAACTGGTGCGCCCAGCTGGGCACCGTGCTGGCCAACGACGAGGTGAGCGAGGGCGTTTCCATTCGCGGTGGATACCCCGTGGAACAGAAAATGATGAGCCAGTGGTGCCTGCGCGTGAGTGCCTACGCCGCACGCTTGCTGCGCGACCTGGATACCGTAGACTGGACAGAATCCATCAAGGAAACCCAGCGCAACTGGATCGGCCGCAGCGAGGGTGCCGAGATGCTATTCCCCGTGGCAGGCAGCGACTTGCAACTGCTCATCTTCACCACGCGTGCCGACACCATCTTCGGTGTCACTTTCATGGTGCTGGCTCCCGAGAGTGAATATGAGGAGCAGGTGGTCACCCCGGCTCAGCGTGCAGCCGTGGATGCCTACCTCGACGAGGTGAAACACAAAACCGAGCGCGAACGCATGATAGAGAAAAAGGTGAGCGGCGTGTTCACCGGCAGCTATGCCGTGAATCCCATCACCGGCAACGAGATACCCATCTACATCAGCGACTATGTGCTGGCCGGATACGGCACAGGTGCCATCATGGCTGTGCCTGCACACGACAGTCGTGACTACGCCTTTGCGCGCCACTTCGACCTGCCCATCGTGCCCCTCATCGAAGGTGCCGACGTGAGTGAGGAAAGTTTTGACGCTAAAGACGGCATCATGACCAACTCCAGCAACGACCGCCTGCAACTCAACGGCTTGCAGGTGAAAGAAGCCATCGCCAAGACCAAAGCCTATATCGAGCAGACCGGCATCGGCCGCGTGAAAGTGAATTACCGCCTGCGCGACGCCATCTTCAGCCGCCAGCGCTACTGGGGCGAACCGTTCCCCATCTATTACGATGCCGACGGACAGCCGCAGGCTCTGGACGAAAGCCAACTGCCGCTGCAACTGCCCGAAGTGGATAAGTTCCTGCCCACCGAAACCGGCGAACCACCTCTGGGTCGCGCCAAAAACTGGGTCACCGCCGACGGACAACCACTGGAATTGTGCACCATGCCGGGCTTTGCCGGCTCCAGTGCCTATTACCTGCGCTACATGGATCCGCACAACGACCATGCTCTCGTCGACAAGCAGGTCGATGAATACTGGCGGCAGGTCGACCTCTACGTGGGCGGTACCGAGCACGCCACCGGGCACCTCATCTACAGCCGTTTTTGGAACAAATTCCTCTACGACTATGGCTATGTGTGCGAAGCCGAGCCGTTCAAGAAACTGGTCAACCAGGGCATGATTCAGGGCCGGAGCAACTTTGTGTACCGCATCAAGGACACCAACAAGTTTGTATCGCTCAACCTCAAAAAAGACTACGATGTGACTCCCATCCATGTGGATGTGAACATCGTCAAGGCCGACGCTCTCGACATTGAGAAGTTCCGCCAGTGGCGCCCCGAGTTCCAGGATGCAGAGTTCATTCTGGAAAACGGCAAGTATATCTGTGGCTGGGCCATTGAAAAAATGTCCAAGTCCATGTTCAACGTCGTTAACCCCGACGACATCGTGGAGCGCTACGGGGCCGACACGTTGCGCCTGTATGAGATGTTCCTGGGGCCGGTGGAAGCCAGCAAACCCTGGGACACCAATGGCATCGACGGCGTGAACCGCTTCCTGAAGCGCACTTGGGCACTTTTCTTCAAGGGCGACGACGTGCGTGTGACCGACGATAAAGCCACGGCCGATGAACTCAAGTCTATCCACAAACTCATCAAGAAGGTGAGCGGCGATATTGAGACTTTCTCCTACAACACCAGTGTGGCCGCCTTCATGATTTGCGTGAACGAGCTCACGGCCATGAAGACCGCCAGCCGCGAGGTGCTGGAACCGCTGGTGGTGCTGCTCGCGCCGTTTGCACCACACATCGCTGAGGAACTGTGGCACACTCTGGGTCATGACACCACCGTGTGCGATGCGCAGTGGCCCAAGTGGAACGAGGACTACCTGAAGGAATCCACCATCAAATACACAGTGATGATCAAGGGTCGCCCGCGCTTCAACATCGAAGTGCCTGCCGGCACCGACGCTGCCGAAGTGGAACGAGTGGCACTGAGCCACGAGGGCGCCGCCAAGTGGCTCGAAGGCGCAACGCCCAAGAAAGTCATCGTTGTTCCCAACAAACTGGTCAACGTGGTGCTCTAAAAACATCATTGACACTAACATCCACCAGCCGGTAACATGAAGAAAAACATCATTTTCATCGTGCTGATGCTTGGATCAGCAGTGCTGCCGGCAATTGCCCACACGCAGCAGTACCTCGACTTCCTGTACCGCTACATGGCTCTGCCCGACAGTGCCGACTACTCACCCGAGTTCTACCGCCAGAACGTGGAACTCGCGGTGAAGGCACGGCAGGAAATGCCCTGGGGGAAACTGGTTCCCGAACGTGAATTCCGGCACTTCGTGCTCCCGGTGCGCGTCAACAACGAGCATCTCGACCGCAGTCGCGAGGTATTTTATGAGCAACTCAAGCCACGCGTGAAAGGCATGAGCATGAGTCAGGCCGTGCTGGAGGTGAACCATTGGTGCCACGAGCACGTCACCTATCGTCCCAGCGATGCTCGCACCAGCAGCCCACTGGCCACTGTGCGCACCGCCTATGGACGTTGTGGCGAAGAATCGACCCTGCTGGTGGCCGCACTGCGAGCTGTGGGCATTCCCGCACGACAGGTCTACACACCGCGATGGGCTCACACCGACGACAATCACGCCTGGGTAGAGGCATGGGCCGACGGCGCATGGCATTTCCTGGGAGCCTGCGAACCCGAACCGGTGCTGGACCTGGGCTGGTTTAACGAAAGCGCCAGCCGTGCCATGCTCATGCACACCAAAGTGTATGGCCACTACGACGGTCCCGAAGAAGTGGTGAGCCTGACCGACTGCTATACCGAAATCAACATCACCGCCAATTATGCCCCTACCGCACGGCTCGACGTGCAGGTGCTCGACGAGCACGGCCTGCCCGCCGCGGGAGCACTAGTGGAATTCAAATTGTATAACTACGCCGAGTTCTATACCGTGGCATCGAAAGCCACCGACACAGCCGGGCATGCCTCGCTCACTGCCGGACGCGGCGACCTGCTGGTGTGGGCCTCGCAAGGCGGCAAAATGGCGGCAAAACGAGCATCGGTGGGCACCGACCACCTCATCACGCTGCGGCTGGGCACAGACTCCCTGCCCGAGAGCTGCCGCCTAGATGTGGTGCCCCCAGCAGCCAGCGGACAATTGCCCGTGGTGACCGAGGCCCAGCGACGGGAGAACAACCGCCGGCTGGCGCACGAAGACAGTCTGCGCCGTGCCTACGAAGCCACAATGCCCGTCGAAGAATGGCGCGGCAACCACAGCACCATCAAGCAATTTCTAGAACAAGCACCTAATCAGTTTATGGCCCAGAAATTGCTCAGCGTGATTTCGGCCAAAGACTTGCGCGATGTAGAACTCAGCGTATTGCAGGACAACCAGGTGAGCCACACCGACACCAGCTACATCTATCTGCATTATGTGCTCAACCCACGCGTGGAAAACGAGTGGCTCACGCCTTACAAAGCCGTTCTACGGCAACAACTGGCCAGCATCGACAGTCCTGAGGCGCTGGCAATGTGGTGTCGCCGCAACATCAACGTCGTCAAGCCCTGGCGCACGCCCGACGGAGCCCTGCACGGACCCAACCCGCAACAGTTGCGCCAGCAACCGCTCAGCGTGTATCGCACCCGCAAAACCGATGCGCTGGGTCGCAACATATTTTTTGTGGCGGCTGCACGCAGTCTGGGCTGGCCCGCACGCATCAACGAGGTGGACGGCCGTCTGCAATATTTCCGGCATAATACTTGGATCGATGTTGATTTTGAGCAAAAAACAACCCTGCAAGCCACTGCCTCTACCCGTAAAGTGACTTTGGGGTATGAACTCAAGTCGCCCTATGTAGATGACCCTAAATACTACATCCACTTCACTCTGAGTCGAATCGTCGACGGGCGCACCCAACTGCTCACCTACCCCGAAGAGGCTACCTGGCAACACGACTTTGCACAAGGCACGCAACTAGAACCCGGAGAATACCTGCTCACCACAGGCACGCGCATGGCCAACGGCAAGGTGCTTTCCCACCTGAGCCGGTTCACGGTCGACAGCGATCATGACAAGTGGTTACCCATCACCCTGCACGAAAGCAGCCAAGACCTGCAGGTGATTGGCTCGCTCAACGCCGAGAACGCGTATCACAATATCGCTTCGGACACCGACGCGAGCCTGCTCTCCACCACCGGCCGCGGCTATTATGTGCTAGCTATCGTGGCTCCCAACCACGAGCCCACCAACCACACCCTGCGCGACATCGCCGCCTGCAAAGACCAGCTTGAGCAGTGGGGACGCAAAATGGTGATACTGCTCGAAGGTGCCGACGAAGCACAACGCTTCAACTATGCCGAATTTGCAGGTCTACCCTCCACAGTGGTGTGGGGAATCGACAAGCAGGGCACCATCTTGAAAGAAGTGGTAGACAACATGAAACTCGCCAGCGATTCCCGCCCCATCTTTCTGGTGTGCGACTCGTTCAACCGTGTGGTCTATCTCCAGCAAGGCTACACCATCCACATGGGCGAGCAACTGCTCCAAGTCATCAAGAAACTCTAACGGTTTCTAGCCAAAACGTCTAGCACGCGACGCACTTCATCGGCCTGAGTAATGCCCGTTCCGGCAGAACACGACCCGTGAATCTCATGGCAGCCGGTAGCATCCACAATGTGGCCGGCATTGCTCGCATTGACACCCCCTCCAGGCATCACCACCAGGCGGCCGCCCGCCTGCTGTCGCAACTGTCTGAGCAACGGAATGCCTTGCATCGCCGTAGCCTGCTGTCCCGATGTGAGCAAGCGGTCGCACCCCAGTGCCACAATCTCATCCAGTGCCTTAAAAGGATGGCGACACACATCATAGGCGCGGTGGAACGTGAACGGTTTTCCCCGTGCGGCAGCCAGCAGTAGGCGCATGGCCACCACATCCACCTCGCCATCGGCGGTGAGAGCGCCGCACACCACACCATCGGCCCACGGCAACGCGGCCTCGATGGCAGCTACCATGGCGCTCACCTCGCCAGCACTATACACAAAATCGCCCTCACGGGGACGGATGAGCACATGGACCGTGAGACGCGGAAAGCGCTCTTTCACCTGCCGCAACACGTCGAGCCGGGGGGTGAGCCCATCCACATCCAAGGCGCGACACAACTCTATGCGCTCGGCTCCGGCCTGCACAGCAGCTTCCACACTCGCCATGTTCCCGGCACACACTTCAAGCAATCGTTTACTCTTCATCGCACACATTTTGTTCACTGGCAAAATTACACATAAAATAGCGATTATTGAAAAACTTAGTTTCTCATTTTGCCCTCTGCACAGTTTTCTTTATCGCAACCTCATTGCACTCGACAAAATCACTCCACATTTGACCATAAAAATGAAAATTTTTGGTTTTCATTTTGTATTGCGGTCGGTTTGCATTAATTTTGCAGATTAAACTAGAATAAAGATATGAAAGTAAAGATACATCACGAGGGTAAAAACATCATTGCGGTAGTATTGCTCATACTAGTTGTCGTCAACGTGGCGGCATATATGTTTATCGAATATAAACCCATTCCCATCGCGTTCATTGTGCTGTCGGTGCTGCTTTTCATGCTGGTGCTCAACTTTTTCCGCCTGCCCCGCAGGCACTTCAAGGGGGAAAAAGACGGCTCGGTGGTGGTATCGAGCGTAGACGGCACCGTGGTGGCTCTTGAAGAAGTCTATGAGGATGAATACCTGCACAAGAATGTGATTCAACTGTCGGTGTTCATGACCGTGTTCAACGTGCATGCCAACTGGGTGCCGGTGGCCGGCGATGTGAAATATGTGAAGCATCACTCAGGACGCTTCCTGGCTGCCAACCTGCCCAAATCGAGCACCGACAACGAGCGCTCTACCGTGGTCATCACCACCCCGGGCGGCGACGACATTCTGGTGCGCCAGATAGCCGGGGCCATTGCCCGCCGCATAGTCACCTACGTGGAAGTGGGCGACCAGGTCGACATCAACGATTTCGTGGGTTTCATCAAGTTTGGCTCGCGCGTTGACATCTTCCTGCCGCTCGACACCGAAATCCTGGTGAAACTGGGCGACAAGACATGGGGCGGAGAAACACAAGTGGCTCGCCTGGCCCGCAAGTGATCAACCTTAATTTATCTAGACAGTACAGTGTAATGAAAAAGATTATAAACAACATTTCAAATGCGGTAACCTGCCTTAACCTGCTGTGCGGCTCGCTGGCCATCGTGGCATCGTTTAGCTGCTTCGATGAAACATTGTGGGGACTGCAGGGTTACCAACTGGCCTTCTTGCTTATAACCCTGGGAGCGATAGCCGATTTTCTGGATGGTTTTTCGGCACGCATGCTGCACGCAGTGAGCGGTATCGGTAAGGAACTCGACTCGCTGAGCGACCTGGTCACCTTCGGGCTGGCTCCCGCCATGGTGATATACAACTTGATGCATGCCGCAGTTCCCGACAGCCACTGGAGCCTGACGGCGATGTTACTGCCCGTGTTCGGCGCGCTGCGCCTGGCACGGTTCAATGTCGACACCGAGCAGACCACCACGTTCACCGGCCTGCCCATTCCGGCCAATGCCATCTTTTGGATTGGCTTCGCTGCATGGTATGCCACACACCACACCATCAGCCAGTGGGTGGTGGTAGCGTGCATCGTGGCTCTGTCGCTGCTCATGGTGTGCAACCTGCGCATGTTCTCGCTTAAACTACACAACATGAGTTTGCGTGAAAATTGGGCACAGTTTTTGCTAGTTGTGGGTGCAGTGGCATGTGTGGTGCTGATGGGACTGCCCGGACTGGCTGTGACCATTGCCCTATATGTGCTACTGGCCGTGTGCAAGAACACTTTTGCACAGGCCGACACACACTGACACAACATAATAAAAGACGCAAATGATTAAACTGCTATTACTGATTGTTCTGTTCATCATCTTCTTTCCCATCGTGAAGATGTGGATGCTCATGCGTCGCGCCCGCCGCAACATGGAGGACACCTACAACCGTGTGCGCCAGCGCGAGCAAGAGATCTATGCCGACGACAAACGCTTCGGAAGCGAAGTGGGAGAATATGCCGACTATGAGGAGGTGCGAGGGGCCACCCGAGAAACGGCCACCGAATCGACAGGACCGGTCAGAACCGAGGAACAAGTAGTGGATGCCGACTTTGAAGAATTATAACCATCCTACTGCTACAAAAAAACAAAACATGAAAAAACAATGAAAAAAATATTTTACATCATTCCCCTGTTGGTGGTCGCCATTGCTCTGACGATGAACTCATGCAGCACATCTCCACTGGAGAAAGCCATCAAGCAAGCCCTGGTGCAGCAAGACACCACACAAGCGCGCTTCGACTCCATCTGCGCCATCATCAAGGCCTATCCCGAGCGCTACAAGACCTACCTCACCGACGGTGGCGAGGTGGATGTGGCGGCACTGGCCGAACTGATTGAATCTACCGGCAGCAACCTGCGCCCGCCCATGCACTGGGACGTGACCCGCTATGGCCTGCAACAACTCTCCCTCACCATCTACTTTGAGCGCAGCGGCTCCATGGTGCCCTACGACGCTCCCGGCGGACGCGGCCAACTCAAAAAGGCGGTGAACGACATGATCAACCACTTTCCCGCTACCGGCAACGTGGCCATCAACATCGTCAACGACGGCATCTATCCCTATCAAGGCAGCATAGACCAGTTCCTGCAAGACCGCAACATCTATGCCAGCACACAGGGTGTGGGCAATGCCGCTTTCACCGACTTCCAGAAGATTTTCAACGATATTCTGCGGGTACAAACCGCCGGAAACGTGAGCGTGCTGGTCACCGATCTCATCTACTCACCGGCCGACACACGCGACGTGAGTGTGGAAAAAATTTTCAACGAGGAGAACAGCCTGGCCACTCGCATCTTCAGGCAGTATAAGGGCAAATCCATACTGGTTCACCAGTTCATGGGCGACTATCAAGGGAAATACTATCCCTACAACAACAACCCCTTCAACTACACTGGCCAGCGACCGTTCTACATGCTGGTGATTGCCGACAGCAAGGTGATGGATGCCATGGCTGCCGATGCGGCTTATGCACAGTTGATGAGTCCCGCTGGAGTCCGCAATTCATACCGTTTCAACCAGGCCGAAGCCTCGGTCGACTATTGCGTGATACCCGACTGGAAAGACAATGCCGGTCGATTCAGGGTCGACCACCACGACGCCACACATCTCACCAAGTGTGAAGGCGACAAAACCACCGGCATCATCTGCTTCAGTGTGGCCGCCAACTTGAACGGGCTGCAGAAACCGGCGGCTTTCCTGGCCGATGCTTCGCATTATCAGCTGAAGTCAATCAGCGGTTTCACACTCAAGGTGCAACCCATCGACCACAGCATGGTCACGGGCAACAACCGTGCCTATCTCGAAGGCAAGACCCATCTGCTCACGCTCACCGGAAAGCTCACCGAGCCGCGCGACGAAGTGACCATCTCACTGGCCAATGAGTTCCCTGCATGGATCGAGCAATCAACAGCGATGAGCGACACCAACCCATCGCAACCCGGCTTTGCGACAACGACCCTGGGACTGAAAGAATTCTTGGGAGGCATTGCCAGCGCTTTTGGGCAGGGCGGCAACTACACCACCATCAAATTGAAACTGGAACGCTAGTTTTTCCCTGCATCAATCCTTGTGATGTGCAGTGCATGGTTAAAAAACAACAAATTGTTTCCGCCATATATCGCTATTTTGAATTCATAATTGATTAGATATGAAACAGCAACATCTCATTTATCTCATTGCCGGAATCGTAGTCACCGTGCTGTTCTACATCTTCCGCATCAATGCCTACGAGAGTATCTACTCTGTGGCCGGATACAGCGACCAGCTCTATAACCTGGGCCTGTATGACATGATTCCGCTCATCACCATAGTGGTGGCATGGGCTATGGCCGCCATCTATTATTTTGCCATCAACTCTGTGCGCTTCGACCGCTGGTATCACTGGCTGGTGATGCTGGCCCTGACGGTGATGCTGGCACCCATTGCAGGATACATGGTGAACAGCAGTATCTTTGACGAGAACGGGCTGAGCTATGTGGCCGAGTCGCTCACCTTTGAACTGGTGAACATGATGTGGGCCGCACTGCTCTTCATCGTGGCTTCATTTTCCATGCGCTGGTGGAGCACCAACTGCCGCCACACCCCCATCCCGCAATAAAGAAAGCGCGGCACCGAAGCCCAATTCATCATCATAATTAAAAATTCATTCTAGATAAGATGCGTTTATTTTTGCTTGCTATAGGAGGAACCGGATCGCGCGTGCTCAAGTCGCTGCTGATGCTCTCGGCGGCCGGTGTACGCCCCGTCGACGAAGACGGCCACCCCGTTCCCAATCTTGAAATTGTGCCCGTCATCATCGACCCGCACAAGAGTAACGAAGACCTCAAGCGCACCGAGGCCTTGCTCACCAACTATCGCTCGATTCGCAATCGGCTCTACGGCAACGAGGTGAACGTGGATGGCTTTTTTGCCAACCGCATCGTCACCCTGCGCGAAATCATGAGCGACAGCACCATCCAGCTCAACGACACGTTTATCTTCAACCTCAGTGCCGTGGAACGTGAAAAATTCCGCGACTTCATCGGCTACGACACTATGAACGAGGCCAACCAGGCACTCACGTCGCTCCTCTTTGCCGACTATCAGCTGGAAAACCGCATGAACATCGGTTTCGTGGGCTCGCCCAACATAGGTAGCGTAGCTCTGAACGAAATCAAAGACAGCGACGAGTTTAAGGCACTGGCCAATGTGTTCAATGCCGGCGACCGCATCTTCTTCATCAGTTCCATCTTTGGCGGTACTGGCGCTGCCGGATTCCCCATTATGGTGAAAAATCTGCGCCAAGCCAGCAACCTCGATATCAACAACCGCGATGTGTTGCGCCGGGCTCCTATAGGTGGCATCACCGTGCTTCCCTACTTCAACATCGAGCACAACGACGACCATCGCATCGACAAGGCCGACTTCATCGTCAAGACACAGAGCGCACTCTACTACTACAAGGAGACGCTCACCGGGTCCAACGACAGCGAGTTGAACGCCATCTTCTACGTGGGCGACCAAGAGGTGTCGAAACCCTATGCCTACGACCCCGGCGAACATGGCCAGCGCAACCGCGCCCATCTTGTTGAACTCGTGGCAGCAATGGCTCCGCTCAAGTTTGCCGGTATCGCCGACAGCCGGCTCACCGACCAGAATGGCTACCCCATGCCGACAATGGCATTTGAGTTTGGCCTGGAAAAGGACGTGAGAGATGTAGATTTCCTGGCTTTTGGCTCCAGCACACGCCATCTCATCTACGAGCCACTGGTGCGATTCCACCTGCTGTTCCTGTTCTTGCGCACGGGTCTGCGCGGCATGATAGGCCAGGGATTCACCGAAGACGAGCCTAAACTCAAGAGCGACTTCCTCACCTCGCAGTTCTACCGCACACTCACCGACCAGTTCATGCGCGGCTATGTGGAGTGGCTCAGCGAGATGTATGACAACAACCGCAGTGTGCAGTTGTTCAACATGGGCGAGAACGACATGAGCAACGCCATCCATCACGTGCACACGCGCAAAAGCCTGCTGGGCCGCAAGACGGTGGACAACAACACCTTCAAGGCCGAAATGAACCGCCTGAGCCGGGATGCCAAGTACAGCACCCGCACTGCCGAATACAAACTGCTAGACCTGTTCAACCGGGCCGCCACCACCATCGTGCGCGACCGCTACGAGAACATCAACTAATCACCATCACACCCTATCTGAACCGACAATGAGCAATATACTTTCCTATAGCAACAAGACGGCACACACCGGCGAAGAAGACTGGATTGCCGTGGAGCCTTACACCGACGACGACATCCAGCGTATCAAGGATCCCGACGGTGGACTGTCGCGCAACCCGCGCACTGCCATTCCCAGTCCATTTGCGCAACTCGATTTGGTGAAAAATGCTTTCACCGCTCTGAGCAACCCCTATCTGCGTGGTGCAGCCATGAACGAGCGACTGGTGTCGAATGCACTGGACGTGGCTCAGCTGCTGTTTGACTTTGAGAACCACAAAGATTACTTGCGCCTGGTGCGGTGGAACCGCGACGAGCAACTGGCCCAACTCAAAGCCAGCAACCAGCATCGCCTCTACGGCGAAACGCTGGAACTGTTTCTGGCCGCCGACAAGGTATATAATTTCGACGACCTGCACGACTGGTACATCTTGTTGTGGGGTAGCCAGGTGGTGGGCGGCACTTCGCCAGCATCGCTGGTGATGGCGGCTCCCGTGAGTGCCCCCATCGATGCCATCAAAGTGGAGCAGGGAGTGCCCTTGTTCTCGGTGGACCGTCCTCTGTGGAGTCGCGACGAGGAGTTTGTCTACTACATGTACTTGTTGTTCAACGCTTATCCCGTGCTGCGCGAGAAAGTGGGCATGGTGTATAGCTACATGCTGCACAACCTGGAATACCTGCGCCGCGAACGCAGCGCACTCTACCAGCGCATCACACAGGTGATTCCCAACCCCAGCGCTCTCGACCGCGAGCGAGCCGCTGCGGTGCTCGAAGTGCTGGAACACACCTACGACCGCTTCAACGGCTCGGCCGATGTGAGCGTGCTCGGAGCGCGTTTCTATCACAAGCGCGTGGCCGACATCCGCACCAGCGCCAGCGAAAGCGACTTCGTCATCCAACCCACCATGCCACAACCCGATGCCAAGGCGTTGCCACTGGTGCTGTGCAACGGTTTCAACGGCAGTGTGGAACACTACCGCTACATCGACCGTGAATGGGACAGCGCAACCGAGGTGCTGGCCGGCACGGTACCTCTCGACCAGCGCAAACTGCCCGACACCAGCATCCAGTACCCCTTCCTCACGACCGCCGACCTGCTCACCGACACCATCTTGCGCGTGAGCAATGCCATCGACAGCAACCACTTCTTCGACGGCAACCTCAAGAGCAAGGATTTGGAGCCCAGCAAGGGCTATCTGTTGCCTCTCAAGCCCGAATTCTTCCGGTGGTTTACCGCCGACGACCTCAAGCGCCACGTCGTGGGGCGCAACATGCTCGACATTGAGGAGAACAGCGACGGCAGCGTGCTGGTGACCTTGCGCATCCCCGTCAAGAAACGCTACATAGAACTCACCCGGCGTTACTATCCCACCACCGACCACACCTGGACCTTCGATGAGCGCCGTGGCACCGGGCGCGTGGTAGACGTCATCATGAGCGCCGCCGTGTTCCCGTTTGTGCGCACCGACCGCAACGACGACTACACCGTGCAACTGTTCTCCATGCTGGGCGACGGCAGTGCATCGCTGCGATTCCTGCGCAATGGCGGCGACACAAGCACCATCAAGGTGACCAACAAACAACGTGCACGCCTGGTTTACACCACAGAATACTACGATGTGAACGGCACCTGGGACTATGCCGAGGCCACCGTTCACAACAACCTGGGCACTTTCACCGGCATCATCTTGCCCATGTGGAAACCCTATACCCCATCGGCCCGCGAACTGATATTTGCTGTCGACTTCGGAACGACCAACACTCATGTGGAGTGGGCCGAGCGTGGACAAATGAGCGAGCCGCTCACCTTTGCCAGCGGCACCGAGCAGGTGCTCGTGGCGTCACTGCTCAAGCAAGGCGGCCTGGACATCGCCGAGCAACTGCAGCGCATCGAGTTCCTGCCGCACGACATCGACAACGTGTATGGTTTCCCGTTGCGCTCGGCACTGGCCAGCAACACGGGCAACGACGGCGGTCGACGCTTGTTCCACGACGTGAACATCCCGTTCCTCTACGAGCGCAAGTTCTTCGACGGTTACGACGTGACCACGGGACTCAAGTGGATGGGCGACACCACCTTGGCCAAGGAATTCCTGCGCGAACTCACACTGCTCATCAAGGCAAAAGCCCTGCTCGAGAATGTGGACCTGCGCAACGTGCAGGTGGTCTATTTCTTCCCCGTGAGCATGGGCGGCAGCGACCGGCGCAAGTTACAAGACACCTGGGAGGAATTGTACCGCACCTACATCGGCGGTGACATTGAGCGCCTACAGGCCTATCCCGAGTCGGTGGCTCCGGCCTATTACTACAAAAGTGCCGATGTCACCGGCAGCAGCTACGTGTCTATTGACATCGGTGGCGGAACCAGCGACACGGTCATTTACCAGCCCTCGGCCGACGGTATGCGCAGCGAGCCGGTGGCCATCTCATCGTTCCGCTTTGCCGGCAATGCCATCTTCGGTGATGCCTTTGGCGACCGCGATGCCGACAACAACCCATTGCTGCAGCACTACACCCGCTACTTCCAGCAAATCATCGAAAACGACCGGTCGGCCGGCATCTCCTACCTCACCAGCATCATGCAGGACATCATGCGCGGCAAGCGCAGCGAAGACATCAACGCCTTCCTGTTCTCGATCGAAAACGTGGAAGAACTGCGCGACCTGCGCGAGATAGACCGCAACCTGTATAGCTACAACGTGCTGTTGCGCAACGACGGGCAGCGCAAACTCGTGTTCCTCTACTTCTATGCCGCCATCATCTACTACATTGCCCGCGCCATGAAGGCTCGCAATTTTGTGATGCCCAAGCAGATTTACTTTAGCGGTACCGGGTCAAAGATACTCAACATCGTGGGATCGCGCGGCCAGGTCACCGAGTTCACACAGGCCATTATCGAGCGCGTCTTTGGCCAGCGCTACAGCGAGCGCTTTGAAATAAAAATTGAGACCGAGTGTCCCAAGCAAATCACCTGCCGTGGTGGAATTCGCCTGGAAAATCAACGCCTCGACGGCCGCGCCGACACCAGCTTGTACACGGCTCGCAACGTGAACGCCATGAAGTACTGCTACTCCATGGTGGGCACCGACCAACTCACCTATGGCGACATGAACGACCCGGCACAGCGCGATGCCATTGTGCAGCAAGTGAAGGAATATAACCGCTTCTTCATCGATTTGTGCGACAAAGTCACCAAAGACGAGTTCGGCATCGAAAACGGCGTGTTCCAGCTCTTCTGCAACGTGCTCGACGATGACGTGGCCAACTACCTCACAGCAGGCATCAACACATTTTTGCAAGGCCGTTATGAGGCTAGCGATGTGGTGGAAGATGTGCCATTCTTCTACCCGGTAGTGGGCGTGATTCGCTACAATCTGCTCAAGAACCTCACCAACGAGGTGATCAGCAAGTTCAAGCCAAGCAATTAAAATGATAGACCTATGAAAACAAAGAGAATATTGCCGCTGTTGTGCGCGATGGCCCTTTGCGCCACAGCACAAGACAGTTTACAATGGGAGAACGACACCATGGCGATGACCGATAGCGTGCAAGTGGAAGAGATTCCCAGCGTCACCGCCACGGCCAGCGAAGCCACTGTGCAGGAGACTCCGGTAAAGTCGGCCGGCTCAGGGATGGGATGGCTGGCGATGGCATGCGGCATCGCCGCCCTACTGGCCATCGGCGCCGGCGTGATGGCATTTCTCACACGGCGAGAAGTGATTGAACTGCGTGAACAGTACCTGGCCGCCCTGGATGAAACCAACGAATCGTTGCGTCAATTGGCACAGGAAAGCGCCCGTGAATTGAATGCGCTGCGGGCAATGCAGTCGCGCGAGCCGAAAGCTACTCGCCACACCGAGACTCAACAGCGCAGTACAACCCGCTCTGCGATGCCGTCTTCGGCACACAGGCCACAGGAGCCGCGCACCATCTACCTGGCCAAGCCCGACGCTCAAGACTGCTTCACACGCCCCAGCGAACACTTTGAACTGGGCAACTCTATTTTTGAGCTCACTACCGCCGATGGAGTGCACGGCACATTTACCGTTATCGACAATGCCGATGTGCATCGCTTCGCACTGATGATGCCCACCGACAACCTTACCCGCGCTTGCAGCGGCGACAGCATCCAGCTCTCCACCGGCAAGACACGCATCGTCACCGACATGCCCGGCGAAGCCGTCCTCGAGCAAGGCGCATGGCGCATCACTCGCAAAGCCGCCATCCACTACGTGTAAACCGACTCAATGGCATTACTGAATCAAATAATTCCTAATTCATAATTCTTAATTCACAATTAATACGTAACTTTGCCATTTGAGAAACTAATCATGTATTGTTATGACCGACACAAACATCTCTGAGCCTCAAGCTCAACCCATCTATATCGTGACCGGAGCCACCGACAGCATGGGCTCACTCATCACCCGCCGACTGGCCGAGCAGGGCAAACCCGTGCTGCTGGCATGCCGCAATGTGGAAAAAGCCGAGCGCTACGCTCAGTCGCTTAGGGCCTCAACGGGCAACCGCGACCTGCAGGCCATGCAACTGGTGCTGAGTTCATTTGATCAGGTAAAGGATTTTATCGAACGATTCAAGACCCTGAACCGACCCATTGCAGCACTGGTCAACAATGCAAGCACGCTGCCCCGCCACAGCAAAATATCACCCGATGGCTATGAACACACCATCCAGGTAAACTTCTTGAGCACCGCGCTCATTTCTATGCTTGCCTATCCACTGATGGCCGACGGCGGACGCATCATCCTGTCGACCTCCATCTCGCGCCGGCTTGTGTCGCTGCCTTATGAATTTCCCGCAGTGTCGCACTTCACACAGATAGGGGCCTATGCACAGAGCAAACTGGCGCTCACGCTGTTTTCCATCTACATGTCTACGGTGATGAAGACCGGTCGCGTGAACGTGAACTGCGTGAATCCCGGTGTGATCAAGACCGGTGTGCTAGCACTGCACAACTGGCTCGACCGCGCAGCCGATTACCTGGTCAAACCCCTGCCCGACCCCGAAAGCGGAGTGATTCCCACCATGCGCGCGCTGGAGTCGAACGACACCGGATTCATCTTCGAAGGTCACGACAAGCAAATCAAGACATCGTCGATGCTCAAAAACCGCGACGTGTTCATCAAGCTGTGCAACGACACGATGCGCATCCTCAAGAAACACCTGCCTGCCGATGCGATTAGTAAACTGTAACGAGGTGATGCCGGCAGCCAGCCGAGTGGCCACCATCGGCATGTTCGACGGCGTGCATCTGGGTCATGCCACCCTCATTGCCGCCCTGCGCAACGAGGCGGCACGCACCGGACTGCACTCCATGGTAATCACCTTCGACCGGCACCCGCAGCGTGTGCTCAACGAGCAGTCCTCGCTCAAGATGCTGCAGACGCTCGACGACCGCATCCAGGCTATCGCCGCTCTCCAACCCGATGAGCTGCTGGTGATGCCTTTCACCCGCGACACGGCGGCCACCACTGCTTGCCAGTTTCTGCAACTGCTGCACGACCACTACGGAGTGACCACTCTCATCGTGGGATATAATCACCGATTTGGCCATGATGCTCCGAGCACACTAGCTGACTATGCCACACTGGGCTCGCAAGTGGGCGTAACGGTACTTAAAGCACCTGAATACCTGGGCGAATTTGCGCCTGTGAGCTCGACTATCGTGCGCGGGCTCATTGCCGCCGGTAAGGTTACCGATGCCATGAACTGCATGGACCGACCCTACAGACTCCACGGCAAAGTGGTGCACGGTTTTCACAATGGCCGTGGAATAGGATTCCCCACTGCCAACGTGGGCCAGATTGATTCCGACATCATCTTGCCCCATAAGGGTGCTTATGCCGTACTGGTGCATGTGCAGGGACAATGCCTGCAGGGCATGGTGAACGTGGGCACTCGCCCCACTCTCGACAATGGACCCCAACTCTCGGTGGAAGTCAATATTTTCGACTTCGACAGCGACATATACGGTTGCGACATCACACTGGAATTCATAGGATTCCTGCGACTGGAGTTCAAACTGGGAAGCATAGACGAATTGCGCGAGCAACTCACCCGCGACCGTGAGAAAAGTCGGGCGGTCTTAACCAAGTATATCAACGAAAAACAATAACACACATGGAAATTATCAACCTCTGCGACCAGCACTCGCTGGTGAGCCAGTATATGAGCGAATTGCGCCACAAAGACATTCAACAAGACCGCATGCGCTTTCGCACCAACGTCAAGCGCCTGGGGCAAATCGTGGCCTATGAAATGAGCAAGACACTGACCTATGAGGCCATTGAGACACCCACGCCGCTAGGCATGGCCACCACACACAAGCTGGCCTCTCCTGTGGTTCTTGCCACCATCTTGCGCGCCGGGTTACCTTTTCACGAGGGTTTTCTCAATTACTTCGACAATGCCGAGAATGCTTTCGTGAGTGCGTTTCGCAAATATCGCCCCGGCAGCGACGAGTTTGACATCCATGTAGAGTACATGGCATGCCCCAGCATCGAGGGCAAGACACTGGTCATCGCCGACCCCATGCTGGCTACCGGATCATCGCTGGAAACAGCTTTCCACGCCCTGCTCACGCGTGGCACCCCCAGTCATGTGCACGTGGCTTGCGTGATTGCCACCGACCAGGCCATTGACTTCATCAAGACCATTCTGCCGGCCGACCGCACCACCGTGTGGACGTGCGACACCGATCATCAGCTCAACAGTCACAGCTACATCGTGCCAGGACTGGGCGATGCCGGCGACCTGCTCTACGGACAGAAAATAGACTGGGACAAGACCCGCGATTCAGCAATCATGTCCAAATAACGTATTATCATTATATAATTTCCTACTACAATGAAAAAGAATTTTATCCTCTTGGCAACACTCATTTGTTGCCTGCTCACTTTCTCTGCATGCGGCAGCGACGACGAGCCTAAGACACAAGTCACAGCAACGGCCGAATATACCATCAAATTCAGCCCCGACTTCTTCAAGATGGTCAAGCACGTCAACATCTACTACAAGGGCACTAATGGCGAGAACAAAAACGATGTCATGACCAGCGGAACCGAGTGGAAAAAGACCATCACCACCACCAAGTTCCCGGCAGAACTGGCCTATAAAATTGTGGCCGAGCCTAAAGACGATGAAGACATCGCCAAATTAGCCGAGGCCAATTATGAAATCACTGTTGACGGCTACATGAGCATGTCGCTCGACAAAGAGTCGTTCAAGTACAACAACCAGCAGACCATGATGAGCAAGACGGGCGATAAGGCCACCGTGGTGCAGTGGCTCAAGAGCAACAAAGAGAAGAGCTATGGCTACCGACTGACCAAGGACGGCACCCCATCGCCCTACACTCCTGTATTCTGACCCCGTAACGGCACCCCGTGCCGATACCCACACGCCGAAGAGCATGTGTCGCCGTAATGACACACCCTCTTCGGCATTCTTTTTATCCAGCGTGACGCTCCAGGATGTCGCAGATGTGAATGTCCAAGTCAAATAATTCATCATTCATCATTCTTTATTCATCATTAATTCGTACCTTTGCAGCCTGAAAATCTTTTAGTCTTAGAATATTATGCACAACCATCACGACCACGAGCATGACCACTGCGATTGCGGTCATGACCACCACCATCACGAGAGTAAATATGAAACCGTTGTCAATCACAGCGAGGTAACCATCGATGAGGCCGAAATTGCTGCAGCTATCGACCACATTCTGACCGACCATCTGGCCGAGAACGACAACGAACAGGTTTACCAGTTCTTGCTCAACTGTGTAGACCTGACCACGCTCAACACCGACGACAGCGAGGGCAGTGTTGCCCGATTTGTGCAACGCGTAAACGACTTCGACAACCAGTATCCGCAATTCAAGAACGTGGCTGCCGTGTGCGTGTATAGCAATTTTGCACAGATTGCCCGTGCCCAACTCGAAGTGAGCGATGTGAACATCGCCGTGTGCAGCGCGTGCTTCCCGTCGTCGCAGGCTCACCTGGAGACCAAGATTGCCGAAACGGCACTTGCCGTGCAGGATGGGGCCGATGAGGTGGATGTGGTGCTCAATGTGGGCTACTTCCGTGATGAAGCTTGGGAAGAGCTCTGCGATGAGATTGCCGAGCTCAAAGAGGTGCTGCGCGACCGCCACCTGAAGGTGATTTTGGAAACCGGACTGCTCAAGACACCCGAAGCCATTCGCCGCGCCAGCATCCTGGCCATGTACTCGGGTGCCGACTTCATCAAGACCAGCACCGGCAAGGGCTATCCAGGCGCTTCGCTCGAGGCCGCATACGTGATGTGCCAGTGCATCAAGGAATTCTATCAGCGCACAGGCAATGTGGTAGGATTCAAGGCATCAGGTGGTATTCGCACCACCGAAGACGCAGTGAAATACTACACCATCGTCAAGGAAGTGCTGGGCGAGGAGTGGCTCACCAACGAGCGATTCCGCATCGGTGCCAGCAGCCTGGCCAACGCCCTGTTCCAATCTTTCACTGGCAGCACCGAGAAGCCTTTCTAATTAATAATTAATAATGAATAATTAATAATTAATAATTAGACTCTGCGCACCTCGTCTTTTGAGTCATGAAAGAACTTGACAGTAATTCTATTGCAAGTAAATCAAAGGCTTTTGCCGTTCGCATCATCAATTTATATCAATACCTTGGCTCAAAGCGAATATATGCTTTAGCTGAACAAGTTCTGCGCAGCGGAACCAGTATCGGTGCAAATGTGAGAGAAGCCGTCTATGGTTATTCAAAATCCGATTTCACTTTTAAGATGACCACTGCACTAAAAGAAGCCAGTGAGACACAATATTGGCTGGAATTATTGCATGAAACCGGCTATCTAAATGACAAGCAATTCGAAAGTATGACCGGTGATTGTAATGAAATCGTCAAACTCTTGACTTCAATCATCAAAACATCAAAGAACTCGGCTCAGAATTAATTATTCATTATTAATTATTCATTGTTAATTCTTAATTCATAATTCTTAATTCATAATTGAAAAGGGGCTACTTACATTCGGTAGTTTGGGTGGTGCTGGTCACGGTGCTGGCACTGCTGGGACTTTACTGGTTACCTGCCGTCAAGGTGGGTGACTGGCAGATGCGTCGCATCGACTTGCTGGCCGACCTGCGTCCCGACAGTGTGGACAACGAGAGCGAACAACTCGACTCGGTTCCGGCCAAAGCGCAAGCGGCTAAAGCCTATGCCGACACATGCAAAGCAGGCATCACTTGTATCAACGACATGAGCGACACCACCGACCGTGGCATGACACCGCTCTACGATGCCCTCATGCGACGCAACGAGCTGGGACGGCCCGTGCGCATCGCCGTGCTGGGCGACTCCTACATCGAGGGCGACATCTTCACGGCCGACCTGCGCGAACTGCTGCAACGCCACTATGGCGGCAGCGGTGCGGGATTTGTGCCGGCCAGCTCGCAGAACCCGGGATTCCGGCGCAGTGTGCGCCAAGTGGCTCGCGGCTGGACTGAATACAGTGCCAACGAGCACCACGGCTACTCCACCACTTGGGCCAACCTCACCGGTCATTACTTCACGGCCGGCAATGGTGCCTATGTGGAACTGAGCGGTGTGAAAAACTACTTGAGCCTGCTCGACACCTGCACCACGTCGTCGTTCTACTTTGCCGGGACAGGGTCGGCGGGTGTGCGAGCACGCATCAACGGCGGTAATGAACAATACTTCACGGCATCGGCTGCCGGCAACGTGGGCATGCTCACCGTCACGGGACGCATGGGACGTGTGCGCTGGA
Source organism: Muribaculaceae bacterium (assembly GCA_017940245.1). Taxonomy (GTDB): domain Bacteria; phylum Bacteroidota; class Bacteroidia; order Bacteroidales; family Muribaculaceae; genus Sodaliphilus. The sequence goes on along the minus strand of JAGAYZ010000064.1, from coordinate 1,027 downwards.
CCATCGACCGCCCCGCCGGCGGAATGGTCTATCTGGGTGCATCGATGGAAACCGAGAGCGGCGTGGTGGTCGACAACTTCGCCCTGCGCTCGGCCAGCGGATTGCACCTGCGCCAGGTGAGCCAGAAGATGCTGGCCGATCTCGACCAGGTGCGGCACTACGACTTGGTCATCGTCATGTATGGCCTGAACGTGGCCGGGAAACAGGCCAGTGAATTTGCCAGCTATCGCAAGGCCATGACCGACGCTATCGAGCACATGAAGGCTGCCATGCCCAGCACCGGGTTCCTCATCGTGAGTGTGGGCGACCGTGAGCAAAAGTCGGGCGGCAGTTATCGCACCCTGCGTGGCGTGCTCAGCCTCATCAACGTGCAGCAGCAGATGGCCTACGACACGCGCGTAGCCTTCTGGAACCTCTACACCGCCATGGGCGGGCAGGGCAGTATCGTGAGCATGGTGCAGAACCACGAGGCCAATCTCGACTACACCCACATCAACTTCCGTGGTGGTCACCGCCTGGCACGCCTGCTCTACGACGCCATCACGTGGGGCGAGCAGACCTACACCCGCCACATGACCAAGTAACCGCTTATTGAGTGGTTTTCATTGAGCCATCTCACCCATGATGGTAAGCATTTCAGCGGGCAACACCACAATGGGCGACTGCGGAAAATGTTTTTTGTTACCTGTCACCAAATAGGCACCTCGTTTTGAAAGCGTTATTTCATAAAAAACAGCATCGCTTGAATCGGGAAAATATTCATTACTATGAATGCGCAACGCATTAACACCCAACTCGGTCCACGCTTCTATAAAACGCTGGACCAAGGATGGGCTAAAACGAAATATCGGGCGATTCAGAACATCAATGTATTCTCTAATAATTTCTGGGTCACCTGCAAAAACCTGTGTTTGGGTGACACTGTTCAGCCAAAGATGAGAGAGACTCTGTAGAGGAAGAACTTGGTGTCGACTACGCCCCTTACCTGCGCCCTGAAGTTCTTTATCTTGGCGTTTAGGGACTCGGC
>JAGAYZ010000063.1 GCA_017940245.1 Muribaculaceae bacterium | reverse complement strand
CCATAGGCTCATCGCCTACAAGCAGAGGGCACGGGAAAACCTCACCTCCGACAAAGGGCTCGAACACCGCTCAAAAAGACCCATAGAGCCGGAGGCCGTGTTCGGGCAGATGAAGAACAACATGCACTACAAACGCTTCCGACACTTCGGAAAAGACAAGGTCACCATGGACTTTGCCTTCTTCGCCATCGCCTTCAACATCAAGAAAATGGCCGCAAAAATCGCAAAATACGCCTGAAACGGAGGAAATACGCCACATTTTTGCCATTTTGCCGTCACAGCTCGGTCTTTACCTCATGAGAATCGAGTGTACAGACAAAACAAAGAAAAAACAGCCGCCTGAAAAATATCCTATTCTCAGGCGGTTGATTTGCAAAGAGGGTGAGCCATAACTGAATTATGACACACCCTCCTGTTATTTGAACTTGCTATAGTCCTCGTACCATTTTGTTTTCTTTTTCCTCTTGCGAACTCTATCCTTTTTCCAATCAAGGTAGTCAAAATACATTACGCGGCACGGTTCCTGGATTACCAACCATAAAAGCTTCGCCACAATACAAGCAGCGATAATCCCCCAATATAGCAGAAGTCCACCGACAACCACCATCAATACTGCTATAACCAGCGTTCCAGGTATTTCAGGGAAATAGAAAATCATCGCCGTTGTATCTTTACATTTTAGACAGCAAAAACTGTGCCAGGTTTAATATAAGGGCAGGGGACCGTCGCGGCTGCCTACCCTTGCGATGTTATTATCAAAAAACCGCGTCTAAATATTTGATGTATAAAGCATTCCACAGTTTAATTCATGGCTATAACCGCTCCATCAATACATATTTGTTAGTGTTTTAGAAAGATTTGCACAATAAGAACCGCCCGTGCAAGAAAATCTCACCGGGCGGTTTCTAGTCAAATGAAAATGTTCGCGAAACAGTGGCCTTATTGGCTGCTGATTGTGGCTGATGGATTAGAGCCCGAGGTCGCGCATGGTGCGTGGTGCCGGGGTCTTGGGCAGGGGTTTGCGGTCTTTGAGCTGGTCGAGGATGACCTCGATGGCTTTGTCCAGCTGCTGGTCTATACCCTGGAATTCCAGGGCAGGATCATTGTCGATGAGGATGTCGGGATCCACGCCGTGGTTTTCCACAATCCAGTTGCCACGTGTGTCATAGTTGGTGAAGAAGGGCACGCGGATGTCGGTGCCATCCATATAGGGCAGCGAACCGCTGATGCCCACAATGCCACCCCAAGAACGGGTTCCTATCACCGTACCAATCTTGTTCTCCTTGAAACTCCAGGGGAACAAATCGCCGTCGCTAGCCGAGTATTTATTAACAAGCAGCACCTTGGGACCATAGATGGTCTTCTCGGGAATGGTGCCGTTGTAGCTGCTGCCGCGGAACATGGTCAAGCGATAGGGCTGACGCAACAGACGCTCGATGACCATGGGCGAGATGTTGCCGCCGCCGTTGCCTCGGTCATCGATGATAACGGCCTCTTTATCGGTCTGAGCAAAATAGTAACGCGAGAACTCGCGCAATCCTTCGGGACCCATGTCGGGGATGTAGATATATCCCACGCGTCCGCCCGTTTTCTGGTTCACGTAGTCGATGTTATGCTGCACCCATTCGTGGTGATACAGGTCATATTCGTTTTGGATGGGCTTGACCACCACTTTGCGTGCTCCGGCACCACTGGCACTGGATGCAATGGTGAGTTCGGTCATCACATCGGCCTTGCCGCGCAACAAGGTGTAGATATTGCTCACGCCACGAGTGCTCACGCCATCCACTGCTGTGATGAAGTCGCCCTCGTGGATGTTCATGCCCTGCTCGGTGAGTGGCGAGCGCAGTTCGCTACGCTCGGGCGCACCTTTAAGAATCTTCGTGATGCGGAACGCGTCGCCCTCGCGAGCGAGTTCGGCTCCCAGCATACCAATCTTCTGCTGCTTGGCCTGGATGTGGTCGCCGCCATCCACATAGGCATGGCCACATGCCAGTTCGCCAATCATGCCGCCAATCACATAAGTGAGGTCGAGGCGGTTCTTGACATAAGGCAGCAGTGCGGCATATTTGTCGCGGATGGCTTTCCAGTCCACTCCATGCATGGTCTTCAAGTAGAATCCATCGCGATAGGCTCGCCAGGCTTCGTCGAAGATTTGGTGCCACTCTTGACCATAGTTGACCGTGGCTGTCATGTCGTTCAGGTTCACGGCCTCGTCCAGTTCCACCTTGCCGGTGGGTAGTGCCGTCACGTATATGTTACCTTTCTTAAAGAAGATGGCTTTCTTCATGTCGTCGGAAGGTTGCATGGTGGCTTGCGCAACGACCATCTCGTCTTTCTGCTCCTTGAAGTCATAGACATGCGTGCCGCCATTGCCGTAGTACCACAGGCGGTTGCCGTCGCAGGCGAACGCACCATAACTGCCGGTGCCCACGGGCACCTTCACAATGCGGTCGGCAATGCCGTCCAGGTCTATCTTGATGGCATCATCAACCTTCGACTCTTTCTTTCCCTTTTTGGCGGCCTGCTTGTCGGTTGTCTGTTCTTCTGTTTCCACCTTCACCTTGTCATCGGTAGGGATAAACGGCGATGGGGTGTCTTTGCTGAGCATAACCAGGTAGATGCCCTCCATCGAGCCGTAGGCAAAGTTCCACTCGATGTTGCTGTAGATGGGGTTGAAGTCGCGTCCCGAAGCGAAGATGAGGTACTTGCCGTCGCTGCTGAACACCGGCGAATTGCTGTCGAACCAGTTGTCGGTCACTGCCGTGGCCTTGCGCTGGGCGATGTTGTAGAGATAAATCACGCTGTGTTCGTTGCCGGTTTGCTGGTAATAGGTAAGCCACCGGCCATCGGGCGAGAAAGTTGGTGTTGGGAATTCGCCTATAGAGTCTTGCAGCAGCACATCCTTAGTGCGAGCAGCTACATTCACCATCACGATGCGGTTCTCACGGTCGGTATATACGATGCGGTCGCCCTTGGGGCTCCAGTTGAAGTCGCGGATGTAGGTGTCATTATCACGTGTGAGCTGGATAGGGTCGCCACCATCGGCCGGACGCATCCACAGCTCGGTTTCGCCCGTTTGGTCGCTGATGTAGGCAATGTTCTTGCCGTCGGGACTCCACTGGGCATCACGCTCGTGCACGCCAGGCGTGTGCGTGATGTTACGTGTCACACCGTGCTTGACGGGCACGTCCAGCACCTCACCGCGTGCGCTCACAGCCAGACGGCTTCCATCCGGAGCCAGACTGGCACTGTTCACATAATCCTTGAGCGATTTCAGCTCTTCGCGGGCAAAACTGTTCTCGCTGTTCATCTCCACACGTATTTGCGCCGTCTGCTTGGTCTTGGGGTCGAGCGTATAGAGATATCCCCCTTTTTCAAATACAATCATGCCACCGCCGCAACTGGGGAATTTCACGTCATAGTCGGTGAAATGAGTCACCTTGCTGGTTTGTCCCGTCGTCGTGTTATAGACAAAAATGTTCATGGTCATGTCGCGGTCGCTGATGTAGTATATTTCGTCACCTATCCACATGGGCACGATGTCTTGTGCCACATGGTTGGTAATGTTCTTCACCGTCTTGGACTGGGTGTCATAGATCCACACGTCGTCGGCCATGCCACCACGATAGTATTTCCAAGTGCGGAACTCGCGGAACACGCGGTTATAGGCCAGCTTGGTGCCATCGGGCGAATAAGAACAGAAACCGCCTTCGGGCAGCGGCAACTGCGTGGGCATCGACCCGTCGGTGGGCGCGATCCACAACTTTCCGTCGAAACTGTCGCTAATGCGGTTGCGGAACACCACGCCGCAACCATCGGGTGTCCAGGTCATCGCTATGTTGTTTGGGCCCATGCGATCGCCCCAGTCATCGCGCGGATTGCTGGCTGTGAAGGTGATGCGACGCGGCTCGCCGCCCTCGATGGGCATGAGATACACCTCGGTGTTGCCGTCATACTGGCCTGTGAATGCCAGCGTGCGTCCGTCGGGCGAAAAGCGTGAAAAAGCCTCGTAGCCGTTGTGCGAGGTGAGGCGGCGCGCCGTGCCACCATGAATGGATACGGAATAAATGTCGCCGGCATAACTGAACGCCACATCGGTGCCATTCGTGGCCGGGAAGCGCAGCAGGCGACCTTCTTCGGCCCTGCCTGCCAGTGCTGTAGCGGCAAGTGCCGCCACCAGAATCAGTGCTTTTGTTTTCATTATTGTTAGTGTTTATATCATCTTTTATTGATGGAGTGACTTGTAAAGGCAAATTTACAAAAAATATGGACTAGCGTTCCAAAAGTGGGTAAAAAATCGCACTTTTGGCCCACTAGCAGTCCATTGGATACATTTATTGCTTCTTTGGGTGGTGTTTTGTGGCGATAAAAGGTGGTTAACGCTTGACCAGGCGGAGCTGGGTGGGGGTGGACGACGGCGGGATGAAGCCAGGTCGGACGAAAAGAAAATGGTTGTCGCCGCGCAATAGATTCACTTTCAGCCAGGTGCTACTGCCCAGCTCTTGACAGAAAGGCATGAACAAGGCCCCTTGCGGATGAGTGTTTACATCTACAAGCAGGGCATCGCAGGGGCCTCGGCCTGTAGACGTGTAGTCGACTTGCAGCAGGTAGGTTCCCGCTTGGGGAACGCCGATGGTGACGGTGGCAGTATCGGCCTTCATCATTATTCCACCCAGGTTTTTCTCTATGGGGTCGCGATGAATCATCAGTGGCCGAGCAATGAAGCCAAATCCATATTTATTGGCCATAGCTACCGATATTTCGGTGATTCCCGAGGCACTATCGGGCAGAGGGAAAGCCATCTGACTGAGCGTGTGCGGAAAACGTCCATTCTCCATGAGCATATAGCGGCCGGCCACCACATAGTTGACAATACAGCCACTATCGGGTGTCCACACCACATCGGGCGTGGGCGGCATGGCCACGTTACCCTTCGTTATGGTGACACCATGGGTGGAATTACCCTTTTGCATGGTCACATGCACCTTGTGGTTCCCTGTGAGCGTCGCTGGCAAGAAACCTGATTCCAGAGGTTGCCCGTCGAGTGTGATTTTTTGCACATCATTTCCAGTGCCACTGATGGTGAGATCTAGCGTTAACTGCCTGAACTTAATGTTATGGAATACTTTTTCGCCAGGAAGACACAAGGGTATCACGGGATTAATCTCCAACCCGTCGGGCATGAATCGCAACCCGGCCAGTGTACGCAACATAATAGCCTGGTTACTGGCTGCACACAGCAAGTCGTTGGGATGAAAATGTGCGGTGGTGATGTGGCGCGACTGAAACAGCGCTTGCGCCCTGAACAAAGAGGCCATGCCACGCCGCATCATCTCTTCGTTATCTACGCTGGCTGCTGCCAGTGTCCACAGAGCCTGGATGGCAGGCCAGGTGGGATGAGAAAAATAGGGTTCCACCGGTGGAGACCACGGGTATATGACGGGAAGACCACGATGATTTACAGGCGTTTTCTTGATGAGGGTGGCCGCCCGGTCGTCGTCGGCTATATTCCACATCACAGCCAGTGACTGCGCCAGATTATCAACGATGGGAGCACGCAACGGAGTCACCGAGCCATAGAGGTAGGCCGAGTAGCGGCCGGTGCGCTCGCTCCACAGATGCTGATTGATGGCAGCCTTGAGGCGCTGTGCGTTGTCGGCATGGTCGTGGGTGAAGCCCAGTTCCTCGTCCACTTCGCCCATAATCTCCAGTGCCCGCATCACCAGCACATTGGTGCACAATGGCATGCTGGCAATCACATCGGCTGCACTCATCCATGCCGGATAGAAACTGGCGGGGCGTTGTCCTGCACCACCGTGCATGAGGTCGTAGTCGAAATCCTGCAACAGGCGGCAGTCCTGGCGCAGCGTGTTGTCCACCACCGTGTGCAGGTATTGCAACCAACTGCGGTCGCCTGTGGCCACATACACTTCCCACGCTGCCGTGGCCCAGGCCAGGCGTGAAGCATTGGCAGGCGAGTCGCCGCATGGCGCAATCACCCCACCGCTGACCATTGCCTGCAAAGTGGCGCGTGACCTGGCTGGATCTAGATGAGCCAAGCTCAAGTAGATGGCGCAGTATAGGCCTATGGTGTCGCCATTAGCGTCAAAACGCGCGCCTGTGCTGGCGGCGGCAATATGGTCTATAGACATGTTGTGCAGGGCACTGAGCAGGTGCTGTGCCATGTCGAGTTGCGGATAGCGCTGATTGACCCCTGACGAATGCCACGGCCGCCCCCCTACAAAGGCGGGCTGCAAACCATCGTTGCCCGACTGGCGGGCATAGGCCGCTGCAATGGAATCTAGACGCTCACGTGTCAGTCCCGACTCGATGTGAAGCGGTGTGGCGGCTGTGGCCACGATGCCGCCCTCGATGAGGCTGTCGCCAGTGAGCGTAAACGCATCGTTCTGCGTAATGACTTGGTCGCTCATGCGTTCGCCATGGCACGATGCGAGCGCCATGACCACAGCCAGCGATATCAGAAGCCACCACTTCATAGCAGAACGTACATATCACTTCGGTGCCTTTCAGATGCGGAAACCAATGATGCGACGCACCTCGTTGAGCGTGGCGCGGGCACTCTGGCGAGCCACCTCGGCCCCTTCGCGGGCGATGCGGTCGAGCAAGGCGGTGTCGGCACTGTAGGCCTCAATCTTTTCACGGATGGGTGCCACCATGGCACACAGGTCTTCGGCAATCTGCTTCTTGAGGTCGCCGTAGCGCAGCGAGCAGTCGTTCCACTGTGCGTCGAAGTGGTCATATACCTCGGGAGCACTCACGATGCGCAGAAACGTGAACAGGTTCTCGATTACCTCGGGGCGAGGGCTGTTGGGTGCTTGCGGACCATTGTCGGTTACCGCCTTCATCACTTTTTTGCGGATGGTCTTGTCGTCGTCACGCAGGTAGATGCAGTTGCCCTCGCTCTTTCCCATTTTGCCGCTGCCATCAAGGCCGGGAATCTTGATTGCCTTATCGCTGAAGTAAAAATTCTGCGGCTCGGGGAAGAATTCCACACCATAGATATTATTGAATCGGCGGGCACACTTGCGCGCCATTTCCATGTTTTGCTCCTGATCCTTGCCCACAGGCACCTTGGCGGCGCGATGCTGCAGGATGTCGGCGGCCATGAGTGTGGGATAAGTGAGCAAGCCGGCGTTCACGTTGTCAGGCTGTTTACGGGCTTTTTCTTTGAACGTGGTGACGCGTTCCAGCTCGCCCAGGTACATGTTCATGTTCAGGTACAGGTACAACTCCAGCGTTTCGGTCACATCACTTTGGATATAAATCGGCGCTTTCTTGGGGTCGATGCCGCAAGCCAGGTATTCGGCCAAGATGGTGCGCGCGCTCTGCTGGATGTCGCCAGGCTTGGGATGAGTGGTCAGTGAGTGCCAGTCGGCAATGAAAAACATGCAGTCATATTCGTCTTGCATTTTCACAAAACTGCGCACGGCACCGAAGTAATTGCCCAGGTGCAGGTTGCCCGTGGGGCGTATTCCACTCACTACTTTTTCCATATCTGTAGGTTTTTTGTTCAATTTAGTCTATTCCTTATATTTATTGAAGAATCATCATTATTTATGGCTCCACAATCATGGCTCATCGCGCACGACAACGGTCCTCAGGCCATTATCAGTCGCAACCGCCGCAACTGTCGCAGTTACAGCCATGGTCATGGTCGTGTCCGCAGCCACCGCCGCAGCCGCCACAGCCGTGCTTGGGTGCGAGTTCCTCGGGCGTGGCATCACGCACGAGCAGCACCTTGCCGGCATAGCGCACGCGCTGGCCTGCCAGCTGATGATTGAAGTCGAGCGTTACGTTCTCCTCATCGATGGCCTTGACAAAGCCGTCGATGCGGTAGCCGTCGCTGGTCTGCATGGGCACCACGGCTCCCACATACACACGCTCGTTGTCAAACTCGCCTTCCACCAGAAAAGTGGTGCGCGGGATGTCCATCACCATCTCTGCCTTACGCTCGCCGAAAGCCTCGGCCGGCTCGAGAGTAAAATCAAACGCGTCGCCCATCGACAGTTCACCGATGTGCTGCGTGAAGGCCTCAATCATGCCCAGGTCTTGACCGAATACAAATCCGTCGGGATGATCTGCGGTGAATTCATATACCGAGGTAGATCCCGTCTCATCAACGGTGAAGATTTCGTAGGCCAACTCTACATATTTTCCAAATTGTACTTTTTCCATCTTGATATTTTTTTTCGATTTTGGCGCAAAGTTAGGCATTTTCCGCCAAAAAGTCGTAAATTTGCGCTCTATTTCAATTCATTTACACATTAATTATAAAAAACACCTCTCACTCGATGAGTAAAATTAATTTTGTAGAAGAACTCACGTGGCGCGGAATGATCAACAACATCATGCCCGGCACAGAAGAGCAACTCAAGAAAGAAATGACGTCGGCCTACGTAGGCATCGACCCCACCGCCGACTCGCTGCACATCGGTCACCTGGTGAGCATCATGATGCTCAAGCACTTTCAGCGTGCCGGACATCGTCCTATCGCGCTGGTGGGCGGTGCAACCGGAATGATAGGCGACCCGTCGATGAAGAGCCAGGAGCGCGTGCTCATCGACGAGGAAACCCTGCGCCACAACCAGGAATGCATCCGCAAACAACTGGCACATTTCCTCGACTTCGACAGCGATGCACCCAACCATGCCATCCTTGTCAACAACTACGACTGGATGAAGGGCTATTCGTTCCTGAACTTCATCCGCGACGTGGGCAAGCACATCACCGTCAACTACATGATGGCCAAAGACTCGGTCAAGAAGCGCCTGGCAGCCAATGCCGACCACGGCATGTCGTTCACCGAGTTCAGCTACCAGCTCTTGCAGGGCTACGACTTCCTGCATCTCTATGAGAACGAGAACTGCAAGCTGCAGATGGGTGGCAGCGACCAGTGGGGAAACATCACCACCGGCACCGAGCTCATCCGCCGCATGAACGGAGGCGAAGCTTTCGCTATCACCTGCCCGCTGATCACCAAGGCCGACGGTGGCAAATTTGGCAAGACCGAGAGCGGCAACGTGTGGCTCGATCCCAAGCGCACATCGCCCTACAAGTTCTACCAGTTCTGGCTCAACGTGAGCGATGTGGACGCGGCCAAGTACATCCGCATCTTCACCGACCTGCCTCGCGAGGAAATTGAGGCACTCGAGGCCGAGCAAGCTCAAGATCCCGGTCTGCGCCCGCTACAGAAGCGACTGGCCAAGGAAATCACCATCATGGTGCACAGCGAGAAGGACTATGAAATGGCCGTTGAGGCTTCACAAATTCTGTTCTCAAACAAGGCCCAGGACATCTTGCACAAGATTGACGAAGACACGTTGCTGGCCGTGTTTGAAGGCGTACCACAATTCGAGGTGAGCCGCGACCTGATTGAAGCCGGCACGCCGCTCATCAACCTGCTCGTGGAGAATGCCGCCGTCTTCCCCAGCAAGGGCGAGATGCGCAAGCTCACCCAGGGCGGCGGCGTGAGCATCAACAAGGAAAAACTGGCCGACCCCAACACTCCGGCCAGCACCTCCATGCTGCTCAACGACAAGTACATCCTGGCCCAGCGCGGCAAGAAGAACTACTACCTCATCATCGTGAAGTAAACGCGCTCTGTGTGTTTCACATTCTTGCCTGCCGCAAGGCACTAAACAGGCTGAACTCCATGATTGCAGTTCAGCCTGATTTTTTAGGCTACAAATCGCTTTAGCCCACTCTAATGCAACGCACGCCGTCGCAGGCCGTTTTGGCTTCTGCGGCGGCGTGTGTGCTGTTCGACGGGTCGACAATGCGCTCTGGGCATTGTCGTGGGCCTCTGTCAATGATGAGGACAAGGCGGGCAAGCGTCAGCGCGTGGCTCCGCCCAGAGCAATGTAAAGGGCGATAACGCCGCACGACGCGTCGTACATGTTCATGGCCTCGTTCAGCTGCGCACTGAGCAGCGTCTCTTGGGCGGTAATCACCTCCAGATAGGTGGCTTTGCCATTGTCCATGAGCTCATGGGTGCCGCTGGAGGCGTGGCGCAAAACTTCCACTTGGCGTTGATAGTAACCCTGTTTTTCGCTGGCAGCTTGACAGTCGGCAAGAGCTTCATTTACTTGATTGCCGGCATCGACCACGGTTTGCACATAGCGGTGGCGCAGGTTCTCGCAGTTGAGGCGTGCCAGCTCAAGATTACCTTTGAGTTGGCCGCGGGCGAAGATGGGTTGCGCAATCGAGCCTATGATGCTAGACAGGATTTTACCCGGGTTCACCTCAAGGCCACCGGCATTGTTGGTCCACCCCACCGAGCCCGAGAGCGACAAGCCGGGATAGAATGCGGCACGGGCGGCTTGCATGTTGTAGAAAGCTTCCTCCATAGCGAAGTCGGCCATGCGCACGTCGGGCCGGTTGGCCAGCAAGGAGGCCGCGACTCGCTCGGTACCCAGGGGTGTGATGGAGTATTTGCCCCAGCGATTGCGCTCGATGGGCTGTGGAGCGATGGCCAGCAGGCGGCAAATTTCGTTTTCAATGGCCCGAATATTGCGCCGCGCGTCGACGATTTGCGTCTTCACGTTCAGGCACGACGCCTCCTGCTGATTGACGGCCGTGGAATAAATTTTGCCGTTTTGCCAAAGCACTTTCTGGGCTTCGAGCGAGGCGTTCCACAGACTGTCGGTTTGCGTGAGGATGTCGAGCTGACGGTCGAGCAATTGCAGTAGGCAATAGTGTTGTGCAACAGCCGAAATCAAGTTGGCACGCACGGCATCTTCACTTGCTTGAGCCTGGAACACAACAGCTTGTGCTGCACGCTTTTTATTGGTATAATTTCCTATCGGCCCGGGGTTCCAATTCATTTGCAGCGGCACGTCGTAGGTTTTCGATGTGTTGCTGTTGAAGTTGGCTATCGAGCCCGAGGGCGAGATGTAGAACGAGGGCAGAATGGCCTTCTTGGCCATCTTCAATGAGATTTCGCTTTGCTCCACAGCGATGCGTGCTGCTTTCAGGTCGGTATTGCGCGTGAGCGCCGTGTCGATGAGTTGTTGCAGCAACGGGTCGGTGAAGAACTCGCGCCATGAGACGGGCGCCGGCGCATCGGCCGCTGTTTCCATGCCGATGATGCCGGCCGGAATCGTGTTATGTGACTCGTATTTGTCGTACAAGCCGCAACTCGATGCGAGCAGGCTTAACACGACTATGAGGAATGCTTGTTTATTTCTGTTCATTGCTTTCGGGGGTTATGTCAATTTTTTGCTCATTTTGAATCGGACCTTGGAATTTCTCATGCCAGTTGCGGAACACAATGTAGAAAGCCGGCACGACGAAGACAAGGGCGATGGTACCAACGCTCATACCGCCAATAACGCCCAAAGCGAGCGCACGGTTTCCATTGGCACCGGCTCCACCGGCTATTACCAGGGGAACCATACCGATAATCATTGTGGCCACGGTCATCAAGATGGGACGCAAGCGTTCTTTACTGGCCGAGAATGCGGCTTCGGTAATGCTGAATCCTTGTGCACGACGCTCGTCGGCAAACTCGGTGATTAGAATTGCCGTCTTGGCCAGCAAGCCGATAAGCATAATCACACCCGTCTGCAGATAGATATTGTTGTCCATACCGGGCAAGCCCAGCAGGTTTCCACAATAGGCAAACAAGAAGGCGCCCATCAGTCCGAACGGAACGCTCAGCAGCACTGCCCAGGGAGTGAACCAGGAGTTGTAGAGCGAGCCCAGAATGAGGTAAATCAGGATGGCACAAATGACGTAGATCAAGGCCGTGGCGTTGGAGTTGGAAGTTTCTTCCAGTTCGCGCGACATACCGCTATATTCATAGGTGGCCGTAGCAGGCATTTCTTGTTTGAACACCTCGGCGATAGCCTTGTGGGCATCACCCTCGGTGTAGCCGCCTTCGGGAAGAACCATGCACGTGATAGCCTGGAACAGGTTGAAGTGCTCAACGCTCGCAGGACCCACAATCTCCTTGAGCGAGACAAACTCGGAAATGGGTGCCATCTTGCCGCCATTGACTTGCACGAATATATTGTTCAACGCCGACGGATCGAGACGATACTCGGGTGAGGCGGCCGCCAAGATGCGATACACCTTACCGAACTGGTTGAAATTGCCGATATAAGCGCCACCACAGAAAGAGCCGAGCGTGTTGAGCACCAAGGCCGGCGACACACCGGCACGGTCGCACTGAGTGGCATCAACGTCAACTTCATATTTGGGGTAACGCTCGGAGTAGGTCGACATGGCTGAGCCGATCTCTGGTCGCTCGGTCAACTTAGCCAGGAACCTCTCGGTGTGCTTGGCAAACTCCGACAGGTTGCCGTCGGTGGGGTCTTCCACAATCAGACTGACACCATTGTTAGTACCATAGCCGGGAATCTGAGGCATTTGGACCGGTGTCACTTGCACGTCCTTGATTTCTTGGCAGGCATAGTAGAAACGAGCAGCAACCAGGTCGATGATATGGTTGATTCCTGGGCGGTCGCCCCAGTTTTTAAGACGGATGAAGAATGTGGCGAAGTTGGAGGCTTCGGCCGAAGACACCATACCGTAGCCGCAGCACACGGCAAAACTCTCCATCTCGGGGATATCCTTGATTTTCGTCTCAACCTGCTTCACAATTTCACGCGTCTGTTTGAGTGTACTTCCTTCAGCAACACGCACTTCGGCGATGATGACGCCCTGGTCTTCCTGAGGAACCAGGCCCGAGGGGAGGCTATTCATGAAGAGCACCAGCAGCACGGCGGCTATGGCTAATATGCTCCATGCCAGCACGGGGCGCTTGATGAACTTCTGCACACTGCTGCTATATTTGTTGTAGATAGCAGTGTAGCTCAAGTTGTAGGCCTTCTTGGTGTAGTAAGTGATGCCCTTGCCTTCTTTCTTGCCTTCGGTGACTCTCATCATAATAGCGCACAGGGCCGGGCACAATGTCAAGGCCGAAACGCACGACAGACCGACCGATGAGGCAATGGTCACGCCGAACTGCGTGAAGAACGTGCCCGAGGTGCCTGGCATGAATGTCACAGGGATAAACACGGCCATAAACACCAGCGTACACGAGATTACGGCTACCGACACTTCGCTCATAGCCTGGCGTGTGGCCTCGCGTGCATCGCTGATGCCACCTTCCATCTTGGCCATCACGGCCTCGACCACCACAATGGCATCGTCGACCACCGTACCAATGGCCAGCACAAGGGCGAAAAGCGTCAGGATATTAAGCGAGAAGCCCGCCATCTTGACGATGGCAAATGTGCCCAGCAACGACACAATGATGGATATCGAAGGAATGATGGTGGCTTTGAAATTCTGAAGGAAGAAGAACACGACAAGCACCACGAGGATAATGGCTATCACCAGCGTTTCCACCACATTGTGGATAGCGGCAAACAGGAAGTCGTCGCTGGTCATCATGGTGACAAACTCCAATCCGGCCGGCATCGAGGCTTTCATGTCCTCAAAGGTCTTGTTGATGCGGGCATTCACTTCAGTTGCGTTGGCTCCCGGGGCTTGGAAGACAATAAAGAGGGCACCTGGCTTGTCCTGTATGTTAGACGTGAAGTTATAGCTCATGGCTCCAATCTTCACTTCGGCCACATCGCTCAGGTGCAGCAGGTGTCCGCCTTCGCTAGTGCGCAACACGATGTCGTTGAATTCCTCGACACTCTTGAGCGTGCCTTTGTACTGCATCGTGTATTGGTAGGCGTTCTCCGACTGCTCGCCCAGCGAGCCTGTAGACGACACGAAACTCTGTCCGCCGATGGCCGCGAAGACGTCGTCGGGTGTCAACCCGTATTGCGCCATCACGTCGGGCTTCAGCCAGATGCGCAAAGCATAGGTGTTGCCCAGGCTCATCACATTACCCACACCTGTAATGCGCATTAGGCGTGGCTTAATGTTGATATCTACATAGTTAGAGATGAAGTCTTCGTCGTACTTGCCATCGGCACTTTTCACGGCGAAGATTTGCAGAATGTTGCTCTGTTGTTTCTGCACCGTCACACCCACCTTGTTCACGTCGGCCGGCAGTAAAGCCTGCGCACGTGTCACACGGTTCTGCACATTCACCGCCGCCATGTCGGCATCAACGCCTTGCTTGAAAAAGACGCTGATTTGCACACTACCGTTCGACGATGCCTTGGACGTCATGTAGGTCATGTCGGTCACACCGTTGATGGCCTCTTCCAGTGGCTGGATAACCGATTTCATCACCGTGTTCTCGTCGGCACCGGAGTAGCTGGTCGAAACCATTACCGTGGGCGGGGCAATGTCGGGGTACTGCTCAACCGGCAGTGTAGTCATAGAGATAAATCCTACCAGAGCTATCACGATAGAGATGGCACACGCCATCACATATCGGTTGATAAAAATATTATTCTTCATAGTGCGGCAGGAAATTATTTTTTCTTAGCTACTTCGGGAAACAGCACTCTCTGTCCCTCGGTCACGTTATTGGCTCCTGTTGTGACAATGCGGTCGCCCACGTTGAGGCCGCTGGTGACGATGAAGTCTTTGCCGTTGCCGGTGTCTTCTACGGTGACATCAACTGCGGTGGCAGTGCTATCGGATTTCACCTTATATACAAGCGACTTGTCTTGCAGTCGTACCACAGCGTTCTGAGGAATCACCATCACGCCTTTCTCGGCAAACGACATCACGATCGAGCCTTGAATGCCTGAATACAACTGGCCTTCGGGATTGGGGAAGGTGGCCTTGCAAGCAAGCGAACCGGTTGCGGCATCGACTACGCCGGTGAGGCTTGAAACGCGGCCTTTGTGGCTATATTCCGTGCCGTTCTTCATCACAAAGGTCACATCGGGCAGTTGAGCAATATACGCGTTTTTTGTACTTTGTTCTATCCCCTCGGCAACGCCGGCTTCAAGAATCGACTCGGGCACCGAGAACCACGCTTCCATCTGGCGATTTCCGCTCACGATGGTGAGCTGCGTGGCGGGTGAGACTTGGTCGCCCGTGCGCACCATGATTTCACCTATCATGCCCGACACAGGAGCGGTCAGAGTGCAGAAACTCAAGTTAACGCGCGCCTGGCTCACAGCGGCCTGGGCTTGCTTGACCGACGCACGCGCTTGCGTGACGGCGGCCTGCGCCTGGCGATAGATGTTGAGCGAGTTCTCGAGTGTGTAGTTGCTCACGATTTGCTTGTCGTAGAGGTTCTTGTTGCTCTCATACTCGAGTTTAGCACTATTGGCCTGAGCCTGTGCAGCCTGCAAATTGGCCTGAGCGGCCTGTAAATTGGCTTGTGCCGACTGCAAGTCGGCCTGCGCGTTGCGCGAGTCAATCACAAAAAGGGTTTGCCCGCGGCTCACTTGCTGACCTTCGGTCACACAAATCCTCGTTAACTGGCCGTTCACTTGGGGCGTAATCGTCACATCGTTCTGACCTTTCATTCGAGCACTAAACTTATATGGAAGCTCAATGTCGGTCTTTGTGACAGTGATTGTCTCATACGATGTTTGAACTTCTTGGAGCTTGTCGTTGTTACACGAGGAGAAGCCCACTACTATGGTAGCCATTGCGGCAACCCATTTTATCACACCTTTCTTTTTCATTTCTATATATAGATTGATTAATTTCTAATTAATTGTCAGAGGGTTACTGCTGTTGCTTCATCTTTTCGCGCGCACTCAGGTTGGTAGTAAAGTTGCGTTCCATTCTCGCGCTCTGTTTTCTCAGGTAACGCGAGTAGAAAATGACGGCCATGATGGCTACCAGCGCAAAGATGCCGAGCATGCTGCTCCAAGGCACGGCGTAGTCGACGATGTAACTCACAAAGATGGCTGTTATAAAAAGGCGCAACATGCCATAAGCCGTCAGCCTGACACGCCACCGCGCTCCGCTATTCCACAGCATGTCCACCTCGGGAGTGTCGGCTCCGGCGCGCATCAGCATCCACAGGAATGGAGAGCATAAGATAGTGGTAATGACAGCCGTGACGGGGCGTACCCACTGTGCCGGAACAATGCCGGCTATTAGCGGCTCACCATAATAGAGCATGATGGCCATGACGGCTATGCAAAGCACACTGTTGATGAGCATATAGAAGATAAAACGCTTGAGGCCCGCTTTATAAACTTGTTGCAATTCGTCGGGCGCGTGCTCGTCGCTCTCGTCGGTGTTATGTTCAAGTCTGGCTATCCACTTGGCAGGCAGGATGCGCGACAGGGCACGATAAGCCGGTTCGGCCAAACGAATCATGTAGGGCGTGGTGAATGTGGTGAACACCGACACGGCCACAACGATGGGATATAAGAAATCGCTGGTGACGTGAAGCGATGTGCCCAGGGTGGCGAGGATAAAGGCAAACTCGCCAATCTGTGTCAGCGAGAAAGAGCACTGCATAGATGTTTTCAGCGACTGACCCGAAAGCAGGAATCCGCAAGTGCTCAAGATGGTCTGCCCCAGCATCACAGCGGCGATGATGCTGACGATGGGAACGATATACTCGATGATAAGCGCCATGTCGACCATCATACCCACCGAGACGAAGAAAATGGCTCCGAACAGATTTTTCACGGGAGCCACCAGATGCTCGATAGTCTCGGCCTCGACAGTCTCGGCCAGAATACTTCCCATCACGAAGGCTCCGAAGGCGGCCGAGAAACCAGCAGCCGAAGCCGCAACCACCATGCCGAAACAGAGTGCCAGAGCCGTAATGAGCAGGGTCTCGCTGTTCATTAGCGGCTTTAGCTTGCGCAGCGCAATGGGAATGAGATACAGCCCCACAGTGAACCAAAGCACCAGGTACAGGGCCAGCTGCAAGATGGATTTGAGCATCTGAGTTCCTTCAAACTCCTTGCTCACTGCCATGGTAGAAAGCATCACCATGAGCACGATGGCCAGGATGTCTTCGATGATGAGCACACTCAGCACAAGACCGGCAAAGCGTTGCTGCCGGAGGCCCATATCGTCGAAGGCCTTGAAAATGATGGTGGTCGACGACATGGCCAACATGCCACCCAGAAAGATGCAGTCCATCTGGCTCCACCCAAATAACGAGCCTGTAAACGAGCCTACATACATCATAGCCAGAATAATGCTCACGGCTGCTATGATGGGCGCAGCTCCCATTTTGAGTATTTTCTTAAACGAGAATTCCAGGCCCAGGGCGAAAAGCAGGAATATGACTCCTATTTCGCTCCACACATGGATGCCGTGCATGTCGGTCACGCTGGGCATGTAGGGCATATTGGGCGAGGCCAGGAAGCCCGCCACGATATAACCCAAGACGATGGGTTGCTTAAGTTTCTTGAAAAGGAGCGTCATCACGCCTGCGCAAATCAGAATTAGCGCAAGATCGGCAATCAGTGGTTCAAGATTTGACATATGTGAATCGCACGTTGAGGATATAAATAGTTAATAATCAAATGCGCGAGTCGCCGATTATTCAGCAATTTCCAGCGACAGAATCACCATAGTGCGCATTTTTTTTGCAAATTTCGTCAAAATTCTTAAAGTATGCAACTTTTTGTCTATGAATTAATACCAGATAAAGTGGTTATTTCCCTATCGCTGAGCCAAGTTCGGTGCTTAATGTTATAGCGCTTTATCAATTGTACATTTCCAGCCCGGCAACAACCACATTGCCGCCGACCAACGACCTTGCTACTGTCCAAAGTACAAATAAGACAAAAGACTCGGCAGGATTTCATTTCCTGTCGAGCCTTTTATTTCAACCAAGTGGCACTGCCAAACTTGGTTCTTGGTGCTATTTTACTTGATCACCTTTGCAGTGCTGGTAGTACCATCGGCATAGGTCTTGACCACAATGTTCAAGCCATTGAAGGGCACGTCGCTTGCGCAGCCGGCCACGTTGTAGTAGCGCACGCTCTTCACAGCCTTGTCGGCGTTCACGTCGTTGATAGCGGTGTTCACGTAGTCCTTGATGTTGTACCACACGATTTCGCTCTCGTTCTCGGCGGGTTCGGCCACGGCACGACGGGGAGCACCGGGCATGTTCATGCCACCGTAGTAAACGGTCTGGATACCGATGCGGTTGTACTCGCTCACGTCGCTGTGGTTCAGATACACGCGGCTACCGTTAGCATAGATGTCGTAGTCGTCGGTGAACGAGTAAGGAATCTCGGTCATATCCAGTTCCACTGCGGTGTAACCTGTCGAGGGACCGAAGGTGAGCTGCTGCACATCGCGTTCAATGTCGCTATAGATGCGATAATACAGTTTGTCGGCAATCAGACCTTCGCCATTGACGTCTTCCAGAGGAATGTTGCACTCCACGAATCCATAGCCATAGTCGGCATAGTAACCGAAGTCGGTGATTTCGGGGTTGGCAGGCTTAGCGGCCTTGTCTTCCACGAGTTTCAGCGTGGGGTTAGCGTAATAGTGGTAGTAGTTGACGGTGTTCAGCATAGCGTTGTCAAGGATGGCCTCGGTCTGGCTCACATAGGCATCGTTCTCCTGGTCATAGACCAGCACAACGTCGGTGAAGCCGTTCTCGCCCAAGCCCAGCAGGTAGTGAGGATCTTCGAAGGTCATTCCATAGAAGGATTCCACCTTGGTGCCGAAGTACTGGCGAGTGGGGATAACCAGGTTGTAATCGTCGTCATAGTGGCAACGCACCCATGCCTCGGGCAGGTCTTGGCACAAGCCCTTCATGTACATGTTGTAGTCGGCATCCACACCCACAGTGATGGGCAGCGTAACGGGATTGAACTTAGGATTGCCTTGCTCGTCTTGGCCGGTCACCTCATAGGTGCTCAGAATGTAGTTGTAGAGCGTGAGCTCGTCAGGAACGACCACTTCCTCGGGAGTGGCGGGAGCCTCCTTGCCAATCACGTTGCCGGGCATGAAGTACATCACCATGCTGAAGGCATCGGGAGCAGTGTTAGCGGCATAGTAGTTGTCGAGCGTGTAGGTGTCGGCCTGCTCGTCGTAGGTCATGGTCAGGTCGGCAATCTTCTCACCGGCAGCGTCGATACCAATCAGATACACCAGGTCAACGCCCACCTTGTCCAGGAATTGTCCGGTGGGGATGGTCACCTTGTTGCCGTCGATGGTACCCTTCACCCAAGCCTCGGGCAGATACTGGTCGTCGGCATTGCCGTTGGCCAGACCCTGGAAATAGATGTCGTTGCCGTCCTTCACCACGTTCACCGAGCTGAGCAGGTCGGTGGTCGAGCTGTGGCGGTATGCGCCCCAATACTGGTAAGCAACCGGCTCGATGCCTGCGGGAGGTGTCACCTTGTCGGGTAGCACGGGAGCTTCCTTGCTAATCAAGTTGCCGGCAGCATAGCGGATATAGTAGTAGATGCGATTCAACTCAGAGTTCACGAAGTAGTCCACATTGGCGGTATAGGCATCGGCTTGGGCATCGTAGGTGAGCGTAATGTCCATCATGGCGCCGGTATCCAGCGAACCACCGGTGAGATAAGTGAATTCACCATTATATTCACCGATGAACTGGTTCATGGGGATGGTCACTGTGTTGCCGTCGATGCTACCTTTCACCCACGAGTCGGTGTTGATACCGCTGGTATCGCTCACCTTGCTCAGGCCCTGGAAGTAGATGTCGTTGCCGTCTTTGACAACGTTCACCTTAGTGTTGAGTTCCTCATCACCATTGCCGCCGTCATACTTGCCGGTGTAGTAATATTCCTCGGCTGCGATGCCTGCGGGAGGCGTCACCAGCTCGGGCACCTCGGTGAAGGTATACACCGAGTTGCAGTCGGCATAGCCCACAAATGTGTGGTCGTCGTCATAGATGGCACCCAGCATGTGTGTGTCGCTGGAACCCTCCAGAGTGATGGTGCCTGCAGCCTCATCCACGGTGTAGGTCACCTGTGTGGTTGCGGCGTCTTGTTCGGCAGCCGAAAAGCCCCCGTTATCATTGCGGGTGATGTTGACCCATGCCAGTTCGGCACCATAGCCTTGCTCGGTCCAGTTATACAGTTGCTGGCCCACAGGCACTGTGATGGTGTTACCCTCCAGAGTTCCTTTCACGTAAGCTCCGGTAGCAAAATTGCTCACAGGATTGAGCATATACACTTCGCCATCGGCAGCATATACTACCTGCATAATTCCCGACTGGTCGCCCTCGGCTAAGCTGTAACCATTACGATACATGGCATGGCCGGCGCGGGTGTAGTGCTTCAATTCGCCCTCGGGAGCCGTGGTGATGATTTCACCGGCACGGCGCGGAGCCTTGCGGCTGGTGGCGCTGGCATTGTGTTGTTCACCCAGTTGGGCTAAATCCAGTTTGTTCACTTGGTACTTGTTCTGCATCACCTCGGTCGTGGTCTGCGCTGGAGACTGGTGCGACACGCGCTCAAATTTTGTGATGCCTGCGCTAGCCGTTATCGAGAGGGCTGCAGCAGCCAAAAACAGATAAAATTTTCTCATTGACATTAAAGTTTAGTTAATAATGATAACGCTATAAATTGGACTTCAAATTTACTATCATTTTCAGATATCCGCAAGTATTTTTATGTAAAAAATTGAAAATTCAGTTATATAGGCTTTAAGATACAACCAACAGCACCACATTCTCAGCCGATTTATCTTTGATATAAGATGTGGGGGCACACGAATTTTAGATTCTGCTGGAAAAATCGGGTAGATCGGGGAGCGATAGGGTTTCTGCCGCTCCCTGACCTGCCCGATCAGACTATTATTTTTTTAGATGTAGGGATTAGTTGCCTCCCAAGATGATGTTGATGAGCCTGTTCACGTCCTCGACATCTACGATGCCGTTGCCGTCAAGGTCAGCAGAGCCAAGATTTTCGTCCGGATTATTGAGTTTAAGGATAATATTGATGGTTGCATTCACGTCTTCCACGTCGACGAGGCCATCGCCGTTCACGTCACCATCGGGCAACACATCGCCGCCTATTGGACGAACATCACTGAAATAGTTGCCCCATAAGGCTTTGTAATCATCAAGGTGCTCTCTCGGCACATACAGAATGGCCGTAGAATCGATCCCTACAAACACATCCTCTTCAACGGTCAGATTGTCGGGATTGGCATAACTGTACACTTCGTTCAGTTTCCAACATGCCTCAAAAGCCTCTTTGCCGATGTGGGTGACATTGATGCCGATGGTCGCACTCGTGAGACGCGTGTTGTTATAGAAAGCATTTTCTTCAATTGTAGTGACTGAGTTGGGAATTGTGATGCTCGTCAGTCCGCCAGTCAAGAAAGCGTCTTTGCCGATCAAGGTCACCGACTCTGGAATTGTAATTTGCTTAAGTGCAAATGTGTTGCCAAACACTCCTTCGTTGATTTGGGTCACAGCATTTGGAATGTTGAAATTCTCCAGGTTCTGGCAGCCGAAGAAAGCATTGTTGCCGATGTGGTTCACCGATTCGGGGATTCTCATGTTGGTCATGGTGCAGTAGATGAATGCCTTGTCGCCAATGCGCTGCACCGTGCCTGGAATCACCGTTGTTTTGCAGCCGGCAACCAGTGTGTTGGTGGAAGTGTGGATGATTGCGTTACAGTTGTTGCGCGAGTCAAAAGTGCTGTTGCCTCCAGCAACGGTAATAGTAGACAGTGCATCACAGAAGGAAAATACATCTTCGCCAAGCGTTGACAATGAGGTGCCGATGCTCACGCTGCTCAGGTTGGAGCATCGCCAGAATGCCCCTTTGCGAATTGACTCAACTGAATTAGGCACGTTGATGCTGCTCAAACTCTCGCAACAATCAAAAGCGGATGCTCCGATGCTCTTCACCGAATTACCAATGCTCACTTGTGAAAGATTACCGCAAGACGCGAACACCCCATCGTTGAGTGCATCGATGGAATTATCGCTTATGGTTGCACTCGTCAAGTTTTGGCATTTATAAAACGCATACTTCCCCAGAGATTTAACAACACTGGAGATTGACACGCTCGTCAGATTTCCACATTCCCGAAACGCCTGGTCGCCAATGGCTATGGGATTTTCCAACATATAATACTCAGGGAAGTTTAGTTCTTCCAAGCCAGAGTTTGCGAAAGCACGATAGCCAATTGATGAAAGATCTAGTAGATTCTCTTCGAAATAGATATGATTCAGTTCACTGCAATTTTCAAATGCAGACTCTCCGATTGATGATATCGTGCCAGGGAGAGTCACGCTTTTCAGTTGGCCGTCATAAAAAGCGTAGTTGCCAATGGCGCTGACGCCAAAATAGCCTAAAAACCCATCGTCACCCCAAATGGCAACAGTGCTGGGTATGGTCACATCAGGCCAGTTGGGCTCGCCATACCAGGGGTTCTCAAGTTGCTCCGGGTCATAACTAGTTAACGTCACCGTTTCGCCATCCTCGTTCACTCTGAACCCAAATCCGTTATCAAACCCTTCCTGGGCAGAAGCGGCAAATGCCAGCGACATAAGCAGGCAAAAGGGGATTAGTAGTTTTTTAAGAAACATAAATACTTTAAATTTTGCCCCACTCCCCATTGAGCGTTGTTAGTTGGTTAATTAACTGAAGGCAATGCAAAAAATAGCGTGGGAGTCTGTATTTTCCGCTCGTCCTGCGGTTTAAGCCTCTCGCACTGCCCTTCAATGATGAACGAGCAACACAGAAACCCATGCTATGCCACACCTTCAGTGGATTTCACTATTAAGAATGGGTGCAACCATGTCCTACTAGTTTCTACCGTTGCGGCATTCTTGACTTTGAATTGCATTTGCGAAGTCACAAACCGCCAATAACAAAGCGTTTGACGCTTTTTTACAGTACCGGGCTCCCTGCCAATCACTCGCCGCTATCCAGCCACGAGTTTCTGCCAAAGAGCGCTTCAAATTTACGCATCTCTGGCGACACCCGCAAGAGATAGCCGCTCGATTTCGTTAAAAAACATTAATTATTTTTTGGAGTGATGGTGAATTGAAGAAATAAATAGTATTTTTACCGCATATATGACGAGTCTCGTAAGAGGGTCACAGGCAATATTGTCCTAAATAATTATTTGCAGAATTGCGTCATCTTTGATAAAAAGACGCATATAACCTGATGCGTTGAGAAGGCTGAACAGCCTATACCCCAACCGTTGAGATTTCCTGATCTGGAGGTGGAGAAAATGGTG